>NZ_CALHIF010000056.1 GCF_938030755.1 uncultured Granulicatella sp. | reverse complement strand
TTACCAAGTTCTAGTGATTTTTTTCTGTATTCTTCAAATGAAATTTTATCATTATTATACAAATTATATAATTTTTCTGACTCTTCCTTTAATTCTGGTCTAGAATCAAAGTATCTCTTATAGCATTCTGCTACTCGTTTTTCTCTTTCTATATATTCTTCACTAATCATAAACATATCCCTCGATTTTAATTTATCGTTGAACTACTATAATCATATAATTACTAAAGATTATATTCAATAGAGTTATGAATATAAATAGCCAAGAAACCCGATTCAATCAAAGTTTCTTGGCTTATATCATCTATCCAACGGACCCTTCCATCTCGTAAGCAATTAAACGGTTTAATTCAACAGCGTATTCCATTGGAAGTTCTTTTGTAAATGGTTCAACGAATCCCATAACAATCATTTCTGTAGCTTCTGACTCGCTAATTCCACGACTCATCAAGTAGAACAATTGCTCTTCTGAAATTTTTGACACTTTGGCTTCATGTTCTAAAGCCACTTTATCATTATGAATTTCGTTAAATGGAATTGTATCTGATTTCGACTTGTCATCCATAATAATCGTGTCACATTCAATATGAGAAATCGAATAATCTGATTTTTTACTGAACGTCACTTGACCACGATAGTTCACCGCTCCGCCATCTTTAGCAATCGATTTTGAAACGATTGAACTTGAAGTATGTGGCGCATTGTGAATCATTTTCGCACCTGTATCTTGGTGTTGGCCTTCTCCGGCAAACGCAATCGATAACATTGTTCCTTTGGCGTATGGTCCTTCAAGGAATACTGAAGGATATTTCATCGTTGTCTTTGCACCAAGGTTTCCATCAATCCACTCAACGGTTCCGTAAGCAGCTGCTTTGGCACGTTTCGTTACCAAGTTATACACATTATCCGACCAGTTTTGAATCGTTGTATAGCGGCAATATCCACCTTCTTCAACGAAGATTTCAACAATTGCTGCATGTAAACTATTTGAAGAATACGTTGGAGCTGTACATCCTTCAACATAGTGTACGCTAGCCCCCTCATCCACGATGATGAGCGTACGCTCGAATTGTCCCATGTTTTGGTCGTTGATACGGAAATACGTTTGAAGTGGCACATCACATTTCACGCCTTTTGGTACATAGATGAACGTTCCACCTGACCATACTGCTGAGTTTAAAGCTGCTAACTTGTTATCCGTTGGTGGTACAAGTTTGGCGAAGTATTTTTCGAATAATTCTGGATATTCTTTCAAAGCAGAATCCGTATCTGTAAAAATAATTCCCAGTTTATCGAATTCTTCTTTCATATTATGATAAACCACTTCAGATTCAAATTGCGCAGAAGCTCCAGCTAAATACGCACGTTCTGCTTCAGGAATCCCGATTTTCTCGAAGGTATCTTTAATTTTTTCAGGAACATCATCCCATGAACGCGCTGGCTTATCACTGGCACGTTTAAAATAAGTAATTGCATCAAAATCAATGTCTGATAGGTCCGCACCCCATGTTTGCATTGGCATATTTTCGAATGTCTTCAATGATTTTAATCGGAAATCAAGCATCCATTGTGGTTCGTTCTTCACTTTTGAAATCGTACGCACGACTTCTTCACTTAATCCCATTCCTGTTTCATAAACAGGTGTTACATCCTCATGAAAGCCATATTTGTAATCGGCTAATTCAGGAACTCCACTCATTTTGTCACCACTTTCTTATGATTTCTCGTTTTCTACTGCACGCTCTAATGCTTTCCACGCAAGAGTGGCACATTTAATACGCGCTGGAAATTTTTGAACACCGGCAAGGAGCGCCGCATCCCCTAAAGGTTCTTCATCCACAGTTTCCCCTTGAACCAGACTAGAGAAGTCTTCGGCTAAAGAGACTGCTTCGTCAATCGTTTTTCCAATAATCGCATCACTCATCATGCTGGCACTCGCCATACTAATCGTACAGCCGTGTCCGTCAAAGTGAACATCTTCAATCACGCCGATGTCGTTTACAATCAGTTGCAACTGCAACACATCTCCACACGTTGGATTATTAAATTCAATCGTTGGAATGCTCGCATCATCCACCAATCCTTTATGGTGCGGATGAGAAGAATGATCCAAAATCACCTGACGATAAAGCTGATCTAATTTAGATAAGGCCATATTGGAAAAACTCCTTTACTTTTTCTAATGCTTCTAAAAACTGTTTTGCTTCTTGAAGCGTGTTATACATATAAAAACTTGCACGACATGTTGCTGGTACATCGAGCCATCTCATTAAAGGCTGCGCGCAATGATGTCCTGCGCGAACCGAAAATCCTTCCATATCCAGAGCCGTTGCGATGTCGTGTGGATGGATACCATCGATGGTAAAACTAATGACTCCAGAATGTCTTTCTGGATCACTTGGCCCGTATACCGTAACGCCTTCCATCTCTTGCATTTTCGGTAAGAGAACCGTGATAATTTCTTGTTCATGCTGATGGATATTCTCCATCCCAATTTCTTCCAAATAATCAATGGCAGCCGCTAGTCCGATGGCTCCTGCGATATTTGGAGTGCCGGCTTCGAATTTCCACGGCAATTCATTCCATGTACTCTCCTCATCGTACACGAAATCAATCATTTCGCCGCCGAATTCTACAGGATTCATCTCTTGAAGAAGTGCTTCTTTTCCATATAAGATACCAATCCCTGTAGGAGCCAGCATTTTATGACCGCTAAAGGCATAGAAGTCACAATCTAACGCTTGGACATCCACTCTTTGATGCGGCGCTGCTTGAGCACCATCCACAACGAGGATGCCTCCTACTGCATGAACCATCTCGGCTACACGCTTGGCATCCGTTACCGTTCCAAGAACGTTTGAGGCGTGGTTAATCGACACGATTTTCGCCTTCTCAGTTAAGAACTGTTCTGCTGCTTCGAGGTCTAATTCGCCCTCTTTGGTTAATGAAAAATAACGTAAAACGGCTCCTGTTTGTTTGGCCACTTGTTGCCAAGGAACCACATTCGAATGATGCTCAGCCGGGCTAATCCAAATTTCGTCCCCTTTTCGCAAGCGTCCTGGTGCAAATCCTTGTGCAACCCAGTTTAAACTGGTTGTCGTTCCACGCGTAAAGAGCACTTCTTTGGCACTACTAGCATTGATAAATTTCGCCACTTTAGCTCGAGCCGCTTCATACAAGTCAGTGGCTTCTTGTGCTAATGTATGCACCCCACGATGAATATTCGCATTATGAGTATCATAGAATTTCTCAACAGCTTCTACAACTTGGCTTGGCTTTTGCGTGGTTGCCGCATTGTCTAAATAGACAAGCACTTCATCGTTAACTTCACGCTTTAAAATCGGAAAGTCTTCTAGAATTGTTTTACTAATCATAGCTTGCAACCAACTTTTGTTCAATCATATCTACAAGTTCTTTTTGAAGAGTACTTGAAGGGATTGAACGAATCACGGCTCCTAAGAAGCCACGAATCACGAGGCGTTTTGCCTCAGCTTCTGAGATTCCACGGCTTGTTAAGTAGAATAATTGTTCATCATCCACTTGTCCCACACTTGCTGCGTGTCCAGCCGTTACTTCATTTTCATCGATTAATAGAATTGGGTTCGCGTCCCCACGTCCGCCTTCTGAAAGCATGAGTACACGGCTTTCTTGTTGGGCATCTGCGAATTTCGCTCCTTTAATAATATGTCCAATTCCGTTAAACGTTAAGGTTGATTTATCTAAAATAACACCGTGCTGTAAGATGTGTCCTACTGAATGTGGCGCATAGTTTGTCACACGTGTATCAATTCCTTGTACTTGGCGTCCTGTAGAAATACCGATCACATTCACTTGTGAATGAGAGCCATCTCCTCGTAATTCAGAGTCGAAGTCTGCAATCACATTTCCGTCATTCATAATGCCAAGTGCCCAGTTAATCGTTGCATCTTTTTCAAGATAGCCACGACGGTTCACATATGCATCTGTTGATTGATCTAAAGTATCAACAGCCGCAAACTGAACTTTCGCTCCTTGTTTTGCAATCACTTCTACAACAATGTTTGCTGTATTCTTTTTGTCTCCAACACTCTCAAAACGTTCCACATAAGAGACAGAGCTATTTTCATCCGCTACGATTAAAACGTGTTTCACGAACGCTTCGTCCACTAAGTTATTTTGAACAAAATGAGATTCAATAATTTCTTCCACGGCTACATTTTTAGGAATATAAATAAATACTCCTGAGTTGACCATAGCTGCGTGGTAAGCCGTTAAGCTATCTTCATCGACTGGTACTGCTTTTGTCATATAGTACGGTTTAACAAGCTCTGGATATTGTTCCAAAGCGTCAAATAAATCCATCACTAGAACATCATTCATGGCTGTTTCAGCATTCATTTCTTCCCAATAAGATACCGCACCTAGTTGAACGATTTTTGCACTTCCAGCTGCTGTTGGAATCACTTTTGGAAGCTCCTCAATCATTGAAGTACCTTCTCCGATTGAAGATTGAAATAAGTTCCAACGGTGGAATTTCACACGTTCAATAAAAGGTAAATCTAGCGTTTTAGCAAGTTCTAAGCCTTTAAGACGTGTTTGTAGAAACCACTCCGGTTCATTCTTTGTAAGAGAGAATGCGGTGATTTCTTCTGGTGTTATGGTTAATTTTGTCTCTGCCACAATCTCACTCCTACTCTTGATGTTCAATCTTGATTCCTAATTCTTCACTAATTCCTTTGTATCCTTCAGCTTCTAGGCGACGAGCAAGAGACGCATCTCCTGTCATCACAACACGGCCATCCATCATAATATGTACTACATCAGGTTCAATGTAATTTAAAAGACGTTGGTAGTGTGTAATAATTAATGATCCAAAATTGTCTCCACGCATCGCATTTACACCACGAGAAACAACTTTTAAGGCATCAATATCTAATCCTGAGTCGATTTCGTCTAGAATCGCAAATGTTGGTTCGATCATTAATAATTGAAGAATCTCGTTACGTTTCTTTTCCCCGCCTGAGAATCCTTCGTTTAAGTAACGTTCTGCCATTTCTTCTGGCATATCTAATAGGGCCATTTTTTCATCTAATTTCTTGATGAATTCACGAACCCCCATTTTGTCGCCTTCCTCACGACGTGCGTTGATAGCTGAACGCATGAATTCTGCGTTTGTCACCCCAACGATTTCGCTTGGATATTGCATCGCTAAGAATAGACCAGCGCGAGCGCGTTCGTCTACTTCCATTTCTAAAACGTTTTCGCCGTCTAATAGAATTTCTCCTTTCGTTACTTCATAACTTGGATGACCCATAATGGCTGCGGAAAGTGTTGATTTCCCAGTTCCGTTTGGTCCCATGACTGCGTGAATTTCTCCAGTGTTAATCGTTAAATTAACGCCCTTTAAAATTTCTTTGTCTTCAATCGATACATGTAGATTTTTAATCTCTAAAGTTGCCACGATTCATTCTCCTTTATAATCATTCTATTCTGTCTTATTTTATCCTAATTGAGAACGATTCGCAAATAGGCGCGCTTTGAAATCGTGTAATAATGCTTTTCATTTTCATGAAAATGAGGTATGATGGAACATATTTTTGAAAGAAAGGCTGATGCACATGCAAGCTTATCCACTTATTGGTATTGCAGGAAATCATCGCCAAGATAACACGGAAGAAGATCGCTACATTTTATCGTATGCGCCAAATGGTTTTGTTCGTGGTCTTGAAAAGGCAAATGCGATTCCTGTCATTATTCCCATTAGTAACCCAGAATTTGCAAAAGAATTCATTTCTCGACTTGATGGACTTTTATTAGCAGGTGGACAAGACGTTTCGCCACTTCTATATGGTGAAGAACCACATCTTAACTTGGCACGTACTTATCCTGCTCGTGATGCGTTTGAAATTGAGCTCATTAAAGAAGCTTATAGACAACACAAACCAATTTTTGCAGTGTGTCGCGGCTTACAAATTCTGAACGTCTCACTTGGCGGAACACTCTACCAAGATATTGAATCACAATATGATAATATTTCTGTGAAACATACACAAAAAACAATGCCGAGCCAACCAACTCATACGATACAAATCGCAAGTGGTAGCGAACTTTCTCGTGTACTTGGAACATCCACTCCTGTGAACTCTTATCATCACCAAGCGGTTAAACAATTGGCCTCTGACTTCGTTCCAGTTGCTTGGAGTACGGATGGACTTATTGAAGCATTCGAATCTAAATCAAAAGATCAAAGCGTGGTTGCCGTTCAATGGCATCCTGAACTATTAATTGAAGATAGTAATGTGATGCAAGGTTTATTTGATAATTTTGTGGAACGCGTCAATCGCTCAAAGAAAAATGCAAAATAAAAAACTACAAATTCTCACTCATTGAGAATTTGTAGTTTTCTTTTTATCTTTTATTTCACTTCACATTGTTCACATGGAAGGTCTTCCTCTAATAAAGCATTGAATTCCGCCTCATCTACGCCATTTAAACGAACAATCCAGTTTTTCTCTTCTTCTAATTCATTTAAGAATTCTGGATTATCTTCTAACTCATCATGGAAAGCCACGACTGTTCCGCTCAGTGGAGATATCAATTCAGTCACTGCCTTAGCTGCTTCTACACTAATAATGGAATCTTCTGTCGTTACTACTTCATTTTTAAGCAATTCAACAAAGCTCACATCGCCAAGATCATCTTGCCCTTTAGGAGAAAGACCGATTACATATTCTCCTCCTTTTTTTTGAATCCAAAGTCCATTTTCACTATATTTCTTCATCTTATCTCTTCCATTTCTCTTCGTAAACTTCTTCTTTAAAACCGAATGTCGCTTCACCATCATTCAATACAAGCGGACGTTTAATTAACATCCCATTACTTGATAGGAGACTTGCTGCTTCTTCATCACTCATCGAAGACAGTTTATCTTTTAGGCCAAGCGAGCGGTAAAGTTCTCCACTCGTATTCGCCACTTTCTTCCACTCTAAGTTCTGATTTTTCTTAATGGATAAAAGGTCTTTTGCAGTTGGAGGGTTCTCTCGAATATCTCTTTGCTCAAACTTCACTCCATTTAATTCAAACCATTTTAAAGCTTTCTTACAAGTTGTACATGTTGGGTGAATATATACAATCATTTTCCATCCTCCTGACGTAAACGTAACATAGTCGCATCCTGGTGTTTCGCTCCGAATGCATCTTCTTCATCATCAAATATGGTGCTCTTGAAGTGGTATCGCATGGACATAATCAGTCCTATCCCCATCATATTTCCAAGCAGACTCGACCCCCCTTGAGAAATAAATGGTAAAGGAATCCCTGTAAGTGGTAATAGCCCAATAGTCATTCCAATATTCTCAACAACGTGGAATAGAATCATCATAATAACACCTGTTGCGATATAAGTATAAAATTCATTCTTCGTATCAAAGCAAACGCGAATCATTTGATAAATCAAAATAAAGTAAATCGCGATTAAGAATGTTCCTCCTAAGAACCCAAAATTTTCTCCAATTGTCGCAAAAATCAGGTCAGATTCTCGAACAGGAACATAAACATCAGAGACTCCAAATCCTTTACCAAACATCCGACCAGAACCAATTGCTTTTAAGCTTTGGAACAATTGGAAACCATTTCCGCCTTGATCACGATATGGATCTAACCATGAATCGATACGAGCAAATTGATAATTTTTAAATCCGATATTTAATAGTAAATGACGGTTATACACTACTAAATAAATTAAAAGGGCCCCAATTAAAATCACTGTAATAATAATTGGAAGGAGGATCTTCCAACTAATCCCGGACATAATCATAATCCCACCCAGAATCATTAAGAAAACTAAAGTCGTTCCTAAGTCATTTTGTAGGATTACTAAGACCAATGCCGGGAAAGCCCATAACACTAATTTAACGAATAATTGCCAGTCTGTTTTTCTAGTTTTATATTTTGTCTTCATGTTATGAGAAGTCGCGACTTTAGCTAAGATTAAAATATAAAAAATCTTCACGACCTCTGAAGGCTGGAAGGAAAAGGTACCGAATCTGAACCAACTCTTCGCTCCTGTATCTGCAAATGTGGCTCTATCATAAAGAAAGAGAACCGCTAATAGCAGAAGTAACCCTAAAATATAACCCCAAGTGGTTAGTTTCCACAGTTGCTCCGAATCAAATTGCATAATTACAATAATTGCAATGACTCCAACTACATACCACAAAACTTGCATGAGTACCATTCTCAATGAACCATTTCCACTAATTAAATATGTCGTAGAAAATAGTGTAGCAATACTAATAAATGCTAATAACAATACCGGAAGAATGACACCATAATCGATTCGTGAATCTTTATCATTGTACATTAAGTTCTTTTTTTTCATCAGTTACTCCTTCAGTTTCTTTTTTAGGGTGTCTAAATCGATAAATAATGACATTCAGAACTCCGCCTAAAATCATTACATTAGCTATAAAATACAGCCAAATCATAAATACAATCAATGTCCCAAATGCACCATTTGCTGTTAAACTGCGCCCCGCATAGTGGATATAAATCGAAAATAGTTGCGAAATTAATACAAATCCAATGGTTGCAAAGAATCCTCCAGGCAAAGCATAAAGGAACGACCATTTTACATTTGGAATTGTAAAATACATAAAACTTAGTAATAAAAAGACCGTTATGAAAAGCATTCCCCATTTGATAAAAGAAAAATCTAAAATAATGCTTGATAAATTTAACGAGAAAAACTCTCCTATAAGACGTAAAAATTGCTCTCCAAAAATGAATACTACAGAAACGGCAAAAATCATTAAAATTGCAGCCATCGCAATGACAATCGCAAAAAATCTCTCAAAAATAAAATTTCTTCGAACAGGAGCTCCATATAAAACATTCAATGCTCTTTGCAAACTACTAAACATTTGAGAAGCAGGCCAAAATAAAATTAAAAGACCCAATGAAAGAGCTCCACCATTAAAATTACCAAGGTAATTCCTTAGAATCGGAATTAATACTTCATTAATATCCGCAGGAAAAATAGTTTTCATCGTTTTAAAAATAACATCAACAGGGATTGGTAAAAGTGGGATGATATTGGCAATTAACATAATAATCGGAATAATGGATAGCAAAATATAATACGTTAGTGCAGCAGATTCTACACCAATATTCACGTGCATTAAATTTTCTTGAATAATATTCCAAAGCCTGCTTCCAAACTTTTTCAGTCTCTGCACAACTGTCCTCTCCCTTTTCTTTTAGTGAATTCCACACTTCTCTTATTGTATCTCAATTATTGTATCATAAATACAGCCTTTTTTCTTCTAGGAAGAAACGGTCGAATCAGCTTTGAAAAGGTCCTATGTGGATTTTTTATCACTTTTTAAAAAATCTTTTTCAAAGTAAAAATGCCCAAAATTCACTTATAAGTGAATTTTGGGCATTCGAGGAAAAGGACACAACGAAGAGGATGCAAGCATCCTCTTTCAAAAGTGTATTATTTACCTTCTGCTAATACGCGTTCTTGTTCAACAGCAGCTTGTCCTAAGATATTTAAGTAGTTCCATGGACGGTCAAATACTGGTTGGAAGAAGAAGTCTACATAAGCTAAGTCTTCGATTGTCATTTTGTTTTGGATTGCTAATGACAATGTGTTTGCAGAAGCTGTACAGTCGTATTTAGACATTACTTGTCCACCTACGATACGGTTTGTACCTACTTCATAAACTAATTTCATGTATATTTTTTCGTATGTTGGCATGAATTCTGGACGGTGGTTATCTACCACGTATACAGAACGTACATCTAAACCGAAGTGAGGTGCGCTACCTACGTTAACCCCAGTTGAACCAATGTTCCATCCGAATAAGTGTAATCCAGATGTTGATTGAGTTCCACGGTATTTCACTTTGTGGCCGTTGATGTTTTTACCTACTAATGAACCCATACGTACAGCGTTCGTAGCCAATGGAATATATGCATGTCCACCATTTGGATTGTAGTTAACCGCACAGCTATCACCTGCAGCATATACATCTTTAGCAGATGTTTCCATGTAGTCGTTAACGATGATGGCACCGTTAGGCATTGTTTCTAATTGGTCTTTCACTAAGTCGTTGTTTGGACGGAAACCAACACATAAGATAACCATGTCAGCTTCGTATTCGCCACCTGAAGTTACAACTTTGTTTACAACGCCGTTTTCGCCTTCGAATGATTTAACCATTTCGTTTAAGCGAACGTTTACGCCACGTGCACGTAAGTCATCTTCTAAGATGTCAGTGAATTCTGGGTCTAAGTATTTGTTTAAGATACGGTCTAAACCGTCTACTAATGTTACTTCTTTACCTTCTAATGCGAAAGCTTCAACTAATTCGATACCGATGTATCCACCACCGACAACAACGATTTTCTTCTTATCGTTTTTCTTAGCAAAGATTTCTTTCGCTTGGTTGTAGTTTTTACATAATTGAACGTTTTCTAATTCACGTCCTGGGATTGGAGGAAGAATTGGCCAAGATCCAGTTGTTAACACTAATTTATCAAATGAATCAGTCTTTTCTTCACCTGTTTTTAAGTCTTTTACTGTTAATGTTTTACCAACAGTGTCGATGCTTGTTACATCGTGTTCCATACGAACTGTAGCTCCTAATGAAGCTAATTCTTCTGGACTAGAATAAAATAGTCCTTGAGGGTCTTTAACAACTCCTCCTACGTATAAAGCAATCCCACAAGATAAGAATGAAACATTATCATTTCTTTCGTATACAACGACTTCTGTTCCTGGATTGTCATTTAAAATTGTTTTGACTGCAGCAGTACCCGCGTGAGTACATCCAACTACTACAACTTTCATCAAATTTCCTCCTATAAACACTTTTGTTTATTATTGTTCTAGATAAGAATAATTATTATCTATACTCTTATATCCTACACATTCGGTACATAAAAAGCAAACGATATCATTCGCTTTAAACAGTAATTTTTCTTTATTTTTCAATATTTTTTAAGTGTTCATAGAATGTTGTCATTTTTCCTATTTTTAATTCTAAATGAGAACAGTTATCGATATTTTCGCAAATTAGATTCTGCTCTTAGAAGGACTTCCATTTACTCCAATTCTTCAAATCGTTGTTTCATCGTTGGATTGTTCTTCACGAGTTTCTTAACAGTTAAGTCTTCTGCTTTATTATTGGCTAAACGTAAATTATTTTCAGAAGAAAGCAATGCCGCTTTTGTCTTCTCAAGACTCTTAATCGTCTTGTCAATTTCATCAATGGCCGTTTGGAATTTCTTGCTTGCGAGTTCATAGTTACGCGCAAAGCCTTTTTTAAACGTCTCAAGGTCTTCTTCAAAGTGCGTAATATCAATATGTTGGTCACGCATCAAGGCTAATTCTTGTTTATATTGCAGTGAATTTAATGCTGCATTACGAAGCAATGTGATTATTGGAATAAAGAATTGTGGTCGAACAACATACATCTTTGGATAATGATAGGATACATCAACAATCCCTGTGTTATAGAGTTCATTGTCTGCTTCTAGGAGACTGACAAGAATCGCATATTCACATTGTTTTTCATGACGGTCCTTATCCAACTCTTTGAAGAAGTGTTCGTTTTTCTTCTTCGTTGCTGTTTCATCATTTTCGTTCTTCATTTCGAACATAATGGATAGAATTTCAACTCCATTCTCATCATATTCACGGTAGATATAATCACCCTTACTTCCTGTTTTGGCATCATTATCTTTTCCAAATTCCGCGCGAGGGAACGCCGTCATACGAAGACGATTAAATTCTATTTCGCAATGTTGTTCGAGGCTTTCTCCCACCATCTTCGTTGATTGTTTTGCCTTAAAGTCTTTATAGAACGCAATCGCTTCATCTTTTGCCTTCAGCTCTAATTCGAACTGATCTTTCTTTGAACGTAATTCTAATTCGTATTTTTCTTTTAGGGCTGTTTGTTGTACTTCTTGTTCTTTTTGTTGCAACTCTTTTGCTTGTTTAAGTTCAAGAATCGTACGTTCTTTTTCATGTAAATCTTCTTGGAATTTTTGAGACAATTCTACTTCCTTGAATTGCAATTGTTGTTTTAACTGTTCTAACTCTGATTGAAGTGCATTAAACTCTTTCTCTTTTTTAAATAATGCCTCCTGAACATTCTTTTCTTCTTTTACATCTGCATTTTTCAATGCTAATTCCAAAGAGAGAATCTTTTGTTCAAAATTTGCTCGTTCTTCGTCATAGCGACGTTTTTCTTGTTCTTTATTTAAGGCTTTTTCCGTTTCAAATTGCTTCTTAGCCATTTCAAGTTGTGCGTGGACATCTTCTGCAAATTCTTTAGTGCGAATTTGGTTCACAATATCCGCATAGGAATGCTCATCAATCGTAAAGACCGTTTGGCAATGTGGACATTTAATTTCGTTCATCGTACTCCTCCTTTGTTTTCAATTTATTTTATCATACTCTCTAACATTCTAAAATAAGTATTTATTTTGTAGAATAGCTTTCTAAATAACGAAAAGACTCTGCTATCTTACATAAGCAGAGTCTTTAAAAATGGATTTGGTCTTCTTAACCAATAAATGCTTTAATTTGTTCAACACTTTGTGATGAATCACAAACTACACGAACGTTTCCATCACGAGCAACGAGTAAACCAGGTACTGTTGGCATATTGTATTTAGAACGGAATGCTGCTAAAGCTTCATTTGTTCTGTCTTCTGAGTTAATAAAGTACATTTCTTTTCCTAAAGCTTCACGTGCTTCGTTCATCTTTGGAGCAAAACGACGACAATATGGGCAGGTTGGGCGTCCTACAAAAAGAACGACTTCCTTTCCTTCATCGATTAACGCTTCTACTTTCTCAGCAGTTGTTTCCACAAATTGACTTACATCTTTTGCAAATTGTTCCATTAAAATTCCCTCCATTCATTTTTCTCCATTATGACAATGAAAAAAGAGTAGTGCAACAAATGTGCCTACTCTTTCTTATCTTTTGGATTGATTTCTTTATATTTTTTACGAATGTATAATAGACGGCAAATAAATGCCCCTAACATCCCAATGGCAATCCCGCCAATCATATTATCAATTAGAATACCAATCCCAAATCCGATAGCAATCCCCAACAACATGATGAGATTCAACACGGACATTTCTCTAATTCTATCTTTTGGATCTTGCTCTTTCATATGCTTCCTCCATTATTGAATTTCGATATGACACATCTTCATTGCTGCTAAGGCATTCTCATGACTTTCTGGTGTAACTCCAGCACAAGCACTAGAAATAACGGTAACAGGTGTATTTTGAAAATGCGCTTTAGCAAGCATAGCATTACTGATGACACAAATATCTGTACAAATTCCGATAAGTGTAATGCTTTCTACATCAGGAACTTCCTTTTCAATGATCCCCATTAACTTTTCAGAACCAAATGTAGATTTTTCAATTCCTGTTGCATCTTTTAATAATAATGCTTTTTCGATTTTGGGATGAATTTTCCACCCTTGGCTTCCTTTAATACAGTGAACGACCGGTAAATGACGGCCTTCTTCAGTATCTAGATAGTCTTCTCCATGAGTATCCTGAGTATAAAATACTTTCCCATCAAATGAGGTAATGGTTTCCACCGCAGTATCAATCATCGAAACGGCTTCTTTGGACCCCAATACTCCATCTACAAAATCATTTTGCATATCTACAACAATTAAAACCTTCATACAATTTCCTCCTAATGAAAGAATAGTTTACGGAATGAAAAATAATAAAAACCAAGAATCATATATCCCACACTAATTAACACAATCGTCGCATCCGAATAGAGTTGGAAAAATTGGAAAGAAATAGTTCCCCCAATCCCAAAAAATAACATACTTGTAAAATAGAAAAGTACTTTCCAACGATCTTTCTTTTGCCCTCGAATTAGACGCCCAATTACCACTCCAATATCGGTTAAATATCCGGTAAAATGTGAGGTTCGCACAATCATTCCATGATAATAAATAAACATTCCATTTTGTGTTCCCACGACAAATGAGAAATAATAGAGCCAGCGTTCATCTCTGAGCCCTAACAAAAATAATACTAACATAATGATGCCGAATGTTAACAGTAAAAGACCATATCGTTTAGTAGGTTCAAATTTTTTCTTAGAAAATAAAATCCCCGATAGCACACCGCCTCCACCAAAACAGATGATCATTCCTAAAAGGCGAATCATTATAACCCATTCCCCCTGATTTAATGCTAAAACAAATTGCGTAATATTCCCGGTAAAATGAGTCGCAGGTGTTAAAAACAATAACAAGGTCAATACATTAACCATTCCTGACAACATACTTAATAAAGCAATCCAAATATCAAAATAAAATCTCTCTTGTTTATTCATGTACCCTACTTTCTATACATCCAAACTACCCCAATAACTAACCAGAAAAAAATGTTCACTAGAAAAGTAATTAAAAAATAGTTTTTCCTCTTTTTATGATTAAAAATGAATAACCCAAGTAGGCCCCCAAAACCTCCACCAAGAATTCCAAGCAACAATAAAGTTTTCTCTGAAATTCTCCATTTTTTTAAAATTGCACAACACTTATCAATTCCCATCAAAATGAATAATAAACTATTGATTCCAACAAAATAAAAGGAAAGGACTGTCTGCAATGATTCTTTAGGAAACTCCACTGATTAAAGATACCTTTCTTCTAAGTCACTCACTTCAAAAATGAATGAACCTTCCTCTGTAATTAAGCAAGGAATCCCCGCCATCCCTTGCTCTTTCCTTGGGATAAACACTTCTTCACGGTCACGAAGTCTGAGAAATTCTTTTAAGTTTTTCATACTAGAGGTGATATCCACTTCTCTAGCAGAAATTCCAAGTTTTGCCATCGCTTCTTTAAAAGGAGCTGTATCTGGGCATAAGCTACTATAATATAAAGTTTTTTCGTTCATGAAAACTCTCCTTTATTGTTTTGTTAATCGTTGCTGCAAAGCTTGACGTGCTAATTGATCCGCCCCACGATTATCACTTTCTGGTATCCATTTAATAAATACTTGAGGAAATTGCTTTAACTGACGTTGTATTTTCTGAAGGACAACTCTATTATTCTCTCTCTTTGTATAATTTTTCAAAATGGCATCTGCAGCTACTTTAGAGTCCGTATGTATAAAAATTAACTCTTCTTGGTACTGCTTGGCATCTAATAATTCCAACGCTTTAGAGATTGCCATAAACTCAGCAAGATGATTATCCATTTTCTTTTCTACGGGAAATTTATAAGGAAATTGTTCTCCATCTTTTAACAATAGAATTCCTAACCCCACTTCACCAGGATTTCCATTGACCGCTGCATCCGTATATACTTTAATCATGATCTACAAGAGTCTCCACATGAGTCGCTTGAACTCCATGTGTTCCTTTTGAAATTTCAAATGTCACTTTTTGGCCTTCTTTCAACGATTTGAAACCTTCTGCCACAATTCCTGTGAAATGAACAAAGATATCTTCATCCGTTTTTGTATTGCGAATAAAACCATATCCTTTTTCGTTATTGAACCATTTTACAATTCCGACTTCCATATGGATTCCTCCTTTAATGATGTATCTCTATTATACTGGATACGACGATTTTTAACAGTTATGAAGTGTTTGATGAGCTTTTATAAAGGATGCATCTTCTTCATACAAGCTTAGTAGCAAATCTTCCCTTTGTAATTGTGTCTCTACCCATTCCCCAGCATCTTTAAAATAGTTGTCAGCAAAAGGAGCTACACGTAAAAAATCCGAATGAAGTTTTTGAAGTAACAATTCCTTCGTTTCTCCGCTTAACTGGGTTTGTTTAGAAATCAGAGACTCAATTTCAATGAATACTCGATTCTCATAAACCGATGTAATATTCTCCTTAGAAATTTCTACTCTATTGTTAGAAAAAGCATCATAAAAATTTATCCTTTTTGAAGGACCCTCTTTTAACCAATATTCCACTAAAAATCCTTTCCAAAATAATTGTGTTTTGGTACTCGAAAGAAAGGACTCCACTACAGACCATTTTAAAGGCGTCTGCATCTTCGTTAATGTTTTTACAATATAGGAATTCTGTTCCTCGGATAAAACCTCATGCTTCTTAAGCTTCTCACTTAACTGTTGCAGTTTTACCACTTCACTTTTGGTAAATTCACTTTTTTCTTTTTCACATAATAACGTTAACTCTAAAATGCGATCCATTCCTAAAACCGATATAAGTTCTTCTTTTTGCATCCACTCTTCCACTTGAAGGAATTGATGGTTATGAATCGCAACTTTTATCTTCCACTCCCACTGATTCGCTTTGGTGTCAAACTCAAGTGCTGCTTCTTCTACATAGTAAGTTAAATCGTCCCAACGTTTTCCTTTTTCTAACAATTGTAAAAATGGAATCAAGTCTACTTGATAGTCCTTTGCGCTTATCTTGTTTTCAAATTCTTCGATTGCACTTTCCAACTTATCTTCAAACGCATCAGATTGAAGAGCATTTGTGATTGTATATTTTTCAGTCATTGATTTCCTCCCCAGTTATTTCATTTTTATTATACTTTAAAGGGCCTAATTTAGAAAGTTCATCAAAGAAAAAAAGCCCAAAGGTAGCTCATACCACCTTGGACCTTCATCTATTTTTCAATCGGTAAAAATTCCACTATATCCTTAAAATTAACAACCGTTCTAGCTTCACAAATATCCTTCATACATTGGTTTGAGGAATTCCAATCAATGATAACAACGGCACTATTGGCTAGTAGTTTCCAGATAATCCCAATCATCTCTTGCTCTCTAAAAGTAAATCGAATCCGATTGCCAACTTCTGGTCTTATCGATTCTTTGATTTGTGTAATAATCTGAACTCCTTCATCATACGGAACACCAAGCAAATGGGCAATTCTCGATTTGCTTGTTCCTTTTCTGAGTTCGGTTTCTACTGTAATCTTGATTTCTTTCGTGACACGTTTTACCATTGCTCCCGCCTCTTTCCATGTCTCGCCAATTTCCAACACCTTCTTTATCCATTGTATCACAAAGTAGCCCCTTTGTATGTAAAAACGGCTTAATTTCTAAATTATCATTCTTTCTAATCTTTTTTATTAATGAATCCGAAACAAAAATAGTCATTATGTAGAAAATTTTGGGATATTTTGCTCAAAAATGAACATCTATTTGTAAAACGCATACATTTACACTATACTTAAATTGTAATGAATGGAGGGATTTTATGTTAGAACAAGCGATAACTATTTTAAAGTATGAATATCATATTGCTCCTGGGAGTTATTTCCATGTAGAAACCCCATGGGTAAAAGATATCAGTGAAATAAAAACTGTGATTATAGATCAAGATAATGTCTTTACAAAGATGTTAAGTATTTATCCTAATAACTTCGTCATGTTTTTAGAGCAATTCCCTGATTATAGTATTTATAGAACGAATTTCCCATTAGAACTCATTCATGAAAGTGATACTTACCGCGTCTGTTTTGACCAGGCGTAATTCCTATTGCAAAAAAGCAGAACTTGGACAATCTAATTTCTCTGCGTCCTTGTTCTGCTTTTTCTTTTATTCTTCTATTGGTGTAAGTAATCGTAGTCCGTTTAAGAGTACTAAAATCGTACTTCCTTCATGTAAGACAACTCCCCAGCCGATATTCGTTAATCCAAAGAAGTTAAGGATTAAAAGCATCACAACGACTGACATCGCAAAAATCATATTTTCTAAAATCACACGATGTAATTTCTTACTAATCTTATGCGCTGAAACAAGCTTTTGTAAGTCGTTTTTCATAATGACAATATCACTAGTTTCAATCGCAATGTCTGTCCCATTTCCCATCGCAATACCGATGTCAGCTGTCGCAAGAGCTGGCGCATCATTCACACCGTCTCCTACCATCGCTGTTAATCCATAACGTTCTTTTTGAGACTGAATCTTTTCTAATTTTTCTTCCGGCAATACATTTGCGACAACTTCTTGTACACCAAGCTTCATTCCAATCATTTCAGCAGTTTCTCTTGAATCCCCTGTAATCATTGTTGTATGCACGAGTTCGCTCTTGAAGTAATCTAGTACTGCTTTTGAGGCTTCATTTGGTAAGTCCATGAAGGCCATCAAACCAACAATCGTATTGTTTTTCACCACAGTTACAACTGTTTTTCCTTCGCTTGCCCATTCTTGCATGCGAGTATCGACTTCCATAGAGCGGTCCACTGTATCCATTGGTTTAATAATATGGATTTCCTCACCGCTAACAACAGAACGTACACCTTGTCCTACAAGTACTTCCACTTCGATTTCCTCGTCTAATACTGTCCATTCGCTAAATTTTTGAACGACTGCTTGTGCAAGCGGATGTGTGGATTGTTTTTCCATTGCTACAACAGCTGGAATCATTGTTTCATCTTCAAACCAGTAATCCGTTAACTCTGGAGTCCCTTTTGTTAAAGTACCTGTTTTATCAAATGAAATGACACGTAAGTCTTGCAATTGAGAGATGGCTGCTCCACCTTTAGCTAAAATCCCCATTTTGGATAAACGAGACATCGCTGCTAAAGTTGCAGGAACCGCACTCGCTGCTAGCGCACATGGAGACACCCCAATAAGGTATACCATTCCACGGTAGAGTGTTGTGTTTAAATCCCATCCCATTAAGAAATATCCAAATAATAGGAATATTGGCCAAATAATCAATACGATATTGACGTAAATGGGTTCAATCTTTTGAATAAAGGTTGCTTGCTTGTTCATTGAATGTTGGGCATTTTCAACAACCTTCATAATCTTCGCAAAAACAGTATCCGTACTTTCTGCAGTTACTTTCATTTCGAAGCGACTAGAAATATTGACAGTACTTGCAAATACTGAATCGCCTTCTCCTTTTGAACGAGGCATGCTTTCACCTGTAATGGTTGCTTCATCAATCGAAGTTAAACCTTTTGTAATGACGCCATCGATTGGTACTTGGTCCCCATGTAATACTTCTAATGTATCCCCAATTTTTATGTCTGCTACTTCAACGACAACGACTTCCCCATTTTCTTGAATCAGGCGAGCTTGCGTTGGATTCATTTGTAATAATGCCGTTAGCGACTTACGGCTTTTCTCTTCTACATACTCTTCAAGGAAGTGAGCTCCTGCAAAAATCAAAATCAGTAAAGCTCCTTCTTCCGCATTCCCAATGAGCACAGCTCCCAAAGCCGCAAGCGTCATTAAGATATGCACATTCGGTTGAAACTTCCCTTTCTTTTTACTACGTTCAATCGTATCTTCAATACCTTCCATCGTTACATGGTAGCCCGATAAGAATAACGTTAGGATGAATAAAATATTCGCAACCCCGTTCCCCATAAAATGAAGAACCATTCCAATAATATAAAGGACTAGTCCTGCAATATAGAATATGACTGCTTTACTATCATCATGGTCGTGTCCGTGATGATGCCCATGGTCATGATGGTGCTCATATTCTTGATCATCATGATGTAAGTAATGATCTTGACATGTTTCTCCTTCATGAGTTTCTTCTTTATTTAATAGGTGTTCAAATTTATGTTTCAAGTTATGAGTTAATTCTTTGAAATCCATGATATCTCCCCTCCGATTTCTTGTTAACTTTATAATACATGAACATTCATTCATATGTCAAGCAATAACTTAGAATAATTCTAAATAAATTTAGACAAAAAAATAGATTGGACAATGTCCAATCTATTTTGAAGTTTCTATTAACGACGACGTTCTTGGATACGTGCTGCCTTCCCACGTAGGTTACGTAGGTAATATAATTTAGCACGACGAACTTTACCGTAACGAACTACTTCGATTTGTGCTACACGTGGAGTGTGTAATGGGAATGTACGTTCCACACCAACACCGTTAGAAACTTTACGAACTGTATAAGTTTCGCTGATGCCAGCACCACGACGTTTGATAACAACGCCTTCGAAGATTTGGATACGTTCGCGAGTTCCTTCAACAACCTTAGCGTGAACACGTACAGTGTCACCAGGGCGGAATGCAGGAATATCAGAACGTAATTGTTCTTGAGTTAATTCTTCGATTAATTTGCTCATATTTTTTTCTCCTTCCAACAAACACTCATGACTTGGCTGTATGTCCAATCAGCGGAATATCGTTATCTCTGAGTGAAGTCTCACTCACTCGAAATATATTAGCATACTTGCATTTCAATTGCAAGCAAATTACAGAGATTTTCTTCGTAAAAATAAGACTTACGAATGCTCTTCACAGCAGTGTTCATCTGCTAAATTATAAAGTTGTAATACATGATGATCTTCTAAGGAGTACCAGACATGTTTTCCAACTTTTTCTGCCTTCACGATATGGTGGGCTCTTAGTTTTTTTAACTGATGAGAAATTGCAGATTGCTCCATCCCTGTACATTTCATCAAGTCTTCCACACATAAAGGTTCTTTTCGGGTTAAAAGCGTAATGATATTCAATCGAGTATTATCTCCTAAAAGTTTAAAGAGTTGCACCATTTCTAATCTACCCGAATCGTTTTCTATCACCTTTTGAAAAACTTTTATTTCTTCTGGACTTAAATGTTCTCTCATTTAACATCCCTCTTCTTCCTTAATTTGCTCCAGTAACTTCTCTTCTTCTTTTGAAAGTTCATACTTTTCCAGTAAATCCGGTCTTCTTAAATAAGTTTTACGAAGGGATTCTTTCATTTGCCACTCCGCAATTTTTGCATGATTTCCACTGAGCAATACTTTAGGTACTTCCATCTCTTTATAGACTCTTGGGCGCGTATATTGCGGATGTTCCAACAATCCTGTGGAATGAGAATCTCCTACTGCGGAAGCATCATTTCCTAATACATCTGGCAAGAGTCGCACGGTCGCATCAATCATTACCGTTGCGGCTAATTCTCCACCGGTTAGTACGAAATCTCCAATCGAGTATTCATCGGTCACAAGTGTACGAATCCGTTCATCATATCCTTCATAGTGACCACAAATAAACACCAAATGCTCTTCCTTCGATAATTCTTCAGCATCCTTTTGCGTAAAGGTTTTCCCCGCTGGATCCATTAAAATGACACGTGGCGTCGTTTTTGGTGAACGCTCTCGAATCGATGCGAGTGCTAAATCGATTGGTTCCACTTTTAGAAGCATCCCAGCTCCACCACCAAAAGGATAATCGTCCACATGATTATGTTTATTATTTGAAAACTGACGGAAGTCCGTTGTTTCAAACTCAATTTTCCCAGCATCAATGGCCTTTCCGATAATCGATTGCGTCATCGGACCTTGCACCATTTCAGGGAATAATGTTAATACATCAATTTTCATCTTAATCGATCAACCCTTCCAATAAATGGATATAAGCTTTCTTTTCTTCTTTATCGACTTTATAAACAACAGGCTCAATAAATGGAATCAAGAGTTCTTTCTTCCCTCTTTGTTTTACAACCCAGACATCGTTCGAACCAGGTGAAAGAATTTCAGTCACTTTTCCAAGTAATTCACCTTCATCCGTTACGATTTCGAGTCCGATAATTTCATGGTAATAAAACTCATCATCTTCTAATTCCGTTAATTGTTCTTCGGCCACCTTAAGAAGACATTCTTTGTATTTTTCAACATCTTCGATACGGTTCATTCCTTCGAAGGTTAATAAATCAAAGTTTTTATGACGACGATGACTTGCCACTGTCACAAATGTAAGAAACTCTCCTTCTTTAAAAATGGCTAATTCTGTTCCTTTTTTATAACGTTCTTCAGCAAAATCGGTCGTCGAAATCACTCGAACTTCCCCACGAAGTCCTTGTGTATTTACGATTTTTCCTACTTTATAAAAAGTTGTCATTCTATTTCCTCCTTAAAAGAGTCGTTCCACAATAATTTTCAATGTGCTCTCTGAGACTTCCACATCATAGTCATCGACACATTGTCCGAGCATGCAATAATTTTTATCACGATTATGCGTTCCCATTAACGAACTATACATCGAATCTAATTCTAAATGTTTCTCAACCGAAAGCCCAGCTTCTAGTAAATCTAAGTCTTCAGGTAATTTTGTATAAGGCGCAGTGCACGTAATCGTTGCTTTTTCATGCGGTACATAAGATACATGTGTAGTCACGTCATACAATTCATGATATAGGAAATAATCCACCATTTCCTTTACGATACGTTTTACAAAATCCTTTTCTGTTGCCATTATCCCTCTGCCTTTCTTTCTTTCATCTCTTGACGAATGCCTTCAAAAATTTCAAAAATTGGTACGAGAAGCGCTGCAACGAATCCTCCTGCAAACCCATTATTATACAGATTTAGTCCACCATGCATTACAACCACATGGCTTACTAGTGTAATATGAACAAATCCTGCTATCATCCCCGCAAACGGCCCATAATAACCACTAACCGGAGCAAGTGTCGTTCCGAAAATCGCTGCAATAAGGGCGCTCGTACTTGTAGGTTCTACTCCCGTCAAGTAAGAACCAATCATAATCCCCACTAAAACTGGAACCGTATTTTTCACTTGGTTCCCAAACGCCCCAAAGCTCATAACACCAATAATACTTCCGACAATCGGACCATTTAACTGTCCCCCATTCATAAGAACATATCCTAATAATATAAATCCTATAATACTCATGTTCAGTGTCACTGTTGCCAGATTCGTCATTTCAACAAAATCACTTGGCAAACGTCCTGAAAGCTTTAAGAGTAACTTAAAATGATATTTTTCTTTCTTTTTGAAATGTAAATAGAAACTTGTCACTATCAGAATCACACAAAATCCGATTAGCAGTTGATACAAAATCAATGGACTCTGTGTACTTGTTAGTGTTCTAGTCTCTACTTCAATTCCAAATGCATTCATAAATCCTAGAACAACCATTCCAATAATTCCAGCTGTAAACCCGACATTATACAAGCTAAACCCTTGATGGAACCCAAGAAATTGTGTGGATAGTTGAGGTAAGATGAAACCAATAAAAATTCCTAAAGCATACGCGATTAGAACGCTCCATCCTTGTGGTAGAACTCCGCTAAATGCTAAGAAAGAGATCAATGGGCCTAAAGCAGATCCAAATAATCCAACAATGACATAATTTCGATAATTTTGTTTCGTTACCTTCGTATAAATCCATACCCCTATCATAAATGGGATACTATTGAAGATATTTTTCCCGAAAAATGAGAATCCAGCAAGCATGCCCAAACTTCCAATCACTGTTCCGTTTAAAGGAATTTCCAGTTTTTTATAACTATAAATACTGATACCGAGCATAATCGCGACATTTAACAAGGTACTTCCAACAGACGCAATTTCCATATAATCCGTAAACAACTGACTTGGCGATACTAGTATCGTCATCATCCCACTCACTAAGAACTTTGGTGATTCGATGACAAATGCTAGTATCATTAACATTACAGACAGGCCGAATAAATAATAATATTGTCGATTCATCTGTTTTTTTAATATCGGCTTTTTCTTCATACGGTCTTCCCTTCAACTATAATATTACTTATTTATCATAACAAACTCACGGAAAACAATCAAAAACGGCAGTACTAACAACAATAAAAGAACACTCATTATAATATATACGTTATAATGAGTGTTACCTTATAAGATATCACTCGTATTCTTCTTTTCCTATAACTCAATGCATAAATCTAACCAGTGTAGCACTAACCATTTTAAGCACCTCGTTAAAAGCACATACCCTCTTCTGTCACTTCCCTGGTGAAGTCTTGTAGAAATCCAAACTTTTCTATAATTACAAAATGATGACGGAGAATCCTACGGATTTTATACTCACTGTAATGAGGAATCGCATTAAATGCGAATTAGAGGGAGTTAGGAAGAATTCCTTACTCCTTCTTTGAGGCTTTAAAGTCGAGAGACGCCAGACTCGAGCCATTGCCCTTTTACAGTGAGTATAAAGAAATCCGTAAGCATTCTCCGTCATCATCATATTTATTCTCTTATAGAACAAAAAAGCCCTGGATTTCTCCAAGGCTTCATCGTTCTATTTAGGCTTCAATACTTAAACGAACACGTTTTGGTCCACGAGTACGAACACTATAAGTAATCGTACGAATCGCGCGAGCCACTCGTCCTTGTTTACCGATCACACGACCGATATCTTCAGGATTTACGTGTAAAGTATATTCCATGAATTCATCTGATTCAGAGATATCAATACGAACATCGTCAGGGAATTCTACTAATGGTTTAACCATTGACAATACTAATTCACTAATATCAGGCATTCTTTTCACCTCTCCATCGAATTGTCGACTTTATAGAAATTACTTAGAAAACTTTGATTCGTGGAATTTCTTCATGATACCTTGTTGTGACAACAAATTACGAACTGTATCAGAAGGTTGAGCACCGTTAGCTAACCATTTTAATGCTAATTCTTCATTGATTGAAACTTCTGCTGGGTTTGCTACTGGGTTGTATGTTCCAACTGTTTCGATGAAACGACCATCACGTGGTGAACGTGAATCAGCTACAACTACACGGTAGAAAGGATTTTTCTTAGAACCCATACGTTTTAAACGAATTTTAACTGCCATTATTTACACCTCCATGTATTAATCTCACAGTTACATAGTTTAGCAGAAAGAAGAATGCTTGTAAAGTATTTTATCTTTACACCGCAAAAAAATTGCTCTAAAAATGCTCTAAACCCTATTAAAACAAGTAATAAATAGAATTTAATGCTTATTTTTGATATACTAGATAAAAATATGTATAAACGAAAAGAGTTGAAATTATGTCAGTTCAGAACCAAACTCCAGATTGGCGCGAGGCTCTACTAACTTTTTGGAATAAACCTATATTGAAAAATATTCGATTTATTTTTAACATTGCTTATTCAGTTCTAAAAAATATTTTTGTAATTGCGATTTTATTCTTAATGCTATTAGGAATATTTGGTGGTGGAATTGGATTAGGATATTTTGCAAGTTTGACTTCCAATGAAGAGCCCCTTACCCAAGAACAAATGAGTGACGCAATTGGAAATCTTAATTTGATCTCTAGTTTCCATTATAGTGACGGTACAAAAATTTCAGATGTGAATTCTGATGAACTACGAATTGTAAAACCTCTATCAGAAATTTCTCAATACGTGATTGATGGAATTATCGCAACAGAAGATAGTTCATTCTACGAACACAATGGAATCGTACCAAAAGCTTTACTTCGTGCTATTCTCCAAGAAGCTGTTTCTTCTGGATCAGGCGCAACAGGTGGTTCCACCCTTACGCAACAATTAATTAAGCAACAAATTTTGACGAGTGAAGTCACTTTCAAACGGAAAGCCAATGAAATTTTATACGCATTACGTCTTGAAAAACACTTTACGAAAGATCAAATTTTAGAAGCTTACTTAAACGTTTCTTCCTTTGGTCGAAATCATAATGGATTAAATATTGCCGGAATCGAAGAAGCTGCTCAAGGTGTTTTCGGAGTGGCCGCAAAAGATTTAACCCTACCACAAGCTGCTTATCTTGTCGGGATGCCACAAAATCCGATTGTGTATACTCCTTATACAAACCAAGCTACGTTAAAAGAAGATACTTCTGCGGGTATTGAACGTATGAAATTTGTTCTCTTTAGTATGTATCGTGAAAATAAGATTACAAAACAACAATACGAAGAAGCTCTTGCGTATGACATTACAAAGGACTTCCTTCCGCCAAAAGAAATTTCTTCAGATAGACAATCTTATCTATATCAAGCTGTAAACCGTGAAGCGATTAAAGTCCTCATTACTAAAGCAGCTCAAAAGAATAAATTAACGTATGATGAAGTTCGTAATGACTCAGAGCTTTACAGCAAATATTACGATGAAGCTAGTCGTAAGCTAAGTTCCTCCGGGTACAAGGTCACCTCAACCATTGATCAAAAAGTCTATGACGCAATGCAAAAAGCCATTGCAGATTATGGAAACCAAATTGGTCCAACGTATAATACACAATATGTTGATCAAAATACCGGAGAAACAAAAACACAAACAGAAGCTGCTCAAAATGGAGCGGTTATGATTGAAAATAAAACAGGTCGTATTCTTGGATTTGTTGCTGGTCGAGATTTCGAATCAAACCAAGTAGACCACGCGTTTACTACGCACCGTTCACCAGGATCAACTATTAAACCAATCTTGGTTTATGCTCCTGCTATTGAAAATAATCTGATTTATCCTGCAAGTATTGTTCCAGATACTAAAGTAAGTATTCCTCAAGGAAATGGTACTTACTGGCAACCAACAAACTACGGAAACACAATAACGAACCAATTCCTAACAGTTCGTTATGCACTATTCCGTTCGTTTAACAATCCTGTTATCAAGATTTACCAAACAATGCTTCAAAAAGGCATTAACGCAGGTGAATACTTGAAGAAGATGGGCATCAAAGGGATTACTGATGATGAGTATCAAAATATCGCCCTCTCAATTGGGGGGACTCGAACGGGCCCGACTGTTTTAGAACAAACAAGTGCCTTCTCTACCTTAGCAAACGGTGGGGAACACCACGATGCCTACTTAATCGAGAAAATTGAAGATTCCAGAGGAAATGTTGTCTATCAACACGAAGACAAAAAAGAACGTGTCTTCTCTGAAGCGACGTCTTATTTAACAACAAATATGCTTCAAGATATCGCAAATTCGGCTCAATTTTACAATATGAAGGGAAATATGGGCTTCAGTTCAGACTTAGCAGGTAAAACTGGTACTTCTGAAAATGAAATTGATAACTGGTTCGTCGCTTATACGCCAACAGTAACGTTAGGTTCTTGGATTGGATACGATAACTTCTATAATGCCCGATATTCTATTACTGCTGGTGATGGATACGGAGAACCAACTACTAGAAGTCAACGTCAATGGACTTACTTAATGAAGGCAGCTTATGAAGCAAATCCTGAATTAATTGGTAAGGAAACAACCTTTAAACAACCGGATTCTGTTTATCGTGATTCTGTCGTATCCACAACAGGTACGAAAGCTGGAACGTTCAAAGCTGAAAACGGCAGAACCTACTCGATTAGTGGCGGAATGACAACCGACTGGTTCAAGAAGGATTTCCCTCCGATGAATCCTTTCTACAACTTCGCTATTGGTGCTACTCCTGAAGAAATGAATAACTTCTGGAATAAAGCCACTCCTAAGAAAGATGAGAAAAAAGATAACAAGAAAGATGAGAAGAGAAATGAGAAGAAAGAGGAAACAACTCAATCCCCTTCAAGTCAAACGACTAGATCAAACTAATAAAAAAGGCTGGACATTGTCCAGCCTTTTTATTGTGGAATTTGTAAATTTAACACTACTTATTTAGTGGTATTTCTCCATTCAATCTTGTATGGTAATGTAATTTCAGACTCTACGATTTCTTCTTTATTCATAATCTTTGTTAAAAGACGCATCGCAACGGCACCAATATCATATAAAGGAGGTGCAATCGTTGAAAGAATTGGACGAGTCATTTTCGTTAATTTAGAATTGTTGCTTGAAACCAATTCAAATTTTTCAGGAACTTTAACGCCTAAATCGATTAATCCATTTAATAATCCTACTGAAGTTTCGTCATCAGTTACCACCGCAGCAGTCGCACCTGCTTTATGGATACGTTCAGCTACAGACTCCCCTGCATGATACGTTAATGGAACTTCATAAACCAATTTTTCATCGAATTTAATTCCTGCTCTTTCTAAAGCTGCTTTATATCCTTCTAAACGGAAATCAACTGAAGCCACATTTTTCATTGCAGCAGTGACAAAAGCAATTTTCTTATGTCCATTCTCAATTAATGTTTCCACTACTTCTTTTGTTGCTTCATTGAAATCAATATTTACTGAAGCAATTTCGTGTTCTGCATCCATCGTTCCTGCTAACACAATCGGTGTTTTTGAACGAACAATTTCAGTACGTAATTCAGGGGTTAGATGGTTTCCCATATATAAAATCCCATCTACTTGTTTAGAGAATAAAGTATTTAACACTTGAATTTCTTTATGATTATTTTGGTCTGAGTTTGCTAAAATGATGTTATATTTATACATTGTAGCAATGTCATCAATCCCACGAGCTAAACTAGCAAAATAAAGGTTTGTAACATCAGGAATAATAACTCCCACAGTCGTTGTTTTTTTACTCGCTAACCCACGCGCAACGGCATTTGGACGATAATCCAATTCGTCAATTACATCTAAAACTCTCTTACGAGTTGCTGGTTTAACGTTTGGATTTCCATTAACAACACGCGATACTGTAGCCATGGATACATTCGCTTCACGCGCAACATCATAAATCGTAATTGTTTGCTTTTCCATCTACAAATCTCCTTTGTGCATCTTTTCATCTATCATTAGGGTAGCACTTTCATAAAATTAATGCAAGCGTTTAACGAAAATTTTCAAAAACTTTTTGAAACTATTTACATTCTTGATACGATAAGTATGCTACAATAGTTTTAAGGAGATGATCAATATGAATTTAAACCCTACTTTCAAACAACTAGAAACTGAATTATCAAAACAAAACAATCCGATTGCTCTAATCCAAAATCCTGAAACCATTCGTCTTTTAACGAATTTTTCAACAGATCCTCATGAGCGGATTGTGGCTCTTGTCTACTCACCCAGCTCTACCCCACTATTATTTGTTCCAGCATTAGAGCATCAAGTCGCTCAAAAAGCGGAACCAGATTTTATCGTGAAAAGTTATCACGATCATGAAGATGGATGGAAGCTCCTATCAGATGCGATTAAAGAACACTTCCCTGCAGAGCCAAATTTCGCTGTAGAAAAAGTGGACTTCTCTCTTTTTGCAGCAGAACAAGTTCAAAAGCATTTTAAAGATGTTCATTTTTCTGTAGATTTAACGCCAATCGTTCAACAACTTCGTCTTGTAAAAGATCAAGAAGCCGTTGAAAAACTCGTCTACTCTGGAACCTTTGCTGACAAAGCGATTGAAATCGGAAAGAACGCCTTAAAAGTAGGCATCAGCGAACGTGAAGTGGTAGCCATCATCGAATTTGAAATGAAAAAACTCGGCGTCTCTCAGATGAGCTTTGATACCATGGTGCTCTTTGGAGATCACGCGGCAGATCCTCACGGTGAACCTGGAGACCGCACCCTTAAAGAAAATGAATGGGTTCTATTTGACCTTGGTACAATGGTAGATGGGTACGCAAGTGACATTACACGTACCGTCTTCTTTGGAAATAGCCAGGAAAAAAATCCACGCCATCAAAAAATCTATGATATCGTTCAAAAAGCGCATGATACAGCCATCGCAGCTGTAAAACCAGGGATGAAAGCAAGCCAAATTGATAAAATCGCTCGTGATATTATTACAGAAGCTGGATACGGTGAGTACTTCATCCACCGCCTTGGACACGGGATTGGCCAAAGCGTACATGAATTTCCTTCAATCATGGAAGGAAATGATATGGAACTCGTTGAAGGTATGTGTTTCTCTGTAGAACCGGGTGTTTATATTTCAGCTGACTTCGGTGTTCGTATCGAAGACTGTTTAGCTGTTACCGAAAATGGTTCAAAACTCTTCACTAAAGTAAAATATGACTTTTAGACAAGCAAAAAGACTGGGAAATTTCCCAGTCTTTTTAAGTGTGCATTATTTTGCTTCTTTTTTAGCTTCTTCTTTCACATCTTGAGCTTTTTCTTTTACATCTTCTGCTAATTCAGCAACCACTTCAGCTGACTCTTCTTTTTGTTTTGAGAAGTTTTCTTTTACTTTATCAACTGTTTCGTTGAATTGGTCTTTTAAGTTTTCAGTATGTTTAGAAACTTGTTCTTTTAGATGAGAAGCTTGTTCTTGTAAGTTAATACGAATATCTTGAGTTGAAGCTTTGGCAACTTCAGTGAATTCTGCTCCTTTTGCTAAAGCAATTTCACCATATTCTGACAGTTGTTCTTTATAACGACCAGCTTCTTTTGCTAAATCTTCACGTAATTCTTTTCCTGATTTTGGTGCAAATAGCAATGCAGTTACTGCTGCTGCTGTTCCCCCGATTAATGCCCCTAATAAAAATCCGCATTTTTTACTCATGTTCAACACTCCATTTCATTAATTATATTTTTTTCTTTTTGGAAAAAAATGCTCTTCCGAAGTTAACTGCCGTGGCTACACGACTCGTTTTAGAAAGTTTTACTGCTTTTGTTGCTAGATTTCGTGAAGATGCATTTACATCTGAAATTGTCACACCTAAATCTCCAGCTGCAGTAAACAATGGATCAGTGGCTTTTAATTTACCATTGATATCATCCACCAATACATTGGCTTTACTTAATAACCCCTCTACTTCAATTGAGAGGCTGTCTACATCTTTAGTAATAATCTCTAATGAATGATTCATGTTCTCAACGGTTTTATTTAATTTTGATAAAATCGGTGATACTTTGACAATCACAAAAACTACTAAGGCTAATAAAGCACATGCAGCTATTAATGCAGCAATCTCAATACCTGTCATTGAGCCATTCCTCCAATCTTCTAGTATGATTCAATCATAACACTATCCCTTTAAAATTACCATCAAATTCTTTGTAAAATGAATCTCTTTCATTCGTTTTTTTTGTATGCTACACTAATTGTATTCAATTTTAAAGGAAGACTGATTATGCGTGTATTTTTATGGTTCGATTCCATCTCTAATTTCTTTATCAATTATTGGAATGGGATTGAATGGGAATCTATTTTATCTACTCTCTTTACTAAACTACTCTCACTCATTATTTTATTCTTACTATTTTATTTAGGAAAAAAACTAGCTCATTTTCTTTTTAAGAAAACCATTCTCTCTTCTATGAGAGTCTCTACTCAATCGGAAAGTCGCAAGAAAACCATTCTTAAATTATTAGAGAATATGTTGGATTATTTCTTATATTTCATTTTGATTTATTGGATTCTTTCGATTATCGGAGTCCCAATTTCTAGTTTACTAGCAGGTGCCGGAATTGCTGGGGTTGCTTTAGGACTAGGAGCACAAGGTTTCTTATCAGATGTCATCAATGGATTGTTTATCTTAATGGAACGTCAATTTGAAGTCGGGGATGCTGTTTTAATTAATACCATCTCTGGAACGATTGCGAGCGTTGGCGTTCGTACAACCCAAGTTCGAGGATATGATGGAACCCTGCATTACATTCCCAATCGCAACATTACCATCGTTAGTAACCAGTCTAGAGGAAATATGAGAGCTTTAATCGAACTTCCACTCAATAGTAATGTTGATTTAAAAACGGTCTATGAAACCATCGAAGCCGTTAATACTCGATATGCTAAATCGGATGAGGCTCTAGCTTCTGCCCCAAATATTGTAGGCCCTCAAACAAAACCAACTGGACAATTTGTCTTCACGATTTCTATCATGACGAAGAATGGATTGCAACATGCAACTTATCAAAAATACTTAACTTTATATCAAGAAGCATTATTAAAAAAAGGAATTGACCTTTCGACTCCAACAATTCCCTATCTGACAAAATAAAAGAAGGCGAAAAATTTTCGCCTTCTTTTTTATTTTTCAACTAAATCAAATTCTCTAGTTAATTCATGAACCATGAAATTAATGCGTTTCAATACTTCTTTTCTAGTCACAATTCCTAAAAATTCTTGGTTTTCATTTGTAATACAAATAAAACTTTGATCCACTAAATCCCTCAATACATCTTCCATATCCGTATCAACGAAAATCGTTGGAAACTCCGTCTTCATGACATCACGAACTTTATACTTACTGAGTTGATTCATATGAATTTGCTCGACTCCAGTAATCTTCTGCAAAATCATCGCTAAAGACACTAAGCCGACAATTTGATTTTCTTTATTCAAAACAGGAATTAAAGAATATCGTACATTCGTAAGAACTAACATGGCATGCTCTAATGTATGGTCTTCTTGTAGAATCGCTACATTCTCAGCATCAATAAAGAGCTGCTCTCGGTTTTCCAATAATAATTCTTGTATTCTCTTATGAATCAAGCGTATAACCTCCTTCAGGGCTCCAAGTATAGTTTAAAACTAAATCATCTAATACTTCATGCTTCGTCGTATAATACGTTAAACGAATTCGTTCTTTTGATAAAATCTCTAATACAGCATAGCTCGCTGTTCCTGCATAAGTCCCTCTTGGAAAATTCGTTGATCCTGAATTAATACATAAAACTCCATCAACAGTCTCTGCATTAAGCTTATGAGTGTGCCCGTACAAAGCTATACTAGCCCCTTTTTCTTTAGCCATATTTGCTAAATACTCTCTTCCAGCATTTACATATTGATGATGCCCATGAGTGACAAAGAACGTAATGCCTTCTACTTCAAACACCTCAAACTCAGGATACTCGATATCATAATCACAATTTCCTGTAACTCTCACACAATGAGATAATAATCCATCCTTATAAGGAAACTCAGAATCCCCTGTATGAACAAAAGTTACTTTTTCTCCAGAAAAATGATCAAAAATTTTCTTGAGCGTCAACTCTTGACCATGATTATCACTGACAATGACTATTTTCATTCGGTTTCCTCCACATCTCCTAAAGAGTTTGTCCATTGTTCCCATTTTCCAACCAATAATTCAATCGCTTTTGCGCGGTGGCTAATTTTATTTTTGATATCCATTCCTAGTTCTGCAAATGTTTTTTGGTACTCTGGCACTAAAAATAATGGATCATAACCAAATCCACTGTCTCCTGACGGTAAAGTAGCAATTTCTCCGTGACATTCTGCCTGTACTACAAGTGATTCCTGAAAAGGCGCTGCCAATACTAAACAACACGTGAAATGAGCTGCCCTTTCCTTTCCTTTAAGTCCACCTAGTTCTGATAACAGTTTTGCATTATTAGCCGCATCATTCTTCGCTTCTCCCGCAAATCTGGCTGAATAAACTCCTGGAAGTCCTTCTAGGGCATCTACACAAAGTCCTGAATCATCTGCTAAAACAATTGTTTGTAAAGCATTCGCAATCGTTTCTGCTTTCAGTCTCGCATTTTCCTCAAAAGTCGTTCCTGTTTCTTCTACTTCATCTAATTCTGGGAAATCTTTTAAGGTTTTAACCTTATAGCCCTTTGGTTCAAAAATTTTGGCAAATTCTTTTGCTTTTCCAACATTATTCGTTGCAATAACAATTTCTTTGTCAAGTTGAATAGGCGTTAATTTTTCCTCTAAAGTCACCCTCTTCACCTCTAATCTTTTTCTATGGAGCCAATTTTCAGCAATCTCTTCAAAAAGTGTTGCATCTCCCGTTGTATAAATTTCTAAAGTAGGATTTGGATTGGTTTCAGGAGTTTCACTGAGCTTACAATAATCTAAAAGAGCACTCACACTAGAAACCGTTTCTGCACCTGAATCAATCAAGGAAACTTGATTTCCAACAACTTTTTGAATCGTTTTTCTTAAAAGCGGATAATGTGTACAACCCAAAATTACTGTATCTACATTGGTTCCTTCTAATGGTTTGAGGGTTTCATTTACAATTTCCCAAGCTTCTGGGGTGTCCGATTGATTATTTTCGACAAGTGGAACAAAGTTTGGACAAGCAATATCAAATACTTGAATGTTCTTATTCTTGTCATGCATTGTTTTTGGATACACTTTACTTGAAATGGTAGCATTCGTCCCCAATACTCCGATTCGGTCATTAGATGTTTGCTTGATAGCCGCCAAGCTTCCTGGTTGAATCACTCCCACCACCGGAATCTCTAAAGTTTGTTGTAATTCCTCTAAGACGACTGCTGTAGCCGTATTACAGGCAATGACCAGCATTTTTATATTCTTTTGTAGTAAAAATTGCACCATTTCCAACGTATATTGGCGAATCTCTTCTTTCGGTCTTGTCCCATATGGGCAACGAGCAGAATCTCCTAAGAAGATCATTGATTCGTTTGGTAATTGTTTTAAGGCTTCTTTGAGAACCGTTAAGCCTCCAACACCAGAATCAATAAATCCAATTGGTCTTTTCATATTTTGCCAACCTCTCTATCTTTTGTCTTCTATAGTATACCATAGTTCGCGTGACGCTGATTCAAATGTGGTTTTGTTTATGAAAAAGTTAACCAACCAATAAATACCTTTTAAACACCTTCAATGTTTGAATGAAAAGGCTTTGGAGAGTCTGCACTGCGTGCTTTTATCGGATATCTTCATAGTGTTTGTAATAGCTGTAGCGGTTCGAGCCGTGGTCTCTCACCTACTGAGCCTCAAAGCAGTAGTAAGGAATAAATTCCTAACTACTGCTAATTCGCATCAGTTATACTCGCTATTACTCACACTATAGAATCCGGTAGGCACTCCGTTTGACTCCTCTAGCCTTTTCATTCAAACATTGGTGCATTCAACTTTTTTGAAGTACGATTAATAGACCAAAAAAAGAAAGGGGAAAAACCTCCGCCCAAAACAAAAAGAACTCCTGAGTGCAGGAGTTCTGGGATAGATTTTATTCTGGAGTGATGCTTTGGTGTTTTCTTGTAACGAGGATTTGAAGTGCCACTAGAATCACTAATGCGATAGAAATGGATTCCACTTTATGTGTTGTAATGATATTAAGAAATTCTAGAAAAGCTGTTACAAAACCTGGCATTTGGCCATCACTAATTTGGCGAGTAAAACTTCCTCCAATTAATGCAGTAATCAAGAACACTAGGCCTAGTCCATAGATTCCTGTTTTTTGATTAAATTTATTAAGCACAATTCCAAGAACATTTGCGATTAGGTGAATTAGAACGACTTTCACGAAAAAGACTGCGATGCTAATCACAATATTTTCTGGATTAGATAGGTCTCCTAAGTGCGATTGAATGGTTACTGAGCCCAATGAAACTCCACTTCTTAATGAAAGTAATAAGGCGTAAATCAAAGTGATGATTCCAGAATCGACAAGCGTTTGGATGAATAAGCTTTCGATTTGTTCTTTTCTTGTTAATCCTAATTGACTTTCTAGACGGAATTGTTCAACGATATAGCCAATCCCAATGATTAAGATAATCAATGCAATTTCATTATCAAAGTAAATTGGGAAATAAGTACCGAATGTGCTAAAGTCCCCATTTGCAAAAATCTTCATTAAGAAACTTGTAATAATCCACCAAATTCCTAAGAACATTAAAATTGTTTTCCATCTTCTTGCTAATCCCATGCTGACAACTGATAATAAACGGTTCATCTTATTCATTCTCCTTTCGAGTGATTGAGATAAAGTAATCTTGTAAGGTTAATGGAGAAAACTCTAATCCAGGTTGTGCTTCTTCCTTAGGCCCAATCACTACGCTTCTTGTATGGTTTCCGATTTGATCTGTTTCAAGAATCTTTTTACCGGCCACATATTCTTGTACTAATGGAGACGCTCCACTAACGACGTATCCTTTACGAAGAACATCTTCGACCAGTACTTCTTCTGTCACTACTCCGTCTTTAATCACAATGACTTTTTCTAAAATTGAGGCTACTTCTTCGATTAAATGGGTTGCAATCACAAATGTACGAGGACGGCGCGCATACGCTTCAAGCAACTTCTTATTGAAAAGTTGGCGGTGGTTCGCATCCAGTCCAAGTACTGGTTCATCTAAGAAGATGTATTCGCTAGGGTTGGCAAGCGCTAGGATAATTTTCATGATACTTTTATACCCTGTTGAAGCTTTTGAGTATTTTTCTTTCACCTTCACATCGAACACTTTGATGAGGTCTTGGGCAAATTCCATATCAAATTCTGGGTAAGTCCCTTGATAGATAGCAAGGAGATCTTTGAATTTATATTCTTGAGGGAACCAGTTATCCGAACTGGATAAGTACACTTCATGCATCGCATTTGGATTCTTATGAAGGTCAACCCCATCAAGAGTGATGTCCCCGCTTGTCTTTTCGATACGGCGAGCAATCATATTCAGCACTGTACTCTTTCCGGCACCATTTCGTCCAAGTAACCCGATAATACTTTCTGGTTCAATCGTGAACGTTGCTCCTTTCACCGCTTCTTTTTTGAAATACTTCTTCTTTAAATCTTTGACTTCAATACTCATTATTGGAACCCTCCTTCGATAATTTTAACTAATTCTTCTTTTGTAATTCCTAGTGCTTGCGCTTCTTTTAAAAAATTTGGGACCATCTGATTCGCAAATTCATTTTGCTTTTTGCTTAGAATAATTTTTCTTGCCCCTTCTGCTACAAACGTTCCAAGGCCTCTTCTTTTTTCTAATACTTGTTCGCTCACGAGTAAGTTCATTCCTTTCAATACTGTTGCTGGATTGATTTGATACCCTGTGGAAATCTCAGTTGTCGACGGTACTTGATCTCCTTCTTTGTAGACTTCATGGAAGATTTCTTCTTCTAGTTGATTGGCTACTTGTTGAAATAACGGGATATCACTTTGAAAATCAAATTTCATAACGCACCTCCTTTAAGTTTTATGTTTGTTGGTTAGTTACTTGTGTAATTAACTATAAAACTAAAAAACTATTTTGTCAACACTTTTTTTTAATTATTTTGAAAATAAAAAAAGGAGTGATAAAACAAGGGTTCTCCTTGCTTCATCACTCCTTCAAAAATATGATTTTATAAATATTGTGCTAACAATTCTTCTAATTGTTCTTTAGCATGGTAGCCAACTACTTTATTAACCACTTCTCCATCTTTTTTGATTAATAAAGTTGGAATGCTCATAATCCCAAAAGCACGAGCGGTTTCAGGGTTTTCGTCCACATCCACTTTAGTGAAAGTTACTTTGTCTCCCATTTCCTCGTCTAATTGGTCAATAACTGGTCCTTGCATACGACATGGTCCACACCATGTAGCCCAAAAATCTACTAAAACAACTCCATCTTTAGTTTCTTCTACAAAGTTTTTATCTGTTAATGATTTTACCATTCGAATCATCCTTTCCTTTTTCTATAAACCTAGTATAGCAACACCCCGGAAGGTGACCAACTATTCTGCTCACGGTTTACTTAAAGGTCACGATGGTCGCTCCATTTCCACCCGTATTCATCGGCGCAAATTCAAAACTTGCAACAGAACGGTGGCTACGTAGCACCTTATGAACGCCTTGCTGGATGGCTCCTGTTCCACGTCCATGAATAATCGTGACACGTGGATAGTTCGCAAGAATGGCTGCATCCAGATATAACTCTAAATCCTTCATCGCTTCTTCGTATCGTTTTCCACGTAAGTCTAATTCTGAAGAGACATGACTACTTCTAGCACTTTTCACAATCACTTGTTGTTTGGCTTCTTGCGTTTCGGCAATTGGGGCTAAGTCTTCTATAGCAATCTTCATCTTGATAATCCCCATTTGAACAACCCATTCCTCGTCACTGACTTTTTCAACAAGAGTTCCGCGTTGTCCAAATGAAAGAACTTCGACACTTTGTCCGACTTGCAGCGCCTTCTTCGCTTTTTCTTTACGAAGGACTTTATTCTTCTTCAAGGCTTGCTCATGTTTCAAGTCTGTCAAAGCAGTCTTCTTCTCAATCATTTCGTGTTCTTTAACCGTACTTTGCTTGCTTCTCAGTTGTAATTCGCGGATTTCAGACAAGATTTTATCCGCATCATCCTTACTTTGTTCAATTAAAGTATTAGCACGCTCTTTGGCTTCTTCTAGAAGTCTTGCTTTATTGGCTTTAAACTGTTCCGTTTCCTTTTGCAAATCTTCTAATAACTGTGTGCTTAACTCTAATTGATGACGCATCTTATCGGCATCACGCTGTGCACGGCGACGTTTTTGTTCCAAGTCACTAATCATCGCATTCAAGTCTTGGTCTTCTTCAGATAGAAGTCCGCGCGCTTGGTCGATAATGACAGGTGGTAGCCCAAGACGTTTTGAAATATCAAAGGCATTACTACGCCCTGGTACTCCTAGTAAGAGTTGATAAGTTGGTTGAAGGGTATCCCCATCAAATTCCATACTCGCATTAATGGTTTTAGGACGGTCATAACCGTATGCTTTCAACTCAGGATAGTGCGTTGAGGCAATCACATAACTTTGTTTACTTGCAATATAATCGAGAATCGCAATTGCAAGAGACGAGCCTTCTTGTGGATCTGTTCCTGAACCAATTTCGTCGATTAAAATCAAGGTCTTGTCGTTGATTTGTTTCAAAATAGACACGATATTCGACATATGAGAAGAGAACGTTGATAGGTTTTGTTCAATCGATTGTTCATCCCCAATATCTGCAAAAATCTCGGTAAAGATTCTTACTCGGCTATTTTCACCAGCAGGAATATACAGTCCCATCTGTGCCATCAGTTGAATGACACCGACCGTCTTCAAGAGAATGGTTTTCCCACCCGTATTCGGCCCTGTAATAACAATGGCTTGATACTCTTCTCCAAGAATAATATCGTTTGCCACAGCCTTCTCCCGGTCTAATAGTGGATGCCATGCTTTCCAAAGCGCGACATGATTCTGACGGTCAATACTAGGTTCTGTTGCCTTTATTTTATTAGCATATTGAGCCTTTGCATTCACTACGTCTAATCGTGCTAATACATGATGATTTTGATGCAATGAATTCGTGTATGGCATGAGTTTTTGAGAAAGTTCCCATAAAATGCGTTCGACTTCACGCTTTTCTTGGACTTGATATTCTCGTAATTTATTATTCAAATTAACAACTGCTTGAGGCTCCATGAAGAGAGTCTGACCTGTTGCACTTTGGTCATGTACAGTACCTCCAAAAACAGATTTATACTCTGCTTTTACCGGAAGTACATAGCGGTCATTACGAATCGTAATAATCGTATCACTTAAATACTGGGCATTCTTTCCTGTGAGGTATTGATCCATTTGGCGACGAATCTCTTGTTCCGTTTTCTGAATGCCTACTCGAATACCATGCAAGGTAGGAGACGCACTATCTAATACATATCCATCTTCTCGAATCGATGCTTCTAGTTCCTTCGTCACTTCAGGAATACTTTCTAATTTTTCAACTAGTCGAGGGATGCGCTTTAAAGAAATTTCCTCTTCTTCAACTTTTTCAAAGAAACGTTCTACCTCATGCGTTGTTGTTAACACACGTAAAATGTCACTTAATTCGCGCCCATTCAGTCCCGCTTCTAATTCCAATCGTTTCAAGGCAACACTAATATCTTTCAACCGTGGAATCGGAATTCCTTGTTTTAAACGAAGGAGTTCCACTCCATCTGAAGTTTCTTCGATTTTATTTTGAATCGCCTTTTCTTCCACTTCTATTGGAAGTTCTTTAATCATTTGCTTTCCTTTTTCGGAGGTGGCATATTCTGCTAATTGGGCTCTAATTTTATCAAATTCTAAAACCTTTTCGATTTTCGAATTCATAACAGTCCTTCTTTCTGAAAAAACGTGGAACAAATCTGTTCCACGCTCTCGTTTTTATTTAGGTAATAACCAACTTGAAACAATTTGTGTCACAATTGGAGTTTTGGTAATAATAAAGTTTGGCAATCCGCCTTCAATCATTTTTTGTGCTGGAGCCAGTGGAATCATCGCAATCGCGTAAAGCACGAAATAAATAAATAAATAGTTCATAACGAATCCTAATGCCGCACCGCTAATCGTATTAAATTGTTTTAATAACGGTAAAAATGTTAATTCGCTAGCAATATATCCTAGGAAACGAACCACTAACCATCCTAAAATCATAATCACTAAAAATGAAATCAATCTATAAAATGATTGGTCTAAATTCATTGCTTGTTCTTGAGAAAAAATTGCTAAATGATTTCCTGGAACATAGGACGGATACGGAATAAATACTGATAAAAATTTAGCTAGCTTTTCATGAGTAAATACTGCCACTAAAAACGTAATAAAGTAACCTGCAATATAAACTAATTGTAATGTTAATCCTCTACGAGCGCCCGTATAGATTCCAACGATTAAATAAAATAAAATGATTAGTGTAATCATAAACCCTACCTTCTCAACAAATCTTGTTGCAATTCAAATTGTTTTTCTAATTCTTTTTTTCTTTTTGAGTCAATGGAAGGTCGCTTATGATGCGCATTTTGCACTTCTTTTTCTAACTGCTCTACTCGCTTTTTCAATGCGACGACTTCTTCTTGTTTTTCGAATTGATTTGAAATAGCATTGATCGCTGCTAGGAGTGCCACTTCTTCATTCGATAATTTGTCTGATACTCGGGTGATTTGATCTAATTGCTCTTGTAAGACTCTCACAATACTTTGCATTTCTTGTTGAGACTTTTTCCCAATAATCGTATAGGATTTGCCGGCAATGACTGCTTTAACTCTTGATTTCGGTTGTTTCACAATAGATCATCTCCATTCCTCATAATATCATCTTATTCTACCATTTTTTGAGCAAAAAAACACGAATAATCCTCTTTTTGAAGGAGTAGACGAATAAATGTTCTCATGGTATTCTTAGAAAGAACAAGGAGGATTACTATGAATTCATTAACATTAACACTTTCAGCCAAACAGGTTTCCGCATTAGAAGCAAAATATCCTTCATATGTACAGTCCCCTCCTCCACACGCTGTTTTAAGGTTGAAGATTGATGGGTTAACCATTACTGCCTATCAATCTGGTAAAGTGCTATTCCAAGGAAAAGGCATTGAAGAGTTTATTCAAAATAATCAGCTGGAACCTTTGATGGAAACATTTGAAGGAAAATCAAAAGACGAGCCTTCTCTTCCAAAGAATTTTTCTTCTTGGAGCGTCATGGGTAGCGATGAAGTTGGAAACGGAGCTTACTTTGGTCCTTTAACCGTTGCCAGTGCTTACGTTTCAAAAGAACATATCCCACTTCTTAAAAAAATGGGGGTTAAAGACTCTAAAGATTTAACGGATGAACAAATCCGAGCTCTCGTTCCTAAAATTAAAGAGGTCATTCCTTATAAATTATTGACGCTTTGGCCCCAAAAATACAATGAGGTTCAACAAGTCAAAAACTTAAATGAAATGAAGGCTCTTCTTCACAATCAAGCCCTACGTCTCTTAAGTGAAAACATCATGCCGGAATCTCCTGAAGGGTATTTAATCGATCAATTTTGTAAGCCAGAATTATATTATCGTTATTTAAAAGGGCAGCCTTTAGTCGATAAAAATAAAACGTACTTTATTACAAAAGGCGAAAGCCATCATATCGCAGTAGCAGCGGCATCAATGATTGCTAGATGCGCTTTCCTGGATGGTTTAGACTCATTGAGTGCAGAATTCGGGTATAAACTACCAAGTGGTGCAGGAAGCAATGTGGATCAAATAGCAGCAAAAATTCTTAAACACAACGGAATGGATACTTTACGTAAAGTCGCAAAAATTCACTTTGCCAATACTGAAAAAGCAAAACGGATGAAATAGCAAAAGAGCAACTTCCTCAATAAGGGAAGTTGCTCTTTTTTAATCTTTCATTAGCTTTTGAATCACTTTGAGTGCACCCATCCAACCGAGTGCAATGATGAAGAGAATAATGGCCCATCCATATCGTAGTTCCGTCAAAGGAATTTGAACGTTCATTCCAAAAAATCCTGTCACAATATCTGGAATGGTCATCAAAATCGAGATGACTGTTAAAAATTTCATCGTATCATTCAAATTATTATTCAAAACATTATTATACGTTCCAGAAATTTGTCTTAAAATTTGAAGATGTAAATCTGTCATCTCAACTAATTGTTTTGCTTCGATAATATTGTCTTCCAATTGCTCTCTTTCAAAATCATCGAATTCTTTAAAGGCTTGTTGCGTTTTCAATTGCTCTAATACAACTGCATTTTGCTTAGTGGCAGATACTAAATACATTCCACCAATTTCCAAATCAGAAAGTGCAAATAAATTATTCTTAGTCGTTTTCTTTCGAAGGAGTTTGCTAATATTTTGCTGTTCTTTATTTAATTTTTCAATTACTGGGAAGTAATGCTCCGAAATGACAAAAAGGCTATGCAATAAAAGATTAAACACATTCCAATGAAGATTCTCTTCCAACTCTTCTACAATCGCATCGATAATGTATTCATTTTGACTATTTGAAATCGTGACAATTTGATTTTGACGAACAATGAATGTTAATGGAATCGTTTCATAGTGGTTCTCTTCTTTAGACAAGTTTAATACATTATAAATAACAACCAGCGTTTTCGTTCGACGGTTGTATTCCATATGTGCTCGCTCATTTTTATCCAGTGCATATTCAATCATTTCATCATCGATTTCATACGTATCATAAATGGATGAGTATTCACTAATCAAATCTGAATTGATATTAATCCAAGTATTATCTCCAAAGTGCATTACGCTCATTTAAACCCCTCCTTCGTATAGAATGCTGTATTAGTATAACATAATTTCTATTCTCGACTAAAAGGAAAGCATGTCAAAGTTCCAAAATAGACCATTTGACATGCTTTTCATTCATATTTTCTTCCTTTTAATTTAGGAGATTGATTCCCAATTTCCTTATTCTTTCCCACTATTTTTGCGTGGACTCACTCGTCGTATCACTACGAGCTTCTGTTGTAACTTCTTGAGAGGTTGAAGCTTCTGTTTCAGGAGCACTAGTGCTCTTTTCCTCAGTACTCTCCTCCGTAGAAGTAGATGTTGTCTCTGAAGTGCTTAATGACACTGTTGTTGCTTCAGTAGATTTTTCTTCTTCTTTTTGATCTAAAATAGAGCTCTTTGGAATACTATTATCTTTATCCGCATCATCTAAAGTCCCTTCAGAGAAGTCTTTGGCTTCCTCTAAGACACTTAGTTCATCCGCAGAAGCCGGTGTCATAATGTCTTTTAGATTCTTACCGATTGCACCGTCTACTTTGCCATTAAAGTTCGCATGCGCTTCTTTAATAGCTAATTTAGTACGATAAGATTCAATAATAAGCGCTTCAACAGCCGTTGTTCCAAAGTTCAAACGAGATCCCATATATCGTTTGATGAGACTAGCTACCTCTTCTCTTAAAGCTGCTGGCAATTCTTTGTCTAATACATGTTGCGTAAAGAAGTATAAATAGCGCATGCCTTCAATACTAATGCGGTCATTGGCATCCCGTAATGCTTGAATTAACGAAGCAATTGCATTCACTTGCGCTTCTTTTCCACTTTCTCTTGCTTTTGTAGCCAAATCTTTTAGCTCATCAGCCGTAACTCCGTAGTCTTTCAATGATAACTCACTAATCTTACGAATTGTATCTTCATGAGTTGCATTCATTTTCTGCTCTTGTGGTGTTATCGAAATTTCAACATCTTGTTCTTTATTCACGACTTTCTTTTCAAAGTTTTCTAGTCCTTTCATAAAGCCTTCCGTTGAATTTCCTTTTTGTTGTACTTGCTCTTTATATTCATTTAAAGCCACTAAGATTCGATTTAAAGTAACTGGATCTTCTTTGTATTTCTCTTGGGCGCGAGTTTTCACCTCGTCAATTTTTTGAAACACTTCTTCTTGATTCAAATCCCCTGCCACAAATGGTGGTACGATTCCTGGTAATTTATTTTTTTCGTAGGCTTCAATCCCATCTTTATTCACGATATTCATTGAATGACTATGGTCACCATGTGGAATATCAAAACGTCCATTGACAATACGAATCGCTGTACGAGAGATTCCCATACGACGTGCAATCAAATCAATTTCCTGTGAAAGTCTCACTTCAGCAGGAATCGACGGATCAGAATTTGGTACTTCAAATCGTTTCAATGGAATAACCCAAGGATGGATATGATTTTTATCTTGCCCTTGTTCCATATTTTGAAAGGCAAATACTTTTCCAATATATTCACCTTGATCATTAGTGACTGATTCAAATTTGATACTATCTCTTTCTACGCCATATGCATACGTAATATAATCCAAATATTTTTGAATTTCAGGAGATTGTAAAGTTAATTCTTTGTCCCCTGGTGTCGTCATATCTGAAGTAGACGTTTGAACAGTAGGTGTTGTAGTCGTACTATTTTGATGTTGTCTTGAAGGAGTAGAGGCTGCAGCAACGGTTCCACTCGTTCCGCCTCCAGGATGAGAGGTAGGTTCATCATCAAAACTATAATGAGCAGTTCCATCCCCGCAGTCTAGTACATCATGGAAATGATCCCCATGAGGAATTCGGAGTAATTTACAAGTCCGTTTTTTCCCCGTTTCATCTTCTCTAGTAACAGTTTGAGCATTTGCCAGTTGTGAACGATAAATAAAGTGATAGTGATCACCGTGTCTCACCACAAACCCTAATTCATTTTCACTCACAATATCTTTTGGATTAAAAACATAATCATCATCTGAATGGTTGCTTTGGCTAATTTGTTTCTTCTGCTCATAAATCGCATCAGAAGGTGGAGTCCCAAATACAAAATGGTAATGGTCTCCATGTTTCTTTAGATACCCATTTTCAAAAACTTCTCCCACAATTGTTTTAGGTTTATTATCTTTAATTTCCTTTGCAGCTTGTTCATACTTCGCCATCTGCTCAGGAGAAATCGTCGTTTGTTCAACCGTACTTTCTGCTACTTGATTCACTTGATTTTGTTGATTAGATAAAATCATTCCTGAAGTAAAGACAAGCCCTAAGGCAACTGTCCCTCCTAGAAGTACCTTCTCTTTTTTATTCATTCATCTCCCACTTTCTTAAATCGTAAGTTTTACGTTTTAGAGTATACTATTTGATGGGAGTGCTGTCAACAAAGATATTCTAAATTTTGAAGCAAAAAAGCCCTTCCCACAAATTTATGGGAAGGGTTACGGTTATTCTTCAATTAAATCACTTAATAAATAAGCATCTACTAAAGATTGAGTCGCTTCAATAGAATCGATATGCGTTCTTTCATAAGAGTGACTTGATTCAATTCCTGCTCCTAGGAGTGCGTGTTTTACTTCTGCCCCAGCTCTCATCGCCGCAGAAGCATCACTTCCATAATAAGGATAAATATCCAGTTTAAACGGAATCCCTTTTTCCTTACAAAGACTGACTAACTGTTGACGGAAATCATAGTTATAAGGTCCTGACCCATCTTTTACACAAATCGAAACTGTATATTCATCGGTTTGTTGGTCATCCCCCATCGCTCCCATATCCACTGCAAGAAACTCAACCACTTCTGAAGGAATACTACTATTGGCTCCAGTTCCAGTTTCTTCAATACAGCTAAACATAAAGTGAGTCGTTACTGGTAAGGTGATTCCCTCTTTTTTATATTTTTTCAATAAGGTAAGTAAAATCGCAGCGCTGACCTTATCGTCTAAGAAACGACTCTTAACAAATCCTGTTGGTGTGACAACAAATCGTGGATCAAAAGAAACAAAATCTCCCACTTCAATTCCTAAAGCTCTCGTCTCTTTTTCATTAGTGACTTTCTCATCTAATCGTACTTCCATATTATTTTGACTGCGTTCAATCGTGCCTGCTTCTTTGTATACATGAACACTCGTTTGATGTAATAAAATTGTTCCTGAAACTGTATTTCCGTTTGCGGCAATATGAACAGTACAATTTTCTCCTTCAATCATATTCCAAGCAAAACCACCAATACGATCCAACTTCAAACGTCCGTCTGGTTTCACCGCTCGTACAATCGCTCCAAGCGTATCGATATGAGCCGTAATTGCACGATGTTCTTTATCATTTGCTCCTTCTACAGTTACAATGACCAGTCCTTTTGCTGTACGTTTTGGCTGGTATCCCATATCCGTTAACACTTCTATTAAATAATCTTGAACATCTTTTGTGTACCCTGTTGGGGATGGAATGGCTACTAATTCTTTTAAGAAATCAATTGTTTGACTCATTTTCTTTCCTCCATTTCACGATAATTGTAGTATAACATACCGTATTTCATTCTAACCAATGAACTATCTTCTAACAGCCTATTCGAAGGAATCTTACAAAAATTCTTGCATAATAGAATCTTTAGATTTATAATACAAGTATATTACAAATTGAAAGGATGAATTTCATGAAAAAAACCTTGAAATTAATCGCTGTATTTTTCGCAGCACTATTCGTATTACTAGGATGCGGTAAAGAAGAATCTTCTTCATTTGAATTAAATCAAAATGGAGTAAATTCAGTTTTAACTTACTACTATAATAACGATTTAGTAACAAAACAAACTGCTACAAATACTTATGATTTAAAAAAATTAGGGGTTACTGAAGAAGAAGCCAGAAAACAAATCGAAGAAGTAAATAACAAATATACTGCTGTTGATGGCGTTACTGCTAGTGTTGAATCTAAAGATGGAAATCTTATTCAAAATCTAACAGTGGATTACACTAAAGCTAAGGTTTCTGAATTAAGAAAAGCCTTCCCTCAAGAATTTACTGGTGACGGAGATAAAATTAGCTTTAAAGCTTCTAAAGAATCTTTATTAAAAGCAGGATACAAAGAAAAGAAATAAAAGGATCATATAAAACCGGGGGAGGATAATATTCTTCGTCCGGTTTTCCTATAATTAAAAAAAGAAGAGTAAGAACAACATCATGAACAAAAAATCGAAAGTATTAGCCATTTTATTTATTACAGGTTTAGTATTAGCTGGTTGTGGTCAAAAAGATAATAATACAACCACTACTACATCCTCTACCTCAAAAGAAACAACCACTACTGCTACAACAACTGCCCCAACAACAACTGCGGCAACTGATGATGAAAAGAAAACAGTGTTAGAACAGTCTGCTAAAGGCGTAACCTCTCGTGTTATCATGTACTCTAAAGGTGACGTTCTTGTGAAACAAACGACTGAGAATATTTACAATGTGAAAGAAATGGAAACTCAAGCTACTGAAGAACAAATCAAAACACAACTCGAAGCAGCTTTTGCAGCTTATAAAGGAGTAGAAGGAATCACTTCATCAGTTGAAATCAAAGATGGTAAAGTCATTCAAAACTTCACAGTCGACTATTCAAAAACAGACTTTGCTAAATTAAAAGAAATCGTTCCAAGCTTTAAACCAAAAGATGATAATACAGTAAGCTATGAAGTTACTAAAAACTTCCTCGTTAAAGAAGGATTCAAAGAAGTTCAATAATCTTACTTAATCCTCGAAGATTTACTTTTTGAAGGAGATTAATATGAATACACGTACCAAACAACTGGCTCTTCTTGCCACATGTGGTTTCTTTCTGGTTGCTTGTGGACAAAATAAAGATTCCGAAGAAAAAAATCCAACAACGGTAGCACAAACGACACAAGTTCAAGCAACTGTCGCACAAACAACAACAGCTACTCCTACGACTACCGCTCCAACAACCGTTGCAAAAACAAATGATCCCAATGCACAGGAAGAACAAGCCGTATTCGAAATTTCTCTTCCTGGAAGTTTTACAACCATGATCATTTATCATAAAGGGGACCAAGTGACTAGACAGGTCACTAAGAATATCTTTGACTTTACATCATTGCCTGGCATAACGGAGGAAACCAAAGAAATCATTGCTAAAGCACAAAAAGAAACGGTTGAAGCAACTTATAAAATTGCGAAGGAACGATCCAAAAACATGGAAGGATTCATCGTTACGCTTGAAAGTGAAGGTGAAAAACTAATTCAATCTTTTGAAATGGATTATACAAAAATTGATTTTACTAAACTAAAAGAAATTGATCCTGAATTTAAACTGAATAAATATTCTACGAGCTTTAGAGCCATGAAAAAAGTGCTTTTAGAAGCAGATTTCCAACAAAAATAATACAATCATCAGGAATAGATGTTTAAGGAGAAACTCATGAAAAAGACTTATAAATTTATTGCATTATTATCGACTACTGTTGCTCTTGCAGCATGTCAAAGTGGAGAAAAGAAAGTTGACGAAACTTCCGCACAAACGACTGTTGTCCAAGCAACAACACAAGCACCAACTACAACAGCTACAACTACTCAATCTGCTAAAAGCAATCAAACAGGCGAAGCAACTTACGAACACAAAGAGCCTGGTGTTACTGTTACACTGAAGTACTACTACAAAGATGATGTTGTTTATAAACAAGAAGGTACTTATGTTTATAATCCAAAAGAAATGGGTCAAGATCCAGAACAATTTAAAGTAACCCTTCAAAAAGCCTTTGACGAAACAAAAGGTGTTAAAGGAATCGAAGGATCGCTTGAATTTAAGGACGGGGTATATACCCGCAAAAACACGTTTGACTACAATACAATGGACTTTGTAGAACTAAACAAACGTGATCCAAAGAAATATCCAGCTAAAAATGTTCCACTATATTACAGTGAAGCCGTTAAAAAATTAGAAAAAAATGGATATGTAAAAAAATAACCTCAAACCAATAAACACAGCACCAAAGGTATTCCTTGAATGCCCTTGGTGCTGTTTTCTTATCTAAAATTTACGATGTAACAAAAATGTGACGTCACATTTGTTACATCTTCTTTTATATCATTTATGATACGTAATTACCAAATATGGTAATTATCATATTTGATAATTTCATCCTCTTCACTTCTCTAGCGAACATAGAAGACGCATTAGTAAGTTTAGAAAAGCTAGCTGACCAAAGTTCAAGGATTACAAAAAGAATCAGTTTATTGAAAGAATAGTGGGTGTAGCATTGAAGCCTCAAAGGCGAGAGACACTGGCTCGAGCCGGTGCCCCTTGCCCTTCTGGTTTTACGAGCGCAGAAGAAGTATTAGCACTTTATAAACTAGCACAACAAAAAAAGTACGAAGATTAATTATTCTATGTATAAAAACAAAGATTACCTCGGTTTCTATAATAACAACAATAGCGAGTGTAATCGATGCGAATTACGGATGCTAGAAATTTATTTCCTAGCATCCGTTTGAGGCTCGATAAGATTGAGACCTTGGCTCAATCCGGTACAGCTATTGTTGTTATTATGAAGATAACCGAAGGTAATCTAAGTTTTTAAAGTACTCCATAAAATAATCTTCGTACCTACTTTACTTTATCGAATAGATACGTTTTCTAAAGCAACTAATGCTTCTTCTACGCGAGTCATGGCGGACTTAATAACATCCTCCTCCAACGTCGCATTGCGGTTCACAAACAATAATGAATACGCTAATGATTGGAATCCTTCTGGCACGTGTTCCCCTTTATAAACGTCGAATAACGTTACTTTCGATAAGAACTCACCTGCATTTGCACGAATCACATCTACTAACTCTGCATGTGTTAATGAAGTTGGTGCTAAGATGGCGATATCGCGCGTCATGCTTGGATATTTCGCAACAGATTGAATAACCGCTTCTTGTAAGTTCGCTGCAAGTAATGTTTCCACATCTAACTCGAAGACGAATGTGTCTTGTAAGTCTAAAGCTTTTTGAACCGATGGATGAACTTTCCCGACTAACCCAATCACTTCTCCATCTAAAAGAATGCGTGCTGATTGTCCTGGGTGTAATTCTTCAATGTCTGTTAAAGGCTCGAATCGAACACGATCTAAGCAGTCTAGTTGTGTGAAATACGCTTCTAGAATCCCTTTTACAACATAGAAATCTACTTTCTCTGCTTTATGGTTCCAGTTTGCACTTGTCACGTCTCCTGTTAAAATACCCGCAATGACTTCGTTCTCGATGAAATCTTCATTGCCTGCAGTCCCTAACTTGAACACACGACCTGCTTCGAATAATTTCACGTTGTTTTGTGAACGAGCCACATTGTATTGAACGGCTTCTAATAAACTTGGTAATAGTGATTGACGTAATTCGCTACGATCTTCACTCATTGGCCAGCTTAAACGTACACTTGTTGCGTCTTTTTTTGTAAACCATTTAGATTTCTCTGGAGTCGTTAACGCATAAGTGTACGCTTGTGAAAGTCCAGCCCCTTGCATGAATTGACGAGTGTAACGGATGAAGCGTTGTTTATCTGTTAAGCCACCTACTGTACTTTCTGTTGTTGGTAATGTTGCAGGAATCTTATCATATCCGTAAATACGTCCCACTTCTTCTACTAAGTCTGCTTCGATTGAAATATCAAATCTCCATGCAGGAATCGTCACGTCGAAACGAGTTCCTTCTACCGTTGTTGGATATTCTAATTGTGCAAATACTTGTTTCACTTCATCTAGTGTTAAGCTTGTTCCTAAAACGTGATTTAAGCGTTCTAGAGTGATGCTCACAACTGGTAATTCTAAGTCATAGCTTTGTGCTGACGCATATTCCTCTTTCACTGTTCCTTCGCCAAGTTCAGCAATCAATGCTGCAGCGCGTTTTCCGGCTTGAACAATCGTCGCTTTGTTAATGCCTTTTTCAAAACGAGCACTTGATTCACTACGTAAGTTATGTTTTTGGGAAGCAAGACGAACCGCTTTAGGATCGAACAGGGCTGCTTCTAATAAAACTGTAGTTGTCTCGTCTGAGATTTCAGTGTCTAATCCACCCATTACCCCAGCTAATGCGACTGGTTTTCCGCCTGAAGTAATCACGATTTCGTTTTCTAATGCACGTTCTTCACCGTCTAAAGTCACTAATGTTTCGCCTTCTGTTGCGCGACGAACATGAATGGCTTTTTCAGGTAATTTATTGTAGTCGAATGCATGAAGCGGTTGACCGTATTCCATTAAAATATAGTTTGTGACATCCACAAGATTGTTGATTGGACGAACGCCTGCTGCGATTAAACGATTTTGCATCCATTGTGGACTTGGAGCCACTTTAACACCTTCGATTAAGAATGCGTGGTATGCAGGAGCATCTGCTTCGTTTTCTACAGAAACTTTGACAACGCCTGGAATTTCGCAAGACGTTCCTTTTTCAAAAACGTCTGGTTCTAAATGATTCTTCAAGTTGTAAATCGCACCGATTTCGTGAACAGAACCGCGCATGCTTAAAGCGTCAGAACGGTTCGCAGTGATATCGAGTTCCACAATCGCTGAATCAAGCGCTAATGCAGAAACTGCGTCGCTTCCTACTTCAATGCTGTCATCTGTGAAGACGTAAATCCCATCTTCGTATTCTTTTGGTACTAAGTTACTTGGTACCCCAATTTCTTGTAAGGAACAAATCATCCCTTGAGATTCTACACCACGTAATTTTCCACGTTTAATTTTATGACCACCAGCAATGCGTGCACCGTGAGTCGCCACAATCACCTTTTGGCCTGCTTGGATATTTGGAGCACCGCACACAATTTGAAGAGGCTCTTCTTGCCCTACTTCAACAGTGACAACGTGTAAGTGGTCTGAATCTGGATGGTCAACGACTTTGGTTGCTAAACCAACCACTAGTCCTTTTAAGCCTTCGCCTGGAACCGTTACGCTATCCACTTCGATCCCTGTACGAGACATTTTTTCTCCTAATTCTTGAGGAGTGATTTGTGATAAATCAATATATTCATTTAACCATTCGTATGATAATTCCATGTTCTTCCTCCTCTTATGATTCTTTCGTAAATTGGCTTAAGAAACGTACATCGTTTGTATATAATGAACGAATATCCTCAATTCCATATTTCAACATTGCAATACGGTCTTGACCTAACCCGAAGGCAAATCCACCATAAACGCTTGAATCCACACCTGCAGCTTCAAGTACGTTTGGATGCACCATCCCACTACCTAATACTTCAATCCAACCTGTTCCTTTACATACAGAACAGCCTTCACCACCACATTTGAAGCAGCTAATATCCACTTCTAGAGATGGTTCAGTGAATGGGAAGTAACTTGGACGAAGACGGACTTCACGCTCTTCCCCGAACATTTCTTTGGCAAATGCCGCAAGCGTTCCTTTTAAGTCTGACATTGTAATGTGTTTATCGATCACAAGACCTTCGATTTGATAAAACTGATGTGAGTGTGTCGCATCATCGTTATCACGACGGAATACACGACCTGGGCTTAACATCTTCAATGGGCCTTTTGTAAAGTCATGTTTTTCCATTGTACGGGCTTGTACTGGAGAAGTTTGAGTACGAAGTAAGTACTCAGGAGTGATATAGAATGTATCTTGCATATCACGCGCTGGGTGATCTTTTGGCAAGTTCATCATCTCGAAGTTATAGTGGTCTGATTCCACTTCTGGTCCTTCTACCACTTGGTAACCAAGGCCGATGAAGAAATCTTCCACTTGGTCTTGCACATGCGCTAATACGTGCGCAGTTCCACGTTCTACTGGACGTCCTGGCATTGTGACGTCGATGGTTTCAGATTGTAACGCTTCTTCTAATGCTTTTGCTTCAAGCACTTCTTTCACAGAAGCGATTTTTTCTTCTAATACAGAACGTAATTCATTAGCAAGAGCCCCCACTTTTGGTTTCTCTTCGTTGGCTAAGTTTTTAATGTTTTTAAGAACTTCAGTGATTGGTCCTTTTTTCCCTAATTGTTGTACACGAATTTGATCGAGCTCTTTTAAGTTTGTAACTTCTTCTAGCGAAGCAAGCACATCTTTACGAATCGCATCAAACTGTACTTTCATTTCTTCTAAATTCATTGTATTCCTCCTTATAAAAATAAAAAATCCCTTATAGCCAATAGACTATAAGGGACGAAATTTCGCGGTACCACCCTTGTTCCTTGAGACTCGCTCAAGACACTTGGACGCTGTTAACGGGGGCGACCCGAACCATTATTCATCAGCGAATCCCAATGGTCACTCCGGAAATGAAAAGTTTGAAACGTGACTTGGAAGACTTGCAGTCAGGATCTTCCTCCCTGAAAAGCTTTGTTAAAAACCCTTTTCCATCAATGTGTTTTCTATATATGCTTTATCCTATCATAATGGCTTCAAAATGAAAAGAAAAACTAATCTTAATTGGATTAAAAGAACATTTGAATCGCAATCACAATGATTAATATCACAATGACGGAAACAAGCCATACATTCAGAAAATGATTGTATCTTCTTAGTCCTGATTTTGGCGTGCGGTGTACTTGGGAAGCTTCTTCCGCATACTCTGAATGTAACTCTTCTTCTCGTTCAAAAGACGATAATCGGCTGTCTCTACGACTTTGTCGAGCCTCTAATTCTTCTAATTCTCTATTCTGCTTTTCTAATTGCTCTTTATACGATTTTCTCGTTAATAAAGGTTCATTTGGCATTGATTATTCTCCTTTATGCATCCAAGCATATTGTGCTGCAATAATTGTCTTCGCGTCAGCAATTTCACCTGCTTGGATTTTTTGCATCACTTCTTCTAGCGGCATCCATAAAATTTCGACAAATTCATCTTCGTCTGCAGGTTTTGCATCTTCTTTGACACTAACATTTTTGGCTTGGAATAATGTGATTTTCTCATCGCAGAATCCAGGTGTTGAGATCATTTCCATCATCTTCACCCATTCTTCGGCAACAAGATTTGTTTCCTCTTCTAATTCACGTTTTGCGGCTTCTAAAGGCACTTCTTCCTTCGAGTCTAATTTACCCGCTGGAATTTCTAAGAAATGCATTTCTAATGGTTTTCGATATTGTCTAACGAGTAACATCTTCCCATCACGAATGACAAGTACTGCTACTGCTCCTGTATGGAATACGAGGTCCCTCGTTGAAGTTTTCCCATTCGGTAGTTCTACAATATCTTGTGTCACCGTAAAAATACGTCCTGAATATTTAATATCTCTTTGAATTGTTTTTTCTGTAAAATCCATAATTTCGCCTCCATTTTGCTTTATTATAATTGGTTTTAAGCATTTCAACAATCGATTTTACTAAACTTTAAAGACAAAAAAATGAGTGATAACACTATCACTCATTTTCCAATTATTGTCTGTTATTTTGTTGTACTTGCGTATTCACTGTTGAAGCATTGGTTTCTGAATCACTTTTTTTACCAAAATAGGCTTCATACACTTTTTTAGCAATTTTAGCAGCATAATCTGATGGTGATCCATCTTTAAAGTATGGTGCTACTACAGATACAACAATTTCAGGATTATCATATGGTGCATATGATATGAATGTTGAGTTTTCAACTGCCTCATTTTTATAAGAAGGATTAGGCCCAGAATAGAACGCTTCTGCAGTTCCTGTTTTACCAGCTACTTCAGGTGAGTAATTTTTGAAAGTAGAAGCAGAGGTTCCGTTCTCCCCATGAGTAACACGGTATAGCCCTTCTTTAATATGATCTAGGATTTTCTTATCGACTTGAAGGGTATTCATAATTTTGGTTGGAATGACATCTTCTAGATTTCCAATTCCACCTTTAGGGCTCGTTTCATGAATTTCTTTCACTAAGCGAGGAGCAATACGTGTTCCTCCATTTGCAATCGTAGACATATATTGAGCCAATTGAAGCGGTGTATATAAGTCAAACTGACCGAACGCAAAGTCAAGTGCAGAAAAGGCATCGGCTGTTCCACCATTATATCCTTTTCCTTCATTTGGAAGATCAATGCCGGTTCTTACACCCAAACCAAATTGAGCATAATACTCACGTAATTTATCAAATAGGCTTAAATTGATATTCAATTTTCCGCCCTTGACATATTCTGCTTGTCCACCCATTTTCATCGCTAATTTAATCATATATACGTTTGAAGAACGTTCCAATGCATCTAGGTCTGTTAATTCAATTTTCCCATTGCGATTAAACCATGAGCTTTTCGGTTTAGAAGCTTCAAATTCAATTGGTTCATCGACTATTTTATTGTCTTCAAGAGTCAATGCTCCATCCATATAACCAGATAGAACAGTCGCTGGTTTAACTACCGACCCCATTCCAAATGAGTTGTTAATCGCTCCTAAGGCATCGTCTTCCACTCCATTGGATTGGAAATTCTCATCAAATTTCTTTTTCTTACCCGTAATTCCTAGAACGTCTCCATTCTTAGGATTCATTACCACGATGTACACTCGATCAGCAGCGGGATCCGTCATTTCTTCAACAGAAGTTTTGGCAATTTCTTCTATTTTTTTCTGGAATTCAGTATCAATGGTTAATACTAAATTGGACCCTGCTTTCCCTGGATAAGTTTCGTTATTTTTGATGACTTGTCCTTTTGTATTCGTTTGAGATTGAACGACAGTCTTAGAGCCACTTAGAACATTCTCATATTGTTCTTCTAAATAACTCGTTCCGACACGATCGTTCAGTGAATATCCTTGAGCTAGTAATGATTTTACTTTTGAAGAAGGTAATCCTGTTTTTTCAGAAGATACTGTTCCAAGGATAGTTTTTAACATATCTCCCATTGGATATTCCCGGTCCCAATCGGAATCAATGTCCACTCCACGAAGCTCGCCTAATCGTTCACTGATTTTTGCGACTTCCTGCTCGGTTACTCCTTCATTTTTTAGCGTAACTGTTGAAAGAGAATAAGCACTATTCATCTTTGTAAAAATAGCAATCACTTGTTTTTCAGCTTCACTATAGTTTAACTCATCTGAAGAAATATGAGCTAATTGCATCTCATACGTTTGGCTTGCAGAGAGATTTTCTTTTGAAATTTGTTTTTTTTCTTCTGCAGTAAGTAATCCATCTAACTTATCTGGATTTAACGCCACCCAATAATCTTTCAAATCACGCTCTTTTAATTCAGAAGTATCGACTGAAATCAAAGAGGTTAATTTTTTGGCGATTTCTAACATTTTTGAGGCCTTCGCATCTGCAGGTCTTGTATAATTAATCGATAATTTAGGCTTGTTTCCTACTAACACTCGACCTTGGCTATCATAGATAGATCCTCTAGGAACAGCTTTTTTGGAAGTAGTTGTTTCAGTTCGTTGAACGAGAGCAACAAATTCATTTCCTTTAACCAATTGGACATACGCCAAGCGGCTAATCAATGCAATAAACGAAAAGAATACAATTAAAAATAATAAATTTAAACGAAATGGAATATGTGATTTTTTCTTTTTATTTTTTGATTTTCTTTTATTCAACATAATAAACTCCATGCATATTCTAGTAACTCATAACAGTATACCATAAATTCCTATTTGAACTATATAAAAAGGGGTTAATAAAATACTAAGATTTTAGGACTTCACTACCAAAATTTTCGTGCAGCAAATCCAATAACGTGCTATGCTATCATTGAATACAACTAAGGAGGTCCCTATGAAATCTAAAAGCAATTGGAATAAAAGAAAATACTACAGCCTTAGTGTTTTAATCCCACTATTCCTCCTTCTTTTTATATTTATTCTTTTTTCAATAACCCCATTTGGAAATCGCACTTGGCTAACCGTCGATTTGGGGCAACAATACGTCGATTTCTTTGCTTATTATCAGGATACTCTATTGCATCATCCTGAACAGTTCTTTTATAGCTTTTCCAAATCCATCAGTGGAGAGATGGTAAGCTTATGGTCTTATTATTTATTAAGTCCCTTTAACTTGATTTTTCTTATAATTCCAAAATCACACATTACAATAGGAATCTCACTTCTGATTCTATTAAAACTCATTTTTTGTACGGTCAGCTTTGCCTATTTTTTGGATAAGAAATTTGGAAAAAGAGATTTGAATGCACTTCTATTTGCACTTTCTTATGGGTTTATAAGTTATCTATCGGTTAATCAACTAAATATCATGTGGCTAGATGCCTTGATTGGTTTTCCAGTCATTTTATTAGGGGCCGACTCGCTCATTAACAATGAAAATCCGATTCGGTATATTCTTCCATTGGCAATCACCGTTCTAGCTAATTATTACACAGGATATATGATTTGCCTCTTTTTAGTGTTTTATTTTCCTTATGCCTACTTGCTTGAAAAAGGAAGCTTTCAATGGAAGGATTTTCTTAAAACGGGAGCTCGTTTTGCTCTATACAGTATATTAGCGATTGGGCTCATTATGATTGTTCTACTTCCAAGTGCTTATAGTTTACTTGGAAGTAAAGGAGCAGCAAAGCAAAGTCTCTGGTCTCTGAAGTCTGAATACAATCCTTTATTGATACTATCGAAATTATTTATCGGTAGTTTTGATTTTCAACAGATGCCTAAAGGATACCCAAATATTTTTGTTGGAAGCTTGGCACTCTTTTCCTTTTTTACCTATTTTACTCATAAAAAAATTAGACTAGCTGAAAAAATCATTGCCTTTGTCATTACTCTCTTCTTTTTAGTGAGTTTTAATATCGATTTTTTAGATCGGATTTGGCATGCTGGTCAACTTCCGAATTGGTATCCTTACCGTTTCTCATTCTTATTTAGTTTCTGGATTGTTTACATCGGATATCAACAAACATTGAAATCCTCAAAGATTTCGATGTTTGAAGCTTTTACATTATTCTTTTTTATGCTTGCCATCAGTATCGGTTTCATCCTTTATCCTCAATCCTACCTTCAATCCTGGCAAATCGTTCTAGGGTTTGGAATTTCAATGGGCATCCTCTATGGATTAATTGCTCAAACCAGATTCCAGAAGCGTTCTCGTAGGTTATGGATTAGTTTAGTCCTCATTGAACTTGTGTTGAATAGTGGAATTAACTTAGCTAGACTGGGATATGTGATGAATTCAGATTTTACAAACTATCAAGCTTCTTTGGAACTTTGGAGCAAATCTCTATCAGCACCTGAAAACACGTTCTCTAGAAGCGAAAAAACGATTGCGCGTTCAAAAAACGATAGTCTACAAGTTCCTTCTTACGGTATCTCTCATTTTTCATCTACCTTTGAAAAAGAAAGTGAACGTTTCTTTGAAGCTATCGGTGTTCGACAAGGAGTGGCCTACGTAAGTTATAGTAATGGAACGTTACTAACGGATGCCCTTCTTGGAATTAAAACAAGTTTTATCGCAAATAATCAGGCTTCTTATAATCATCGCTGGGAAAGAAAAGATTTAGAAACGATGGACGTTATACAGCAATTTGAAGAAGGTACTGTTGTTCAAAATGACAATGTTCTTTCTATTGCTTATCCAATGAAACCCATATTAAAAGCTATGAAGGTTCCCGTTAATCATCCAGTTATCATGCAAAACCAACTATCAAATGCACTCGCTGGAACTCATTCACCAAAGGATATATTTACAAGAGTTTCTTCTCAAATAGACTACCATAATATTAAAGGGCGCCCTTCCGCACACCAAAATATTCAGTTGGAAAATAAAGAAGAAAAAGGAAGTATTATATTAACCTTCACTCCGGAAACTGATGATCCTATCTATTTAGAAATTGCGGGAGATATGGATGAGGATAGTTTTTCGATGACACTGAATGGAAAAGAGTATTTCTTTTATCCTGTTGAATATAAACCAGTTCTTTTAAGTATTGCTGCCAAGCAAAAAGGAATCCCTCAAACGATAGAGTTCACGATTCAAAAAGATCAATTTTCTTTTTCTAGGTTAGGTCTGTATTCCTTAAACGAAAAAGTATTACAGGATAGAATTCAACAGACGAAAGCTCAAGAATTAAAATTAGACACCTTCTCCTCTACCCATTTTTCTGGAAAAATGACGGTAGAAGAAGAAAGTACGATTCTAACGACGATTCCATATTCCATTGGATGGAAAATTTGGGTAGATGGGCAAGAAGTGGAAACTTTCAAGATTCTTGATAGCCTCCTTGGGTTTACAATTTCCAAAGGAGCTCACCAAATCGAGTATCGTTATATAACCCCATTCTTACTGGAAGGAAGTCTAGTAAGTATTGCTTCTCTTCTGTTTCTTAGCCTCATTCTATATAAACGAAAAAAGACCGATGCCTCATAGGAGACATCGGTCTTCGTTTTTTATAGATTATTTAGCAGCTTCAAAACGACGAGCTACTTCATCCCAGTTTACAACATTCCAGAATGCTGAAATGTAATCTGGACGACGATTTTGGTAGTTTAAGTAGTATGCATGTTCCCATACATCTAATCCTAATAATGGAGTTTTGCCTTCTGATAGAGGGTTATCTTGGTTTGGAGTAGAAACGACTTCTAATTTTCCGTTAGAAAGAACTAACCAAGCCCAACCAGAACCAAAGCGTGTTGCTGCTGCTTGTGCGAATGCTGCTTTAAATTCGTCGAAGCTTCCGAATGCTTCGTTGATGGCTGCTAATAAAGCACCTTCTGGAGCTTTTGCACCTTCTAGAGATAATTGAGTCCAGAATAAGCTATGGTTTGCATGTCCACCACCATTGTTGCGAACAGCTACACGGATATCTTCTGGAACAGCGTTTAAATCGCTAATTAATTCTTCAACTGTTTTTTCGAATAATTCAGGGTGTTTTTCTACCGCTGCGTTTAAGTTTGTAACATATGCATTGTGATGTTTATCATGGTGGATTTCCATTGTACGTGCATCAAAATGTGGTTCTAATACGTCAAATGCGTATTCTAATTTTGGTAATTCATAAGTCATTACTAAATTCCTCCTAAATTTTAAATACAGTTTTGAAAACTGTTTCTTTCTTTAATTATCATACCATCCACTAAACACCATAGGCAAAAATTATGCCCACTTTCCCAATTCCACCTTTAATCTTCAATTTATGGTATAATAATCCCGCTACATAGAGAAAGAAAAGAGATGAAAACATGAAATTTACAGAATACGCATTACAGCCTTATTTGCAAAAAGCCTTAGCTGACTTAAAATTTACACAACCAACTCCTATTCAAGAACGCATCATTCCTCTTTTATTAAAAGGAGAATCTGTGATTGGTCAATCGCAAACAGGAAGCGGAAAGAGCCATAGTTTCCTATTACCACTCATCAACAAAATTGACCCTAGTCGCCAAGAGTTGCAATTAGTGATTACAGTCCCAAGCCGTGAACTCGCAGAACAATTAACTGCTGTAGCAGCCCAGTTGATTACCTTAAGTGATACAGAAATTCTATTAGAAAAATGTATCGGTGGTACCGATAAAAAACGTCAAGTGGCTAAACTCACACAAACACAACCACATATCGTAATTGGAACACCGGGTCGTATTTTTGATTTAATGCAAGAAAATGCCCTCTTCGTTCAAACCGTACAAATGATGGTTGTTGACGAAGCCGATATGACGTTTGACTTAGGTTTCTTAGAAACAGTGGATGAAATTGCATCTCGCATGCCAGAAAACTTACAAATGTCTGTTTTCTCTGCAACGATTCCAGATAAGATTAAACCTTTCTTGAAAAAATACTTGGGTAATCCAAAAGTTATTCAAATCGAGAATACGCAACTCGTTTCACCAACGATTAAAAATCAATTGCTTGTCACAAAGGCTCAAAATCCAATGGACGTTCTTCGTCAGTTACTGGTGATGGGTCATCCTTACCTCGTGCTTATTTTCGTAAATACGAAACAAAAAGCCGACGAAGTCACTCAAGACCTACGCAGCCATAACTTCAAAGTAGCAACGATTCACGGAGATATCCCTTCAAGAGAACGTCGCCGTGTCATGAAACAAATCCAACAAATGGATTATCAATTCGTTGTCGCAACTGACCTTGCTGCACGTGGAATTGATATCGAAGGCGTTTCTCATGTGATTAACTTAGAAATTCCTGGAGAATTAGAATTCTTCATTCACCGCGTTGGACGTACGGGACGTAATGGTTTAGAAGGAACAGCCATCACTTTCTACACACCAGACCAAGAACAAGCCATTCAAACATTAGAAGGAAAAGGCATTTCTTTTGAAACGGTTGAATTGAAAAATGGAGAGCTTGTAGAAAGTTATGACCGCTCTCGTCGCGAGAAACGTAAAAACACACAATCCAAAGACTTAGATCCACGCCTCAAAGGTATGATTAAGAAGGCGAAGAAAAAAGTAAAACCTGGCTACAAGAAAAAACTTGGGCAAGAAATCCGTCAAAAACAACGCAAACAGAAGCGTACAAAAAATAAATAGTAGAGAATCTTTTTAATTTAGACGATTACGAAGAAGCCTTACGGATATCTTCATAGTAATAGTGGCGAGGCATCGGCTCGAGCCTAAGGTCTCTCGCCTTTAAAGCCTCAAAGGGGACGTACGGAATTATATTCCTACGTCTCCTAATTCGTTTTAATGCGACTTCCCGTCACTATTACTATAGAATCCGTATATTTCTTCGTAATCTCATTTTAGAAATTCAGTCTCTGCTATTTATTTTTGTAGATTTTCTCAAAAGAAAACCACCTAGAAACTAAAATTAGTTTCTAGGTGGTTTTTAAGTTACTGTTTCTTTTTACTTTCTATATCAATAAATTCTTTCATCCCGAGAAGCCAGTTAAAGGTCGTTGTTACTAATAAATAATAGAAAATACTGATTCCTCCTCCAACTCCTAAAATGGCAATTAAACTATACAAAACAGCTGGAAGAAAGGCTGCTGCCATTGTTAATTGTTTCGAAACTGAAGTTGGCATTTGAATCCATGCTCCCATAAATAGAGCTGCAAACAATCGAACAATAAAGCCTACAATAATCAATATTACGTATAATAATAAGCTATTGTATACAAACATGAATAACATGACACCCAGTAATACCATCCATAGATTCGCATTAAACTCTTCGATATACTGATGAATCATTTTTTTGTTTAACTCACCAATATCGCTATAAGAAATTTTTGCTGAATTTAAGACTGTATCTAAGGCCATATGATCTTGCAGGAATGCAATAGTTGGAATGCCTTGGTTAGATTCCGCACTAACATCATTATCTGTAGATTTTCCAGTTGGATCAAACAACACATTAAAGGCGTCCGAACGATACAAGAAACCAGATTGTTGATCAGCAACTAATTTCCCATCCTTTACTGAAAGTTCAGGGAATTTTTGTTCTACTACTTTTATATTCTCCGCAATTTTTCCAATAAACTCATTGGCTCGAAGAAAATTCGGAATGGAAATGATAAGGACCAACAAGAAAAAAATTCCTTTTATCTTTTTCAAGGGATTTTGTAAAATAGTCCAAATTTTATTAGGTTTTAATAAACTAAGTCGAATAAATTCTTTAATCGTCATGCGCGCCTCCTATATAGAAAACAGTTTACAGAAAAAGAGCGACCTTTTCAAGAAAACGAGGTTGCGCGAAGGAAATGATTCATATAAAACAGTAAAATAATGATTCCTAAAAGATCCTTACGGATTTCTTTTAAACATTTTTTTCGCTTTTAAAGAAGAAGGGCTGCTCTCTTTACTGTTTAGAAAATAAAAAGACTAGGTTTTCACCTAGTCTTTGCACTATTTCATTAGTCGCGGTCAACCCACTTGCGACCATCACGTTCGATTAAATCGAAACCTGATTGTGGTCCTTTGCTTCCAGCAGCATAATTTGGGAACTCTTCAGCAATTTCGCTGTCCCAAGTTTGTCGAATGATATCTACATATTTCCAAGAAGCGGCTACTTCTTCCCAATGCGTGAAGTTCGTCATATCGCCTTCGATACAGTCAAGAATTAAACGTTCATACGCTTCTGGACTGCTCATCGCAAAGTTCTCATCGAAGATTTTTTCCAAGTGACTTGTTTGAAGCGCGATGGTATTTCCAACGGCTTTCGAATTAATCACGAAGCAGAATCCTTCACGAGGTGTAATATGAATAGAAATACGGTTGGATGGACAACCATCGATGCCACAGAATAATGGTGAGCCTGCTTCTTTAAAGACAACATCAATGATCGTTTCTTTTGAATGCAGACTCTTACCTGTTCGAACATAGAAAGGAACTCCTTCCCAACGTTCATTATCGATAAATACTTTACCAGCAACATAGGTTTCCATATTCGAATCATCTGCTACATTTGCATCTTCTCGGTACCCCGGTTTCAATCCATCTTCGGAAGGTCCATATTGTCCGCGGACAAAGTTTTCCTTCACTTCTTCGGCAGTATATGGGCGAAGTTGCTCTAACACTTTTATTTTATTTTTACGAATGTCTCCAAATGAAACAGGTGGTTCCATCGCCACTAAAGCAAGAATTTGTAAAATATGGTTTTGGACCATATCACGAAGTGCGCCACTAGTATCATAATACCCACCACGCTCTTCTACACTGACTTGCTCCAACAATGAAATTTGGACATGGTCAATATTTTCTTTATTCCATAATGCCTCAAAAACACGATTTGCAAATCGAACCGCTGAAATATTTTGAATCATTTCTTTTCCTAAATAATGATCAATTCGATAAATTTGATTTTCATCAAATGATTGACGAAGTTGATGATTTAACTCCTGAGCCGATGCAAAATCTTTTCCGAATGGTTTTTCAATAATCAAACGATTATAACCATTTGGTGTTAATAATTGCTCTGCTTTTAAATGCTCTGTAATGGTTCCAAAGAAATTTGGAGCCATCGCAAGATAAAAGACACGATTCCCATTGATTTGATAGGTTTCGTCTAATCTTTCAGAAAGCTCTTTTAAAACGACATAATGATGAGTATCGTTCACATTATGTGGTTGATAGTAAAAATGCGATAAGAATTGATTTAATTCTTCCTCACTCTTTACTAAAGATTGTACAGACTGTTTTACGACATCTCTAAAATAGTCATCAGTCCACTCTCTACGTGCTGTCCCAATGACAGCAAAATGATTTTTAATGAATCCTTTTTGGAATAAACGGAAAATTGCAGGATAAAGTTTACGATGAGCTAAATCACCTGTTGCTCCAAACAATGTAATAAGTACATGTTGTTCGCTCATGAGTTGTCCTCCTTGAATAGAATACGCAAGCAAGTAGCCTGCAATTGATAAAATACTACTTTTCTAGTGTAAGTTATAAGAATAGAAAAGTAAACTATAAAACGCCCTTCCTTATGACAAAGAGAGCGATTCATTAGTTATTTTAGAATCGGCAACTTCACTTTAAAAACTGTTCCCTGGTCTAAATGGGAGGTTAGGCTGATACTTCCGTTGTATCCTTCTATCAGTTCTTTTGCAATTGAGAGACCTAATCCATTTCCCCCACGTTCTCTTGAACGGGCTTTATCAACTCGATAGAATCTAGAGAACACTTTCTTTTTATCTTCCTCACTTAACCCCATGCCAAAATCTTGGATTCCAATTTCCACTTGATCCGCTACCGTTGATAAGCTAACAATAATCTCTTTACGATTCGTTGAATATTTGACCGCATTATCCAACAAAATGATAATAACTTGTTCAAAATGATTTCTATAGATAGGCGACAATAAGTCAGCTTTTGAATCAATATCCAAAACAAACGTAAAGTCTGGATACAATACTTTAAAATTAGCCACTATTTGTGTTAAAGTATCCACCACTTCTGTAGTCGCATCTTTATACTGCTCTCTTACTTGAGGGGCTCTAGACAAATCAAGCATTTCTTGGACAAGAGTTTTCATACGTTTAATTTCTGCTAATGAAGCTTCTAAGGACTCTTCAAGTACCTCTGGATCATCCTTTCCCCATCGATTCAACAGTTTGAGATGCCCTTCGACAATCGCTACTGGCGTTCGTAACTCATGAGAAACATCCTCCACGAAATGTTTTTGCTGAGAAATATAAAAACTAATTTTATCAAGTAATTCATTAAATTGTTGTGAAACTACTGCGAATTCATCATTTTTCTTAGGAATAATTAGCCGCTTACTATCAATATTATCTTCATTAATGGACGCTATAATATCATGAATTTGTTCAATAGGTTTGGAAATAAGTCTAGAGATGAAATAAGCCAACCCAATAGCTACCACGGCTTCCATAATTAACAATTGGATATATAATTTCTGCAACTGTTTTTTCAATTCTGTTAATTTTGCCATCCGGTTAATAATTTGTAAATGACCAATTAGCAAGCGATTCGTTCTCGATAAAATCGGCATTGTTACTTGAATGCTTTCTTCTCCTGTCGATAAAGGAACGAATTTGGTTTCTAGCGTACTAGATACTTGTAGTGGATCTTGCCATTGTTGCGTTTGGAAGATTAGTTCCCTACTTGTGTCAAATACGCGAATGTTTAATTCCTCATTCATTGGATAAAAGCTACTGTTCTTTTTATAGATACCGTTTTGCCTTTGCTCATACTGCTCCGCTTCATTTAAGATAGAAACAATATCCGCAGCCGTTAAATTTTCTGACTTCCTTGAAAGTAAGTCGGAAACTACTTGAGCATAAACGATTGTTTGATTTTTTTCATTTTCTCTTAAAGTCATAATTTGACCTTGGATAAGAATCGTAGTTAATATCCCCAGCAAGGCAAAAATGGTGGCTGAAATAACCCACCACCATTTTTTTGCTACTGATTTATGTTGACTATTTGAGTTCATCATCTTTTCCTCAACTTCTCATTACATATCCTGTACCACGAACCGTTTGAATATAACTTTCCTTTCCAGGAACATCAATTTTATTGCGAATATATCGCACATAAACGTCAATAACATTCGTCTCAACTTCATTTTTATATCCCCAGACTTTTTTCAATAAGATTTCCCGAGATAAAACAATATCAATATTTTCCATCAATAAAAGAAGGAGTTCATACTCTTTTTTAGTTAAGTCAATGACTTCGCCAGCTCTTCGTACTACACGATTTTCAACTTCAATCACTAAGTCACGATATTCTACTTTTGTTTGTTTTATATTACGAGATTGTTCTTCCATTTGCAAGCGTCTAAATAAAGCACGTAATCTTGCTAATATTTCTTCGATTTCAAATGGTTTCACCACATAGTCATCTGCTCCTTGGTCCAGTCCAACCACTCGATCCATAACAGAATCCCTCGCAGTCATAATGATAACCGGCGTTTGTTTGACTTGTCGTAGTCTGCGAACAACTTCTAATCCATTCATTTCTGGTAACATTAAATCTAATAAAATAGCATCCCAAGATTCATCAATAGCTGCTTGCAAACCAGTTCTTCCATCTGAGCATACTTTTGTTTCATAACCTTCATGTTGCAACTCTAATTCTACAAATCGGCTTAAATTTTTTTCGTCTTCGATAATTAATATACGTTGATTTTTTTGCATATTTAAGCTCCCTTCATATTTTATCCCTAACAGTTTTATAATACCATATTCATGTGTTTCTTAATAGAATTTAATGAAATTTTCTGTCAATTTTACTCAATCCAATTTTCAAAATGAACTGATTGGTTCATTTTGATTGAACAAACAAAAAAGCCCTAGCCACGTTGGCTAGGACTTCGTCATTTATAATTATTGTTCAATCTCTTTTTCTTGAGCCCATTCGAAGTGGAATGTTCCTGGTTTATCTACACGGTTGTAAGTATGTGCACCGAAGTAGTCACGTTGTGCTTGAATTAAGTTTGCAGGTAATGTTTCTGAACGATATGAATCATAGTATGCTAATGCACTTGAGAATGTTGGTACTGGGATACCAGCACGAACAGCCGTTACAACAACATCACGAACTGCATCTTGATAAGATTCTGTTACATATAAGAAGTACTTATCTAATAATAAGTTTTTCAATTGAGGATCCCGTTCGAACGCATCTGTAATCTTTTGTAAGAATTGCGCACGGATGATACATCCTGCACGGAAGATTTTCGCGATTTCGCCGTAGTTTAAGTCCCAATTGAACTCTTCACTTGCTACACGCATTTGAGCAACCCCTTGTGCGTAACTCATAATTTTAGAGAAGTATAATCCTTTACGAACTTGTTCGATCAAGGCTTGACGTTCTGAATTTGTTAATTCTGGAATTTTTGTTACTGCTAATTCTTTGCTTGCTGCAACACGTTCTTCTTTCAATGTTGAAACGAAACGTGCAAATACTGATTCCGTAATTAAAGGAAGTGGCACCCCTAAGTCTAATGCGCTTTGTGAAGCCCATTTACCAGTACCTTTGTTTCCAGCAGTATCCATAATCACGTCAACCATTGGACGACCTGTTTCAGGATCTTTCTTCGTTAAAATGTCTGCTGTGATTTCGATTAAGTAGCTGTCTAATTCGCCTTGGTTCCATTCTTTGAACACTTCAGCGCATTCTTCTACAGATAATCCACCAACACGACGTAAGATATCGTAACTTTCAGCGATTAATTGCATGTCCCCATATTCGATTCCGTTATGAACCATTTTTACGTAGTGACCTGCTCCGTTTGGTCCAATGTAAGTCACACATGGAGCTCCATCGTCTGCTTTAGCAGAGATTTCTTCTAAAATTGGAGCTACTAAATCGTATGCATCTTTTTGTCCACCAGGCATGATGGAAGGTCCTTTTAAGGCTCCTTCTTCTCCACCAGATACACCCGTACCGATGAAGTTGATCCCTGAGTTTGCAAGTTCTTCATTACGGCGCATTGTATCTCTGAAGAATGTATTTCCTCCATCGATTAAAATATCACCTTTATCTAGATGTGGAAGTAAACTTTGAATGGTCTTATCAGTAGCCTCCCCAGCTTTTACCATTAATAAGATTCTTCTTGGTTTTTCTAAAGATTGTACAAATTCTTCTACTGTGTATGTTGGTACTAATTTTTTATCTGGATGTAGAGCAACCACTTCGTCTGTTTTTGAAGTTGTACGGTTGTAAATCGAAACGCTATAGCCACGGCTTTCAATGTTTAAAGCTAAGTTACGTCCCATAACAGCCATACCCACGACACCAATTTGTTGTTTTGACATAAAACTTCCTCCAATTTGTTTTATTTTCCATTCCTATGTTAACAAAAATCGTTAATATTTGAAAGGTTTTTGGCCGTTTTTCTTTCATCTCTTCTGTTTTCATTTCAATCATTTTCAATTTTATAAAGGTAGTTTAAGTATTTAAGACTAGTAATTCGCTCTAGTTTACGGTAAACTATTACAGAAACTAGAAAAAAGGAGCGATTGTGTTGGCAAATAAAAAACGTAATCTTTCAACCGTTGAAAAAATTACACGTGTGGTTGCTGTATTAATGTTAATCGGAACCCTTGGAGCTATTGTTCTACAAGTAGCGTTAACTATCTTGAATTATAAATAATCGAAAGACCGATTGGAAAACCAATCGGTCTTTTTTGAATTCTTTAAGCTATTCTTCAGATGAAACACTCTCTATTCTATCGATACCAAAATAGACCGCCATCCACTGATTAAACCACGCATCACTCTTATCCTTTAAATTAGCAGTACCAAGGTACGCATTATAAAGATGCTGTGGTGTAGGGAATCTCTTCAAGGTCACACTAGTTTGATTCTCCTCAATTGCTTTATATATATCACTATATTGTTTCTCAACATAGGTATACGTCTCATAGTTATCCTTCACTACATTTTTATATGAAAATCCAAATTTAACACTCAACACCAGTATTGCAAGTATTGCTATTTGCTTGATCCATTCATTATTTTCAAAGACAACTTTTGCAATCACAATTACAGCAATACAAAGAAGTACACTTGATCCAAAAAATATACGTGGTGGCCATTCTCTTGAAGCAACCAAACTAAAGATACAGGCAAAATGTGCTGTTATCAGGAATATTAAAGAAATGAAGGGTTCTTTCTTTAGATATCTAGCTAATATCGCAATAACGAATAGTACAATTAATAATACATAAAGAAATGAATATCTTTCCCATGAACGTTGAATCAAACTAAGGATATTATTTTTTAAATTTGGAAGAATTGGGTAACCTCCCCCTCTTTTTTGAGATCCCGGAGAAGATAACATTAAAACAAATCCAAATACTGCACTAATAAGTTCTAATACTTTATTGATAGGTATTTTCTTTTCTTTAACGAAAAAATAAAACAAGAAAAGTCCACCAAGTAATATCATGGCTGGGGAGGTGTTTTCATTGCCCGCTCCCATGAAGAAAGCTAACGGAACTGTTAAAATGGACCATTTTTTAGAAATACTAAAGTTAATAAACAGGTATAACCACAATAAATCAATAACCCCTGTCCACAAATAATTTCCAGATCCTGATACCCATAAAACCGTCTTGCCAATTTCCGGAAGAAACCACCAAAACATCAAGAATAGAAATACAATATAAATACTGTTAAATGGTTTTCTCTCTTGTTTCATCATTCGTGAACTCAGTTTATCAGATAGAATTATCAGCATTAAAAATATGATAGAATTCAAAATATTAAAATATTCTTTATGAACTTGCATAAATGTTTGTACTATAGAATGAGCCGTGAAGCGACCATTCCAAACCTGCCAATGAGTCACTTGAGAAGTTATTAAATCCATGAGATTTTTAATAGGTTGCTCATTTCCTGTTGGCATAGAATCTTGATAAATAAAATGATATACATAATCATCTGAGGTATACAGAGTAAAGTGATTTAATACATAAATTAATAAAAATATACTGAGACAACTAGCAATGTATATCGTCTTTTTTCTATTTAATTTGTTTAACATGTTTCTCCTTTATAATATATATAGGACGTTTTTTAGTTTCCATAAAAATTTTCCCAATATATTTTCCTAGAATCCCTATAGTCATTAATTGAAATCCACCTAAAAATAAAATAACAGTCATAATTGAGGTCCATCCTGACGTCGGATTTCCAAATAGCAATGTTCTTACAAAAATAAAGAGCATCATTATAAAAGCTAACACGCACGAGAAAATCCCACCCACTAGAGCTATATTCAATGGTGTCTCCGAAAAGTTCACAATACCCTCTATAGAGTATTTAAATAAAGACCAAAAATCCCAAGATGTTTTCCCTGCTACTCGCTCAACATTTTTATACTCTAAATACTCTGTATGAAATCCTACCCATGCAAAGATTCCTTTTGAAAAACGGTTATATTCTGAGACTTCTAAAACAGCATTTACCATTTTACGTCTCATCAACCGATAATCCCTCGCCCCATCTACCATTTCCACTTGGCTAATACGATTTACAATTTTATAAAACATACTTGCAAAAAAAGAACGAATAGGAGGTTCTCCTTCTCGAGATACTCGTCTAGTTCCAACACAATCTAACTCTGCATCATTGTCTAGCATTTGTTTCATCTGAATAAGCATTTCTGGAGGATCCTGCAAGTCACAATCCATGACTGTAACATATTCTCCAGTTGATTCTTTTAGACCAGCATATAAAGCTGCTTCTTTTCCAAAATTTCTCGTAAAGGATAAATAGCTCACATTTTCAGTAGCTGTACTTAGCTCTCTTAAAACTTCTAATGTATTGTCCGAAGAACCATCATTTATAAAAATATACTCAAAATCTTCTTGCATCTGAGTTCGTACAGATTCCATCGCAGTATAGTACAAGTGAATTGTGTCTTCTTCATTAAAGCAAGGGATAATAATCGAAATAATCATATCTTCTCCTAATAATTTATTTATTCTCATTTAACTGACTTTATCATACCATAAAACCTAATACTCCACAGCAATTTAAAAAATTAGAGTTGATAGAAAACTCTACCAACTCTAATTTTTTTAAATTGCTTAAATTGTAACTTCTTCTCGATCACGAACCATATAAGCTTTTAACGGAGTCAGGCTAGCAAGCCAGTATAATCCTCCACCAAGTAATGCTGTAAATCCGCTACCGGTTGTGATGAGAAACAACGGACTTTGGATTTGTTTATTCACAGGATTATAAATAAACAATACTGCCACGAGCAATGAGATAAACACACAACTCATTCCTACAATATTAAATCCTTTTGTATACTCATATGCCTTATGTCCCTCTATAAAATATGCCGAGCGCAGAGATAATTTTTGCTTTCTGAGTAGAAAGAAGTCAACGACAATCATTCCAATAATCGGTCCTTGAAGATATGCAGCCAGCGAAATAAATGAACCAAAGTATTCATCTACTCCTCCCCAAATAGTCAAAGCACTCACATACACAAAGGCTATCCATACCATTAGCTTATAACTAATTTTTGGCATTCCGCTCTTCACGATCATACAGTTAACGTATGAACCAGTCCCTTGAGTCCCAATATTAGCAAAAGCAACTAACAATAGGCTTAAAAGTGAAAAGGTAGGCGTACTTAAAGTAGCTAACATCGTTGTCGGATCGCTTTCATATACACCAGTTTTTACGAACATAGCAAGTGCCATGACGCCACCTGTGACCGCAAAAAATGGTGCTACAACACCATATGATAAGGAAGTAGCCCAAAATCCACTACGTTCTGATTTTGCTAAGCGCGGTAAAATGAAGGCCTGAGTTGACCAGGAAAATGCTACAGCAACATTACCTTCACCTGAAATCATGAATCGTTCAAGTGGTGTTAATTCACTTTGAACGGCGGGTTGTACATTCATAATTTCTGTTATAGGAACTGCAAAAAAACAAATTCCAGCTATAATCAAACCAACAAATAACAAAGCAACAACCATGTATCTATTAATTCCTTTTATAGTTTCAGGTCCACTAAGAGCAATTAAAGTCCCTAAAAAGACGCACATGGTACCGAGTATTGGTGCCCATATCGCCTTATCCAACATAAGTCCAAAGTTACTTGCTAAATGTATCATGGAATTCGCAAAAAGATTCGCAGTAACTGCATACCAACCAAAGTTTGCTAAACTTATTACTGTTGACAAAAGTGCTACTCCTTTTTGCCCAAGAACCGATCGAAGCCAAATCCACAAGTCAATTCCGTAACGAACGGCAAATAGTACTGGTAAACATTCAATAAATACCCAAATGATATTAAAGCTAAAAATATTAATAAGCATTTGATTGAACGATAAATATTGTGCTACATAGGCCCCCTGTGTATAACACCAAGTTGCAATCGCAAATCCACTAGTAGATAAGAATAAATCCCAGAACGAATACTGACGATCACCATTTGTCATTGGAACAACACCTGTAATCGTTTCTTGTTGAATATAATCATTCATAGAAGCCATTATTGAATCACCCCACTCATTGCCAAAATAATAAGGATTAGGTTAACTCCTACACAGATTCCCACCCAGAGGTAATCCATTTTTGAAAAGCGTTCTGGAAATACATAATCTTTTTCTTCCATCAATTTGAGCCGGCGTTTTGTTTCTTCGGAAATTAGCTTTTCGATTGAAACTTCATTTTTCATCTAGTTCTCTTCCCCCTGATACATTCTTATAGCTTCAGTACAATACATTTTCGTATGACGATACCACTTATAAAGATATTCACCAACACGTTTCCCATTACTTTCTTGGAAAAGTGCCCATAAGAACCAATAGTATGAAACTAATCCAACCATACCTAAGAAATGCTGTTGACTACCTACGCCAGGATTCTTTTCAAAGTACTTATTAATAAATCCTTTAGCTTCGTCTAAACTGTAATCTGTACAGCATAGGAAACAGCCAATGTCGCTAGCAGCATCCCCCATCCCAGAATACTCCCAGTCAATCAAGCTCATATTCCCGTTTTTATCAACTAGGAAATTCGGACTATAACAGTCACCATGACAAAGAACAAATTCCACAGGATCCTTGTGTAAATATTGAATGACTTGATGTACAAGCTCTTCTAATATTTCCTTATCTTCAAACTCAAAACGATTGCACTTTTGCAATTTTTCCTTAAATTTTTCTAAATCTTTTTCGAAGCTTAGTTCGTAAGGTGTTGTCTTACCAGAACAATGGAGGCGACTAATGAAGTCAATCGCTTTTTCAACATCTTCATCATTTTCATAATCTAATAATCTTGCATTTTCTATAAATTTTGAGATTTTCCACCCCTCATTTTCGTCCATTGCAACAAAAGTTTGATCTATCCCTAATTCAGCCGCAATCTTCATCGAAGCTGCTTCGCTAAGTCGGTTAATATATTCTTCTGTTCCTTTTCCAGGGTGACGATAAACATAAGATTCATCCTTACACTCGAAACGGAAAGAAGTATTAGTCAATCCGTCTTTTATCGGTTTAATATTAGTAATCTCTGCTGGTGATACTGACAGTATCTTACAAATATTGAGCAATATTTTTGAATTTGTATGCATCAAATATTGTTCATCAAATGCACGAAGATCCGCTAAAGAATCAAATTCTTTAATTACGTCTTCTGAATAATGACGCGCTTCTAACTTTAATACATCTAAATGTCGATAATAATACTCTTCCCATAACTGTTCTTTAAATGCGGCATGTTGGAATTCATTCTCTAAAATACGAACAAATTTTTCACTGAATTCACGATCAAAATATACATGGCCAAGCATACACCATGTATTTTTGCCTCCAACAGTTACCTCTGAAATGAAACCATTTGTCTCTTTTTCTACACAATATTCATCAGTTTCTCCATTAGCAAAAACTGTAGCATAATAGCCTCTATATACATATTCCTCAAAAGGATTTTCCGTAAAATAATTATCTGAGGAACAAATATAAGTATTTCCTAATTGCTCACGAACTAGCATTAATGATGAGCAATTATTATAACGATAATAATCCTCGTTAACAACGATATCTACACCAAATTTATCTGCAAGATAAAACATCATTTCTTTCATATAGCCAACAATAACTGTAATTTTATCAATTCCAGCTTCTCTCAATTGACCTATTTGTCGTTCAATCAAACGCTCACCTTTAACATTCAATAGGCCTTTAGGTGATTCATATGAAAGTGGAGCAAATCGTGTACTCATTCCTGCAGCCATAATAATGGCATTTTGAACACGATAAGGTTCTAATTCAGCGAGTCCTTTGTCTGTTAGAGAATAATCCGAAGTTATCCAACCAAGTCCTTCAGCTTCTGTTACTAAATGATTCACTTTCCCAAGAGACAGGTCAAGTCCTTTTGCGATTTCTCGCTGTGTTACTTTTTCTTCTTTATTTTTTAAAAATACTAATAAGTTAAATTGATGATTTGAAATCATTCTAATTCGCCTCCCTATGTTCAATATTATACACCTTTTTTACAAAAAATGAACAAAATTCTCTATATTTTTATAGTTAATGAAAATTTATCATCAACCCTATTTTATGTATTAAAAAGGCCAGCATTCCATATTTTAAAAACACCTAAATATAATTAAAAGGTATACAAAAATTAAACAAAAAATAGTGCAGCTGATACTTTTATTATTAATTTAATTTATGAGGATATAGTTTAATTTTACGAACTAGGAAAATAAGGGTTTTGCTACTCACCACTTTCGAACATGGTTGGTATCCATACGAGAGGTC
>NZ_CALHIF010000055.1 GCF_938030755.1 uncultured Granulicatella sp. | reverse complement strand
GTTAAATGGAGCAATCACAGAAGATGATGAGAATTTATATGCTGAAATAGAAATACCAAATGACTATAACCTATTCAACTATATTTTTTCTTTCGGAGATGGAGCAGAAGTATTAGAGCCAAGAGAGATACGAATGCAGATTAAAGAAATGATAAATAAAATGGCAAAAAAATATATAACTTGACAAATGGTGTCAAGTATCCTCCTGTATAATTTAATTAACCAAGATGCAAAGGGAGGATTGGATAATGAAATATGAATGGAGAAAACAAGAAAAGAATCTTTATGGTGTGAAGCAGAGACCTATCATTGTAGAAGTGCCAAAGCAAAAATTTATTTTGGTAAAAGGTAAAGGAAATCCGAATGGAGTAGATTTCTCAGACAGAATATCCGCATTATATTCTCTTGCCTATGCCATTAAAATATTGTTTAAAAATGTAATGAAAAATAAAACTGATAACGAGATTACAGATTTTACGGTATATCCGTTAGAGGGATTTTGGAAAAAAGTAAATGGAGAAGAGTTTGATAAAAACAAACTGGAATACACATTGATGATTAAACAACCTGATTTTATTACACAAGAGATATTCACAAAGGCGCTTGAGAATATAAAAAAGAAAAAGCCTGATGCATTGTATGATGAGATAAGCTTTAGAAAAATAGAAGAGGGTAAATCTATTCAGATTTTACATATTGGAAGTTATGATAATGAGCCAAAATCATTTGAACAGATGGATGAATTTGCAAGAAAACTTGATCTTACAAGAATAGGCCATTTTCATAAAGAAATATACCTAAGTAATAAAAACAGGACATCAGAAGAAAAACAAAAAACTATATTAAGATATTCAGTGAAATAGGAGGAATTTGTTATGCCAAGACCAACGACAAAAAATGATTTAATGATTGCTGCTAAAGAAAACTATGAAAAGTTAGATTTCCTTATTTCAAAGATGACTGAGAAAGAGTTAAATACACCATTTGATTTTTCAAAAGAGGAAAAGAAAAAAGAAGCCCATTGGAAAAGAGATAAAAATCTAAGAGATGTTTTAATCCATCTCTATGAATGGCATCAGCTTATTTTGGATTGGGTACATTCCAATCAAAAGGGCGAAGAAAAACCATTTTTGCCTGAACCATATAACTGGAAAACTTATGGTGATATGAATGTGGAGTTTTGGAAAAAACATCAAAATACTTCTCTTGAAAATGCAACTAAAATGTTTCATAAATCCCATAGCGATGTTTTACAGTTGGCTGAAACCTTTACAAACGAAGAACTTTTTTCAAAAGGTGTATATAAATGGGTTGGAGGGAGTACGCTGGGTTCCTATTTTGTGAGTGCGACTGCAAGTCATTATGATTGGGCAATGAAAAAGCTAAAGGCTCATCAGAAAAACTGTAAGTCAAAATAATTGGGGTAGTAAAGTGCATTTTACAAAAGCAAAAGGAATACTTTCTTCAAAGGATGGAATGTATTTGTTCAAAATCTCAAATGGCTCTGCAGCAACAAAGAGAAGAAATGAAACTGGAAAGAAGAGTTGAAAGCAAGTAACAAAGAGAATTAGAGAAAAAGAGAAAGTTTCAATTGAAACAAGAAAAACGAAAACAAAAGTATAGAGGAAAATAGTTTTTGTATCAAAAGCCAGTAAATCAACCGGATTTACTGGTTTTTATTTTGTGAATAATGGGGCTATAGAATGAAAAATAGGACAGATTAATTTTGGGGGTATCTTATACATTCGCGAGGGTGTAGGCGAAGTGGGGGCGGAGATGGTATAATTGGGAAATAAAGTAAAAAGGCATGTTCCAGGAAGGGGAAGGCAGTGAATCAGTTGTTTAGAAGTTTTCTGTCGAAGAAGATGGTCAGTCGTTTTCGTGAAATCGTTGAGTTTTTAGCTGAAAAAGCAGAGATGACAGAGGAGGTTCCGGAAAAAATCGAACGGAATCCTGTTGTGCCAACGGTTATCGTGCTGGCACTTGCCATCATTTTCTATCGGAGTTCGTTTACTTGGGCTCCGTTTCAGACATTGTTGGAACAGTTTGGTTGGTTTTCTATCGGAATTCCCGTTTTCTTTATTTTGATTAGTGTCAATTTGGTCTTATTTTTAGATATATTATGGATTCAAAAGGATTTAAAACAAGAATTAAAAAACTTAGTGACTTTTGCCCAGCAGGTGGTCGCTCGCTTAAAAGAAGAGGGGCGCACAGAACTGGCAGAGGATATTGAAGATGTAGAAGTGCTGTTGGCGGACTATAAGGACCGATTTGGATTTTAGGAGGAAATGTGATGAGATTATGGCATGAAGACTTGATTGGAAAGCTTCCGCGTCCGCAACTCTTGGGGCAACACCGTGAATGTTGTGCCCTTAGAGGAAATGGATGGGGCAAGAAGCACGCAACGGTGGACTATGTGTTTACTTATAGCCCGTATGTGCTTTATCAGTACCATACGTTGATTATGGATGAAATGGAGCACCGTGGGTATAATGTGACTCCTCTATGGAAAGAGGCGTCGTACCGGGGTAAAGTGTGTCCACCGTATACCGAAGTTGTGACGTGTGAGTGGAAGCGTCCGTTATACAAAGAGCATGATGATGCGTATTACAAAGAATGTGTGGAGAATTTAGCACAAAAAGGAATTGTTCTAGGAGGAGAAGACCATGAAATTTTCGTTTCATAATCGAATTACCAATCAACAGTTAGCGCAGTTTCGCTATTTGACCGACACGTTGACGCAAGAAGCAGACCTCAAACAGGCAAAACCAAAGCGTGCAGAACAAAGACTGGCGGTAATTGGATTTATTATGGGATTTTTTGGCTATTTCTTTATCAAGACCGAACTTTTCAAAGCCCCAACAATGGCCCTTGTCGCTCGTGTGGCACAGGAGCCGGGATTTGCGTCCATCTCGCTCTTAGTCTTGTATTTTGCTGTTCCGCTGTTCTTCCTCTGGTGCTTGCTCCTTTTTTTAAAACAAAAATTTTATGAAAAAGAAATCAGTGGACTCATTGTACTGATCCAGAAGAGTCTGGCGATTTTAAAAGAAACCAACCGCACGGATATGGCGACTGATATCGAAGACGCAGAGTTCATTATCGAAAACTATGAAAACAACAGTTTATGAAGGTATGAAATTCATTGATATGATGGATTTGTAAAGGGAGTTTGTTTATATGCTTGGGTGAAGAGTAGTTGAATGTAATTGAAAAATATCTTCAACAAACCATCAGATTGAAGGCAATGAAAATGCAAGCCCCAGAGTTAGAGTTAGGAATCATAGAGGTCTAAACATAGAAAGATAAATAAAATCGGCATTCTTGTGGTGCTACGTGCACTTACAAGAAAGCCGATTTTTGCGACGAAACTATAAAAGGTAATTCCTATGAACGGAAGTATGCAAAAATAAACAAAAGGCTTTAGTTTTCTGTTTATCTGCTTAGCCTAAGATGAATCAAATGGCATAACTACTCAATCAAAATGATGTTACAGCTGCTCAAACATGATTGTTAAGAGGACTATAATCAGGATTATAAATCTAATCTATCCCTTCTGATTCCATTCAAATAAAGTGTCCAACCAATCAAAAACGACATTATGAGCGAGTCTCAAATTGTTGACTTGGCAATGAGCATCCGCACCACTTTCCGCTTCAAAAATTTGAAGTTTAGTTTGCGAATTTTTAGACTTAAGTGCTTCAAAAATCACTCTGGTTTGGTGTTGTAATTCGGGCCTTCACCCTCTCCCATGATAAATAGGCAAGGACACTGAATTTTTTGATAGTCCACAACCTTTGCACGGTTAAACACTTCATTAATAGCACTCTTAAAATCAGAAGTACCAAACTGCCAAGCATATTTTTTAAGATTTAAATCCGCAGACTCATTCAAAGTACCAGCTAACTTTAAAAGGATATTCATTAACCAACTTGGAGTTTTTAGGCTGGCCCCAAATTCTTTTCTAAAGATTTCCGAAACGTCATAAATAGGAGTGCTTGCAATCCATGCATGTATTCTTGTATCTTCTTCGACAGCTTGTGCGGTAAAATATCCCCCTCCGCTAACTCCATAAATGGCTAGATGATTCAGCTGAGGATTTCTCACTTCTAACCAGTCTATGCACTTTGAAATTGGAATAGAGGCATTTACATCAAAAGTTAAACCTCTGCCAGGGTTGGATCCTTGACCAGGTAGATCAACCATTAAAACATTGTAATTTCGCATCCAGCCTGGATAGCCAGCAAAGTAAAATAAATCTTCGCGATAGGTATCGCCGCCACCAACCATAATCAATGTTGGACAATGATTACCACTGTGAAGATAATAGCCCGGCAAATAGGAATCTTGATAATGAATCGATAATTCTTCGACTGGGGCTCCTAGTGATTGAATGGCGTTAGAAAACGCCGTCTCCATTTTATGAACGGTAGGCAAATATTCGTCAGAAAAAGGATTGATAAACTGAACTGCTGAGCGAAGGGAATAGGTCTGTGCTAGATAATATTGTGCCTTTGTTTGCTCACTCAAACCCGAATGACTTACTTTTTGTTCAAGATAGTTTTCATGCGATAAAAAAATATTTTTCCAGTTATCTGGTTTTGGTGATTTGCCCAACCCTTGGGCAAGATAATAAAGTTCTCCGTGAGAAAAACCAAAAACTTCTCCTATACCTAACAACCAATTAAAGAAAAAATCCGTATCCCCATTTTTGAAAAATATTCGAGTAGATTGCCTTTTTAAAATAACTTCATTTTCTTTCATAACGCGCCTCTTATTTTTAGGATATTCCTGTTTCTTTTATCATACCATATCGATGAATCTTTAATACATTTGAATGTTCGAAGATGGACTCAAGCTTTATTTACAAAGGTTTTTAACTATCTAGTCATATTCATTTTCCGTACGTTTATGGTACAATATAAGCAATTCTCGTTACCAATAGATGATAGAATTATTTGATGAGGAAAGTACATAATGTACGCTTCGGAGGTACGACGTCAAAACATTACGGCTCCACCTTAAATAAAGAACTTTGGTAACTTTTTACTATATTAAAAGTGTTAGAGAAAAAATTAAAAGTAACGAACCGCACAGACATGACGACTGACATCGAAGACGCGGAGTTCATTATTGAGGATTATGAGAAGAATCTTGGGGTGTAGGAGGAAATAGTGTGAAAAAACGGCTGAGTGAAGAAGAAATTACGCGATTAAGGAACCTACTAGAGAAAGTCTCTATGGAGAATGGTAGTCCCCAATCGTTACCTACTGCAAATGGAGAGTTAAGAAGACTTTTCCATATTGGAGAGTGGGCAATGATTGTCATACTTTGTTGCACATTATTTCCGCTAGTAGCACTAGCTTTTGTAGTGAGTTTATTGTTAGGAAATATCGATGGGGCAATGGATCTTGTTTACATCAACCTTATGGCATGGCCGCTCGTGCTAATCTTCTGGGTGCTTCCTATTATTTTATTCTTTGTTTTTCGTTTCATTCAAAAAAAGACATATTCTGATGAAGTAATTCAGATAAATCAACTGATTTACGAAGAACTACGTGTACGAAAATATATTGAAGATAAAGATTTAACGGAAGAAGCTCGGGAGTTAAAAGAATTATATAAACGCATCTGGAATTAGGGGGATCTATGAATAAGAAAAAACGGATGGAAGAAAGTCAGCTGGTGCGACTAAAAGAATTGCTAATTGCAGCGATTCAAGAACGTTCAGGGGAAGTTGTTGCACTTCCTAGCGCTGCAGTGATGCCAAGTATCTTAAAAAATATTATTAAAATATTCTTGATAATATTAACTGTATTCATCTTCTTGTTTTCTCTACCAAGTTTTGATGTTTGGTTTCAGGCATTGGTTACACACCCGTTTAAATTCTTAAAGGATCAAATTGAGTTTAATCCGTTCTTTAGAATTGAGCTATTCCTTTTAATTATTGTATGTGGACTTTCTCTATGGGAACGTAAGGCATTTAAAGAAGAGCAGGCACAAATTGTC
>NZ_CALHIF010000054.1 GCF_938030755.1 uncultured Granulicatella sp. | reverse complement strand
GTGGGTTAGCCCACTCTTTAGTTTTAGATACAGAGGTGGCTTATGGAAAAAATTTTGAATGAATTTGAAAAGAAAATCGAATTACATTTGAAAGAAATGAATTTAGAACTGGCTGATGTTGAATATGTACGAGATGGCGGTTATAATTATTTGAGAGTTTATGTGGAAAAGGAAGAAGGGGTGACGACATTAGATGACTGTATTGACTTTAGCAGAAAAATTGATGGAATTGCCGACGAGCTTATAGATGAGAAGTTTTTTCTGGAAGTTTCAACTCCGGGGATTGAACGTAAACTGAAAAAAGAAAAAGATTTTGTGCGATTTACTGGAGAAAAGATTAATGTTCACACAAAAAGCAATATTGAAGGAACTAAGAAATTTATTGGAAAATTAGAAAAATTTGAAAATAGTACAATTTTTATTTCTGATGTGAAGTTGAAAAAAGTAGTTCAAATTCCGCTGGAAAAATTGAAAAAGGCGAATTTGGTGTATGAAATACCCAACGGAATATTAGATAGCGAGGAGGATTAGAGAGTGAAAGGGAAAGACCAAAAAATATTTTTGGAAGCGCTTGATGAATTAGAGAAAGAAAAAGGGATTTTGAAGGAGGAGCTGCTTGAAACGATAGAAACAGCACTTCTTGCAGCATATAAAAAAAATTATGGGGAAAGGGATAACGTTAAAGTTATAATAAATAGAAATAGTGGAGATGTGAAGGTATTTTCACAAAAAAAAGTTGTAGAAGTTGTGGAAAATCCAGATGATGAAATAAGTTTAGAAGATGCAGTTTCGTTGAAAAAGAGATCAAAATTGGGCGATATTTTGGATTTGGAAATCAATGCGGAAAATTTTAAAAGAAATGCTATTCAAAATGCAAAGCAAATTGTTGTGCAAAAAGTTAGAGAATGCGAAAAAAGAAATATTTTTAACAAATTTAAAGAAATCGAAAACACAATTGTTTCAGCAAATGTCAGAAAAACCGATGAGAAAGGCAACTTATATGTCGATATTAATGGGCTTGAAGCGATTATTCCCGCAAAGGAGCTCTCAAGTGTGGATTCTTTTAAGCAAGGGGATAGAATAAAAGTTTTTGTCGGAGAAGTTGAAGAAAATACGAAATTTACAAAGACATTTATTTCAAGAAAATCAGAAGAGCTTTTAAGAGGACTGTTAAAACTTGAAATTCCTGAAATTGAAGAAGGGATTATTGAAATAAAAAATATCGCCAGAGAAGCTGGAAGCCGCTTAAGGTTCGTAAATCTAAAACAAAGAGAGAACCTTATTTTAAGGTGGGCGACGTATTAGCTGTTAAATTTGAAAACGAGTATGGTACTATTTTTGTTTCTGAGGTGGATCAATCACCGCGGAAAATTGAGTACCATTTAGCTTGTACGCGGCTTTTACAAAAAGAAAAACCTACAATGGAACAGTTTCTAAACAGCAAAATTGCCTGCCGGAAAGATAATACAAATTTCGGTATCGATACAGATTGCTGGTTTAACCATAAGGATTTAGGTTTGTTACTGAATAATTTGGAAATTATTGGGACCGTTGAACTATATCCGTGCAAACTATGGAAACTAGCACCAGCGGGAACGCTAGAGGATATCTATGAGGAGATTACAGATGAGCCAAGAATAGGTAGACTTCGCCTTATAGAAACGTATGAATTGGTGAAAGACATTGTTCATCAATAATTACTGTGTCAATAAGAGGGAGTAGATGTGATGGATGTAGCCACTCAAATATATATAGAAACTGTACAAGTCAGTGATATACCGTGGCACCGGTTAACCACAACCTATGGCCGTGCTACAGACTTTCCTACAGAGCTTGATGTATTGTGGAATATGGAAAGTATAGAAACTATTAATGCGGCTGGTGAAGAGCTAGCACAGAATATTGAGCATCAATCGACGTTGTGGCATGCTACACCATTTGCCATGATTTTCTTGTTTCGTATTTTTAAGAAAGCCCAGGAAGAGAGAACTCAGAATAAAGTAGCTCAGTATTTAGCAGAACAATTGGTAGACCTATTTTCTGTGATTGCTGAGTGTATCCGAGATGGTCTTCTACTGGAACATGCTGATCCTCTACCGTGTTTTGAGGATATGCTCAACGAAGAATATCTTTGGTCTGAAGAATACGATGAAGACGAAGATGTTCTTAGATATGAGGAAGAAGACGTATTTCCTGATGATTTATTCTTTAGCTTTTATTACTACTCACTGCAAGTGCTTTTACTAGCTATTCCGTTATTAGATAAATCTCATGAAGGAGAAGCTAATTTACTAGACTTACTGACAGAGATAGAGTATTAAATGAGAGATAGAGTACTAAATATCTAAGGGGATAGCAGATTATTACATATCTACTGAGATTACAGGATTAGGAGGTTATGGGCTATGGGACTAATTGCAAATTATAGCTGTTTAAGCGATGCGAATTTAAAAGAAATTAAAGCCATGGGCTCAGAAGAAGAGGAAATTCTTGAAAGCGTTGAAGAGTGGAATGACGATGATGAATTATTGCTTGATATCGATAAAATGTGGGATGTACTTCACTTTGTGCTAACTGGCGTAGGCACTGACCATAAGGACGATAAGAATCCTCTTAGCCAAGCTGTGCTTGGCATAACAGCTGTTGAAGAACTATCGGATTACTTAGCGTATACGGAACACGATAAGTTAGCAGATATCGTGGCGGCTCTAGAGCAGTTTGATATGGAAGAGGCTCTTGAATCTTTTGATATGGCAGCTTGCAAAGAGGCTGAGCTATATCCAGATATTTGGGATTACGATGAGGAAGAGGAGGAAATCAAAGACGAACTTCTTCATGATTTCGAGCAAATGAAACGTTTCTACAAACAAGTACTAGACGCTAATGGGAACGTGCTTGTATCGATTTGCTAAGTTCATAAAAGGAAATTATTATCATGGATAAAGCGCGTAAAAAGGAATTGTTAAAAGCATATGCAGATAAGCAGAGACAATCGTTTAAAGATAGTTTACCTATGGATGAAGAGTTGTTTTGGAATCTCTTTGATTATGTAGACGAGAAATTAGAGGAAAATGACGGTTGCGATCATAGTTTGACTTTCACTAGAGAATTCTTGGAAAAACAAAAGGTAGATGTAGAAATCGTATTAGACTGGATCGTCAACGAAGGTG
>NZ_CALHIF010000053.1 GCF_938030755.1 uncultured Granulicatella sp. | reverse complement strand
TCATTTTTTGTTTAAATTCATCTTTAGTAATCGTTACACCATCGATATAGTTTTCATCATCGATTGAAATATTCATTGGTACGATGGAGATTTCAAATTGTTTTACTTCCTCTTCAGTTAAATCTGCTGTCGAGTCCGTTACAATATATACTCTAGACATAAAGTCACTCCTATCAAATTAGTTTACATCTTATAATAGCATATTTTTCAAATAAAAACCTATATTCAATATCAATGAGGAAAAGGTTGAATTATGTTACAATAAGTAAGCAAATGTAAGCTTGAAAGGATGAAAGTGATGGATGGAATCCTTCCATTATGGAAAGAAAAAGGCATGACGTCATTCGACTGTGTCTATAAAGTCAGAAAAATATTAAAAACAAAAAAAGTAGGCCATTCTGGAACGCTGGATCCTGAAGTAGATGGAGTGCTACCGATTTGTATTGGGAAAGCGACTAAGGTTGTTGAGAATCTTCATGAAGCCAATAAAGTCTACAAGGGAGAAACCACATTAGGATTTTCAACTGAGACGGAAGACGCACATGGAAATATTGTATCTACAACGCCAATTGAAACACCTTTTTTAAATCAAGAAATTGACGAAAAAATGCAGGAGTTTATTGGAGAAATTACTCAAATTCCGCCAATGTATTCTGCAGTTAAAGTGAATGGGAAACGACTCTATGAATACGCAAGATCCGGAGAAGAAGTGGAACGACCTTCTCGTAAAGCAACAATTTTCGACTTCAAACGGATTTCAGTGCCAGTGTATAATGAAGATAAGAAGACGCAATCATGGAAGTTTGAAGTGAGCTGTAGCAAAGGGACTTATGTTCGAACACTTTCTGTTGATTTAGGAAAATCGTTGGGTGTTGAAGCTCATATGTCACAATTAACCCGTGTAAAAAGTGGACCTTTTCATGCAGATGATTGCATTACATTAGAGCAGCTAAATGAACTTGTTGTAAACGATAAAGTTCAAGAAGCACTAAAACCAGTAGATATTGTATTCGATGAATATCCTCGAATAATTTTAACAAAGGATGAATTTATCCGTTTTAAAAATGGTGCCCTTTTAACACAAGATGAGTTTCCACAAATTGTTGCACCGACTGCTTGTTATTATGGAGACCAACTTATAGCAATTTACGGTCCACATCCTATTAAAAAAGGCTTATTAAAACCGATAAAAATGTTTTAGAAAGGAGAGAAGAATGCAAACAATTGAGTTATCACACCCTTATACTAAAGAGTGTATTGTTCAGGAACCGATTGTACTCGCTTTAGGATTTTTTGATGGAATTCATTTAGGGCATAAAGAGGTGATTATTACAGCAAAAAAAGTCGCAGAGAAGCGCGGTTATAAAGTAGCAGTGATGTCTTTTAACCAACATCCATCTGTTATTTTCCAAAATGTAGATCCTAATAGCATTCAATATGTCTCACCACTAGAACGTAAGAAGGAATTATTAGAAGAACTAGGTATCGATATTTTCTATTTAGTAGATTTTACAAAGGAATTTGGAGCCCTTTCTCCGCAAGAATTTGTCGATCAATATATTGTTGGATTAAACGCAAAAGTTGTTGTTGCGGGATTTGACTATACTTATGGTAAACGAGATATTGCGAATATGGAATTGTTACCAAAGTACGCTTCTAATCGTTTTGAGATTATTTCGATTGCTGAACAAAAGAAAGATAATGGAAAGATTAGTTCTACTGCTGTACGAGATCTACTACTACAAGGTGAAATTGAAAAAGCTAACGATTTGTTAGGTTACGAGTACATTATGGATGGGATTGTTGTTCACGGCTTTGGACGAGGTAGTAAAATGCTTGGATTCCCAACAGCGAATATTGAAGTGTCAAACGATACATTCCTTCTAAAAAATGGGGTCTATGTTGTTGAAATGCTAGTAGAAGGAAAATGGATTCCAGGAATGGCATCAATTGGGATTAATCCAACTTTTGATGATGTCCATAAAGTAACGATTGAAGTAAACTTGATTGATTTTGATAAAGATATATATCATATGCCTGTTCGTGTCAAATGGTTGAAGTATTTAAGACCAGAATTGAAATTTGACGGCATTGATGCGTTAATCGCTCAATTAAAGAAAGATGAACAAAACACAAGAAATTATTTCAAGACAGAGAGAGGTTGATTCTCTATGTGGTATTTAAAGAACTATGATGAACTAACGAAGGAAGAAGTTGTTGCGATTTACAAAGCTAGAATCAAAACTTTTATCGTCGGCCAAGATTTAAATTACCAAGAAATTGACGATATGGACAAAAAATCATGGCATCTATTTGAAATGAATGATGCTGGGGAAGTGATTTCTTATTTACGAATTATCCCTGAAGAAGATAAAGTTAGTCTTGGTAGAGTACTGATAGACAAACGATACCGAGGCAAAGGAAAAGGTCGAGCGTTGTTAGAACGAGCTAAAGAAGTATGTAAAGAGTGGTTTGTAGATAACGTAATCGAGGTTCATGCGCAAGCACAATTACAAGAACTATATGAATCACTTGGTTTTGAAGTCGTTTCAGAGCCGTATGATATTGTTGGAATCAAACACGTTACTATGGAGTTGTATTAGGAGGAAATCATGATTACACGTTATACACGTCCAGAAATGGCAAAAATTTGGTCCGATGAAAATCGTTATAATTGTTGGCTAGAAGTTGAAATTTTAGCAGCTGAAGCGTGGGCAAAGCTTGGAGAGATTCCGAAGGAAGATGTAGAAAAAATACGCCAAAATGCTAAATTTTCTGCAGAACGTATTTTAGAAATTGAAGAAGAAACTAGACATGATGTTGTTGCATTTACAAGATGTGTCTCTGAAAGTCTTGGAGAAGAAAAGAAATGGGTTCACTACGGATTAACGAGTACAGATGTAGTGGATACTGCTTATGGCTATCAGTTAAAACAAGCCAACGATATTTTACGTAAAGACTTAGCAGACTTCCTAGAAATCATTAAAGAAAAAGCATTAGCCTACAAAGATACAGTATGTATGGGTAGAACGCATGGAGTTCATGCTGAACCAACCACGTTTGGTTTGAAATTAGCGTTATGGTATTCAGAAATGAAGCGGAATATAGAGAGATTTGAACGTGCTACCCAAGGTGTTGAAGCTGGTAAAATCAGTGGAGCAGTGGGAACATTTGCGAATATTCCACCAGAAGTTGAAGACTATGTGTGTGGAAAGCTAGGAATTCGTCCTCAAGAAATCTCTACACAGATTTTATCTCGTGACTTACATGCGGATTACCTGTCTACAATTGCGTTAATTGCAACGAGTATCGAGAAATTTGCAACAGAAATCCGTGGGCTTCAAAAATCTGAAACACGTGAAGTGGAGGAGTTTTTTGCAAAAGGTCAAAAAGGTTCTTCAGCAATGCCACATAAACGTAATCCAATCGGATCTGAAAATATGGCAGGACTGGCTCGTGTCATCAGAGGACATATGGTTACAGCGTATGAGAACGTGAACTTATGGCATGAACGTGATATTTCACATTCTTCAGCTGAACGTATTATCATTCCAGATAGCACGATTTTACTAAACTATATGCTTCGTCGTTTCGGTAATATTGTTAAAAACTTGACGGTGTTCCCAGAAAACATGTTACGTAATATGGATGCGACTTTTGGCTTAATCTATAGCCAACGTGTGTTACTAAAACTAATCGATAAAGGCATGAGTCGAGAAAAAGCTTATGATTTAGGACAACCATGTACAGCACAAGCATGGGACGAAAAACTTCCATTCCGCGCTGTTTTAGAAGAACAACCAGGGGATAAGAGTCAAGTTTTAAAATTTTCAAATAGAACGAAAGATGAAGAGGCATTAAGTAGAAGACAGATTTCTTG
>NZ_CALHIF010000052.1 GCF_938030755.1 uncultured Granulicatella sp. | reverse complement strand
ATGACCCCCTGCTTGTAAGGCAGGTGCTCTCCCAACTGAGCTATGCGACCATAATTAATACTTGGTACGGTCTAGGGGAGTCGAACCCCTGTTGCCAGGATGAAAACCTGGAGTCCTGACCACTAGACGAAGACCGCACATCGTATCTATAAAATCTTAATATCTCACAGACAAGAGAAATTATATCATATATACTTTTAGATGTCAACACTTTTTTTCATTTTTTTATAAGGGATTTGAACGAAACGCACAAAAAGATGATGCCGCAGAAGTTTGAGAATTTTATAATCGCAGTAATAGAGATTTTTTGATAAAAATAGGGATAGATTAGGCTTTCTAAGGAAAAAATCTTGGCTAAATGCAGCTTGGAAACATTGCTAAAATTAGATATACAAAGTTTTTAACTATTTGATATAATTAATATCGTAATAGAAACTGGGCAGGAAGGGATGAAAACGATATGGGATATATGAAGATGATATTAGGTTGGTTACCAAGGAAATACCTATTATTAATAGCAATTGGTATGTCTTTAACTGCTCTAGATGGTATTATTATCCCTTCTTTTATTTCTGGATTAATTGATGTTTCGGCGACTCAAAAGGTTGAGGATTTAGTAAAAATTTCAATGATAGGTATTCTCAGCTTTTCCCTTATTCGTCTTGGATTATTTATATGGGAAGATTCGCAACAAAAAATGATAAAGCAAGTAACTCTATCCCTTAAAGAAAAAGTTATTACAGCATTCTTTTATGGAAAGTTTAATCAACAGGAAGTAGAGTCAATAGTGCTTAGTGAATTAAAACTATTAGAAGAACAAGGAATCAAGTCCATCATGGGATTTTTCTATTGTCTTGTATTTGCGTTGGTAACTTTGTTATATGTGTCCGCTATAGATTTAAAGCTGGCAGTTCTCTTTATTACGTTATCATTCTTACCAATATTAGTGCCAAAATTATTTGCGAAATCTATTCGAAAGCATTCAAAGGAATGGGCTGAAGTGAACCAATTAAGTATCTTGCAACAACAAGAATATTTAAAAAGTAAGCCGATTATTAAAAACTTTTTTGTAGAAAAAATCTTCTTGAATAAGTTGAGGGGAACATTAAATCAAACAGAAGAAGCTTATTATCAAATGAATCATGTACGATTTACATCGAAGTTATTAGCAAACTTACTTTCTGGATTAAGTTCATTTGTACCGCTAGCTATTGGGGTATATTTAGTTATTGTTGGGGACACTAAGTTAGCCACAGTTATTGCAATTTATTTGGCTAGTGATCGCATTGTTAGTCCTTTGCTAAATGCAATAGATTATTATCAGAGATTTAATTCAATCATTCCTGTAATTGAAAGAGTGGAAAAGTATACAGAGTTTGAACGGAATAATTTTGAAAGTAAATCTAGTATCAGTACAGTATTTCCAATTGAGTTACAACAGTGTAGTGTTCAAATTGATGGAATGACTATATTAAACGAAATTAATATAGAAATGAATGAGAATGATAGGATACTGATTATGGGGCCATCAGGTTCTGGAAAATCTACACTCTTGGAATTAGTATACGGACTATATGTGTCAAAAGATGGAGTTCAGAATTATAATGGAGTTCATAGACAATTAATTTCAGGAGATGACTTAAAGAAATACATTGGATTCTTTACTCAGGAATCAAGGATTTTCTACGAATCATTAAAATTTAATATCACTTTAGGGGAAGACTATTCTGATAATGAAGTTATATCTGTTCTTCAAAGAGTGGGGCTAGGTTATTTAGTGGATAGACTAGGATTGCATAATGCGGAAGTAAATCTGGATGAGTCACTTTCTGGAGGAGAGAAAGCTAGAATTTGTCTAGGCCGACTATTACTTAGAAAATACCAATTACTGCTATTAGATGAGTTTTCTTCTGCCATTGATGAGGATACAACGATGATGATTAGAGAACTTCTTATAAATGATAATATTCCATTTATAGAGATAGCGCATAGAGTTCCGAAGGATCTAAACTTATATAACAAACAGTATACTTTGGAATCGGGAAAACTAACTTTAAATTGAAATGCTTTATATGTTGAAAAAGAAATAGAATGTAAATTACGCGAAGTAGGGAAGTGTTCCGTACTTCGCGTTTTAAACTTCGAAGGTGCAAGACCATGAATTGCACCGGTATCCCATTACCGTTACTACGAAGAAACGCCTCTGGGATAAACTTTCTGACACCCAGCAGGGGTTACATCAGAATGAGTGGCACAACACTTTTTTAATTTTTAATAAGGGATTTGAATAAAATGCACAAAAGTGATACCGAAGAAACTTGCGGATTTTATAATCGCAGTAACAGGGGGTTGCATCGAATGTGAATTAGGCGGAGTAGGGACTTGTCCCGTACTCCGAGTTTGAAGCTTCGAAGGTGCAAGACCAAGGCTTGCACAGGTGCCCTGTAACAGCGATTATAAAAATAATCCGCAAGGATTCAAAGGTATCACTTTTTTGTGCGTATTTTATAGTCAGTTTTTGCGATTTTGTGGTATCCTATGTAAAGAGAAAATGAAAGAAAGTAGTAGAACTATGAAGAAAATCATCGTTATCAACACTGGTGGTACGATTGCCATGAGTGAAGATCTCTCAACGGGCAGCGTAACCCCAACAGGAACAAACCCATTAACAAACTCAGATACTCTTTTTGCACCAATCGCAAGTGTCGTTGTAGAGGACTTATTTAACTTACCATCTCCACATATGACGGAAGAAAAAATGTGGGAAGTTCAAAAGAGAATTGTCCAAGCACAAAAGGATGGTTTTGACGGAGCTGTGGTCACTCACGGAACGGATACTTTAGAAGAAACCGCGTATTTCTTAGAGTTAACAACAGATGGAACCTTCCCGATTGTATTGACCGGAGCGATGCGTTCCAGCAATGAAATCGGAGCGGACGGGCTCGCAAACTTACGCAGTGCCATTATTACGGTAACGAGTCCAGAGAGTGTGGATAAGGGCGTTCTTGTCGTGATGAACGATGAAGTCCATGCAGCAACGTATGTGACAAAAACACATACTACGAATGTTGCGACGTTCCAAACACCAACTTTTGGACCGCTTGGCTTAGTGTCAAAGAGTGAAGTTATTTACTTCCAAAAATTCTTACATCATGAATACTATCCAGTGAAAGAACTCGTGGATAAGGTATACTTATTGAAGGCGTATGCCGGTATGGATTCGACGTTATTTGATGCGGTTGCTGATGCAGATGCCAACGGATTAGTCATTGAAGCTCTTGGGGCAGGGAATCTCCCGCCAACAGCACTTCCTGGATTGCAACGTTGTTTAGATAAAGGAATTCCAGTCGTGCTTGTATCCCGTGCATTTAACGGTGTAACGTATGACGTCTATAATTATCTTGGCGGAGGCAAACAGCTTCATGAAGCAGGAGTGATTTTCACAACTGGACTTAGCGGACAAAAGGCTCGTGTAAAATTATCGGTGTTATTAAGCGCTCATGCGAATAGAGAAACAATCGTTAGAGCATTTCAAGTATAGGAAAGAGGAATAGATATGGTTAGAAAAATTGGACGAGTGCTTCGTCAATATGAAGGAAAACCGATTATTTACGGCATGCCACTAGAAGAACTTACCGCTTGGTTTGAAGCAAAAGATGAAAAGAAATTCAGAGCAGGACAACTATGGGACTGGCTTTACCGCAAACGTGTGACCAGTTTTGAAGAAATGACAAACTTGCCAAAATCACTGATTGAAGAGTTACAAGAAGAGTTCACATTCCCAGTGTTAAACGAACGTATCAAACAACAATCAACAGACGGAACACGTAAATTCCTCTTTGAATTAGCAGACGGCCTCTTAATCGAAACGGTATTAATGCCACAAGAATACGGCTTATCCATCTGTGTGACCACGCAAGTAGGGTGTAACATCGGATGTACCTTCTGTGCCAGCGGAATTATCGCAAAACAACGTGACCTTGTTGCTGGGGAAATCGTAGCGCAAGTAATGCACGTACAACGGACTTTAGACGAAGTGTCTCCTGGGGACCGTGTTAGCCATATCGTAGTCATGGGGATTGGGGAGCCGTTCGATAACTATGATAACGTGATTAAATTCTTGAAAGTGGTCAACTCTGATAAAGGTCTTGGAATCGGGGCTCGTCATATCACTGTATCTACAAGTGGTCTGGCTCCAAAAATTCGCGAGTTCGCTGACGAAGGATTACAGGTAAACCTTGCATTGTCACTTCACGCACCAGATAACGATACTCGTTCTCGTATCATGCGTATTAACCGTAAATATCCAATCGAAGTTGTGATGGATGCCATTAATGAATATATTGCTAAAACCAATCGTCGTGTAACCTTCGAGTACATCATGCTCGATCACGTGAATGATTCGGTGGAACAAGCGCAACAATTGGCGGACCTTCTTGCGGATAAGAAACGTTTGTCATATGTCAACTTAATTCCTTATAACAAAGTTCGTGAACATGACCAATACGAACGTAGTGGAAAAGAACGAGTAGTCGCTTTCTACGATGTCTTGAAGAAAAACCACATCAACTGTGTTGTTCGTAAAGAATTTGGACATGATATCGAAGCAGCCTGCGGACAATTACGTTCAAGCCAAATGAAACGTGACCGCGCTGAAAAAATAAAAGCCTAATGAAATAGATGAACCGCACCTGAATTGATATGTACCCCCTTTACTGGACAAACCAGTAAAGGGGGTATTTATTATGCGTTACTCATTTGAGTGCAAAAATCAAATAAGAGCGATAATTTTACAGGATTTTGATTGAAAAATTCAAAAGAACTCTATTTTTAAAAGGAAAATTTGCTATAATATCAATAAAGGAAGCGGTAACAGATACAAAATAAACCAATAAGGAAAGGAGGCACTCGAATGTTAGACGTTCATATTCAGAGTTTTTCATATGGAGAAAAAGAGGTTCTAAATCAGATTGACTTGCATCTTCCACCATCTCAGATTATTGGACTCGTAGCACCAAATGGTGTAGGGAAATCTACGCTTATCCAAATACTGTCTGGACACTTAAGAAATAACGGCATTTTGGTGTCTTATCAAGGGAAAAATTATACAACGGATACATTATTTATGAGACAGCATATTGTGAAGATGCCGGATCAATCTGAATTATACGATGAGTTAAATGGAATCGAACATTTGAATTTCTATGCCTCGATGTGGAAAGTAGCATCTGGAACGGTTCAAACTGTGATAGAACAGTTAAAAATGGAAGGTTATATTCATCAAAAAGTGGGCGGATATTCACTCGGGATGCGGCAACGCCTTTGTTTTGCATTGGTGCTAGTCACAAAAGCAGATTACATGCTTGTTGATGAGGTGATGAACGGATTGGATCCGGATAATGTGGAATTAATTTCTAGAGTGTTGAGACAGTTAAGAAATGAAGGGAAAACAGTTGTGATGGCTTCTCATTTACTCAACAATCTCGATTCGATTGCCGACAAGATTTATTTTATGAAAGAGAAGCGAATCGCGTTAGAATATTCACCGCAAAAGGAAGGGATTGATACGCTTCAATTGGCCTTTGTTTCAAAAGAACGTTTCGAAAAGTTTGTAGAAGAATTTCAAAGGGAAATAGAAATGATGAATAGCGAAGAAAGACAGCTGAGCATCCACCTTACGCCTGGAGAGTATTCAGAAGAAAAATGGAAGTGGATATTTGAAGACATCCATCAATTTAGTGAAATTAAGATTGGAGTAAAAAGTTGTTACGCCCTTTATAAAGAACTGTACCGATAGTACAATCGAAAGTTTAAAAAGAGAGGAGAAGATACAATGAAAACGCAAATATTGTTGATTGTTCGAAATCGATTAATGAAAATTCAGTTCATCGGTTGTGTATTGCTGATGGTTATTTTTCTTATGATGAATTTTCAACAAAAATCTTCTCTCAATGATCTTTTAAATAGTACTTTACATCAAGGGGATAAAATTCATTTGATGATAATCAATGAATATGAAGAAGAAGCAAAGAAAAGAAGTTTAACAGAAACAGAGGAAAAATGGTTAGAGGATGCTCTTGCCTATCATCGTTCAGTAGCAGCATTCCAAAAGCAAGATTATAAAACTTATATTAAAGAACAGATTCATTTTTGGGAGCTACGTCTTGAGTTACGAGATAAAGAACACTCACCCCTTCCAATTTACAATACAATTGGATTTAATCCTAGTAAGCAGGAACAGTTAGAGTATAAGAATGTTAAACAATATTTAATGGAATTTCGTTCTTTAGAGGAGAAGGGTCGCTATCAATTAGACGATATTTTACAAATGCAGAATCGAATTTTTTGGATGGAATGGACAAGATATGAAGAACCGATGCTTTATTGGTTGCCAGTTCTATTTTCAATCTTGCTACTATTTATCAGTCCCATTCTGTTAGATGATTGGAAGCATCGAAGTATATTAGCGGTGAAGCCGATTCGCGAGTGGAAATATTTATTACAAAAGATTAGTAGTTACTGGTTGGTAAACATGGCTCTTGTAATTCTTGTTTTAATTGTAGTTTTCCTAGTACAGAGCTTATCTTTTGGCTGGGACATCCTTACCTCGCCGTTACTTGTATTTCGTGGGGAAGAGGAGGTTCTCTTGCTTCCATTACAATTTATCGGGATTGCTCTACTCTTTGCAGCATGTGTGCTCCTATTCTTAATCAATCTCGTCGCATGGTGTAATCAGTTGACTAGAAATAAGATGGTAGGGTTCATCGTAGGGCTTATAGTTATTTGGGCGGAGCCTATCTTCCGTTCTATGAAAATTTATCCTTCTTTTGCAGATAAGTTGCCACTGTACTATGTGAACTTTGGAACTGTAATCCAAGGGATGAAAGATGATTTTTATGCGACAGGTACGTTTACGATTTCAAACGGATGTGCCAGCTTACTTGTGGGGGCGTTTGTGTTCTTCTTATTAACGATTGGAACTTCTTGCTGTCAAGAGCGTCTGAGACGAGGGGGTTCGGTATGAGTAGATGGGTTCAGTTAGATAGAATGCATTTAAAAAAACGAGGATTTTTCTATAAGATACCGCTTCTTATTTTAGTAGTTACAACGCTTGTCATTGGATATCATCACATTACAGGGAAACCGACCTTAAGAGATGTGATTGAGCGACAGTTTTCTCAGATAGATGATCTTAAAGAGTCGTTTGAGAATCAAATGACGATTGATGGAAATACAAAGAAAGAGATGGATGCTACTTTTCAAGCGCTCTATCAAACCTATGCACAAGAAAATGGGATTTATACAGTGAAGGGAAAAACGGAGCGGCTGATTCCGATTTATGAAAAACGATTGGAATTGGTGGAATCTCTTCTAAGTCGTGCCCCAAAAGAATGGGCGGATTCGTTAGAGAATCCTATGCAAATTAAAGCTAAACTCCAATTATTCCATTATTTAGTTGGAAAAGAGATATCCTACCCAACCTATTATCAGTATGGTGATTTTATACAGACAATTTTCCAATTTCTTGGTTACGGTATCCTTGTCTTCTTTTTCCTTGTGCAAGTAGGGGGATATTTAGAAAGAAAACAACGACATCGAACAATGCTAGAAGTAGTGCCGATTTCTAGCAAAGAAGAATTATTGACAGAGATGATCTATTCTTTGAAATACTTTTATGCTTTTCCTAGTCTGCTGGTGATTCTGTCTTTAGTGGGGTATGGAATCCTAATTCAAGAAAATGCTATTTTGTTTCCTGTATCGTATGTTGCTAATGGGGAAACAATCTTTATTTCAGTGGTTCAAGGGATTCTACTGGCGATTGGATATCCGTTGCTAGCAATTGTTGGGTTATTCATTGCACAGATGCTGCTCTTTTCTTTGATTAAAGATACGATGGTGTCGACGATTGTCCTCTTTATCCTTGGGTGTTTGAGTATTGGAGGAATTTCGTTAGGGGCTATTTTACCGAATAGTGTGTTACCAGCTCTACAACAGGGGGTACCGCTTGTGATAGGAGCTTTTGTAGGAGTGGCCTTCTCCATTTTGTTTATTGGCATAAGACTAAAAATATAAGGAAGTGAGAAATTACATTTTCTCACTTTTCTTTTATTTTCCGTCCAAAGTCCTATACACATTGGATTAAGACGATGTTAAACTAAGAGCATAATAATTTGAAGTGGAGAGATTTAGATGAAGGTGATTTTCCAAAAATTTAAAAAAGAGGTGTTCGTGACTATTGCGATTTTAACATTAATTGCGACCTCTCAATTGTTAACAAGTATTGTCAATGCAGAGATTTTAGACTATTTAGTAAAAATGGATATGAACGGTTTTATCCGCGAGACGATTCTATTAGTCGCAATTTTTGCTTTATATTTGATGTTTACCTATATGTTGATTCGCTATCAAGCTTTCTTTGAACAAAAGGTAGTTACTTGGTTACGAGATCGAATTAGTCATGCCATAAAGAATACTTCTTATGAACGTTTTTATGAGAAAAATAGTCAAACCTATATTTCTTGGTTTACAAGCGATATGGAACAAATTAGAACAAAAGCTTTTACGCCTACGGTTGAAGTCGTTGGGGGAGTCATCTCTGCTGTATTTTCTGCGGTAGCACTATTTATGTATCATTGGTCTATTGTATTATTAACAGCTTTTTGTATTGTTTTGATGGCTGTATTACCCGCATTGTTTTCTGGAGAGTTAACGACTAAAACAATGAAAACATCTGAAGAAAACGAGCATTTTTCAAAACATGTTTCGGACTTATTAAGTGGATATGATACTTTATTCGTATTTAGAAAGTTGAACTATTTGACACAAAAAATCCATGAAAGATCTGTCAAAGTTGGAGATACGCAACGAGATTTTAGTAAAACAATGGCTAAAGTTGCCGTAAGTGGTGGAATTAGTAATTTATTTTGCCAGGTTTCTGTCTTTGTTTTAACAGGATATCTAGCCTATATCGGAGAAGTAAGTATCGGTAGTATCATTGCTACAACAGGCCTTAGTGGAATCATTTTTAATGTGCTTGGAAATATCAGTCAAAAAATCGGTTCGATTAAAAGTACAGCTCCTCTATTTGAAAAATATGAACTACTTGAGTCTGCGCAAAATAATGAGAATGCGGATAAAGAAGATTCTCATACGTTAATTGAAGTATCAGATGTCTCTTTCAATTACGGAGAAAAGGTGATTTTAAATCATGTGTCTCTTGGGTTTAACGAAGGACAAAAATACGCGATTACTGGTGAAAGCGGAACAGGGAAATCAACGCTACTAAATATTATCGCTGCTAAATTAACGGAGTATTTAGGAGAAGTGAAATTTGCTGGGGTCGATGTGAAGAAACAATCCTATGATGAGTTATATCGTCAAATGGTCTATATCGCCCAAAAACCACATATCTTCACGACAACTATTCGCGAAAACGTAACGCTCACAGAAGAGTATACGGACGAAGAAGTTTGGGAATCTCTTGAAAAAGTCGGACTCGCCACCATCGTTCGAAGCTTACCACAAGGACTAGATACGGTCTTAGGCGATGGCGATTCAAATCTCTCAGGCGGGCAGTTGCAACGAATCGCCTTTGCACGTGGACTTATAAAAAAACCAAAAGTCTTCTTGCTGGATGAAGTCAGCTCCAACTTAGATGAAAAGACAACCATTGAGGTGTTAAAACCAATCTTAGAAGATAAGAGTGTGACAGTCCTATGGGTAACGCACCATCTTCCTGAAGCTTTAAAAGAAACGATCGATCAAACGATTCAAATGAGTGAGTTGAATCAAGTGAATTAAAGAAAATGAAGACCTTCCTACTGGTAAATAGGAAGGTTTTTTTTGATAAAACTTTCGATTTAATGCGATTTTTTCTTTGAAAAGAGCCTAAAATGATGTAATAAATGAAAAAAATATGACCAAGAATCTAAGAAAGTTCTACGAAAACGTTACAGAAAGATGTCGAATATTGCAGAAACATATGTTCTTGTCATTTGTTTGTAACAATAACATCAGAAAAAGTCAAAAAAATTAAGTGACCTTAACAAAGGGCATAAAATCAACACTTTCATTTTTTTTCATGGTAACATAATTGCATTCATTACGTTCGCGACTCAAAAAAATTATGCGAACGAGATTTTTGAATTCTATGAAAGAGTCAAAAGTCGGAAAGGAAAATATGAAACCAATCAAGAAACAATTGATGATGGTGACAGCATCACTTGCCCTATTTGGCTATGCAGGTTTTACAGCGAATTCAGCAAGTGCAAATGAAGTAGAATGGATAGCGCGTACTGTTGAACAAGTAAAACAAGATGTGAAAAAAGATGACAAAGGGGTACAAGAGTACACAATTAAATGGGGAGATACTTTATCAGTAATCTCTGAAGCAACAGGCGCTTCACTAGATTCACTTGTTCAAGTAAACGAGATTCAAAATGCGAACCTTATTTACCCAGGAACAGTATTACGCTTCTCAGCAGACCAAAAAGAAGTGACTGTCAATAATGGCTCTCAAGAACATTCTTACCGTGTTCAAGAAAACAAAGAGGTAAAAGAAGTAGAGAAGTCAGAAGCAACCACTTCAGCAAGCAATGAGACTGCTCAAGCAACTAAAACGACTCAAGCTGCTTCATCAAGCCAAAATGGCTACTACTTAACAGTAGAAGCAACAGCCTATTCATATAATGAAGCAGGTTTATCAAACTACACTGCTGATGGAACAAACCTTGTGAATGAACCAAATGTGATCGCGGTTGACCCAAGTGTCATTCCATTAGGATCATATGTTGAAATTCCAGGTTATGGTGTATTCCGTGCTGCAGATACTGGTGGCGCGATTTACGGAAACAGAATTGATGTTCACTTAGTGAATTTAAATGATGTCTATAACTTTGGACGTCGTACAATTACTATTCGAGTATTACAATAATTACTGAATAGAACTTAACTTAACTTTATGAGGAGTCGGGCATACAAAACTCGGCTCTTTTTTAGTCCAAGAGAAAGTTAAGAAAAGGTAAGAGTGGACTAGAAAACTAGGAAAGAGTTTAGAACTATGGTATATTAATACCATCGATTAAAAAAGAAACCAATAGGAGAGGGAATTTTATGAAGAAAAAATTCACAGGAATGTTAGTGCTAGCTTCAACTTTAGCATTAGCGGCTTGCTCAAATAATACGAATTCAGAAACAATTGCTACTACAAAATATGGTAATGTGACAAGAGAAGAGTTTGTCAATGCAATGAAAGAAACCGTTGGGGAACAAACTTTACAACGTTTAGTCTTAACAAAAGTTTTAGAAGGTTCAGTAGAAGATTCTAAAAAATTAAAAGAAGATGCTGAACAAGAAGTTGCTAAATTAGTGGCTCAATATGGTGGCGAAAGCGGAATGTTAGCCGCTTTAAAACAAAGCGGAATTGCTTCAGTAGATGCTTACCGTCAAACCATTTACTTAAACAAATTAATGACGGCTGCTGTTAAAAAAGCTGCAGCATTTACAGATGAAGATATTAAAAAATACTACGATGAGTGGGAACCACAAATCAAAGTACAACATATCTTGATTGCGGCTAAATCTACAGCTTCTGATGAAGAAAAAGCAGCTGCAAAAGCAAAAGCGGAAGAATTAATTAAAAAATTAAAAGATGGCGCTGATTTTTCTGAATTAGCGAAAGAAAACTCTGCTGATACAGGTACAGCTTCTAAAGGTGGAGAAATCGGACCATTCAAACGTTCAGATATGGTAAAAGAGTTCTCTGAAGCATCTTACAACTTGAAAAATGTAGGAGATATCACAGAAACTCCAGTTGAAACTCAATTTGGTTACCACATTATTAAGATGTTAGACAAAGGTGAGAAGAAACCATTTGATGAAGTAAAATCTCAAATGGAAGAAGAAATGCTACAAGCAAAATTAAAAGATTCTGCATACTTACATCAAACAATGGTGGATTTATTGAAAGGTGCTGACGTGAAGATTTCTGATGAAAGCTTACAAAATGCATTGAAGAACTTCTTAGATGCAGCTGATTCAACAACAACATCTTCTAAATAATTCTTATACAGCATTTGCTGATAACGAATACGAAGTTTTCCTCGAGGGGCTATTGGAAATAGCTTCTCGAGGATTTTTTTATGACCAAATTTGTGTTTTTAGTGTCTTTTCTGTTAAAAGTGTCTTTACCTCATAGATAATTGTTGACATATTATAGATTAGTTGTATAATTCAATCTATAACGCGATGAGATGGAAAGTAATCTTTGAGGCATTAGTAGAGAGCTTGGGGTTGGTGAAACCAAGTAGTGATAAGAAGATGAAAATGGCCATTGAGTGGACTTTTTGAGCTTGAGAAGTAAGGAAAGTACGGGGCGCCCGTTATAGCGACACGATTTCAAAGATGAATCAATGGAATCGATTGAGGTTTATTCAGTGATGAATGAACGAATAAAGGTGGTAACACGGTATTATTGAAATGATCGTCCTTTGTCCATTTGGGGCAGAGGATTTTTTTATTGTGTTCGATAAAATGAGGGGGAATGGGTAGACGATATAGCTTGATAAAAAAATAAATACAATTATTGGAGGAAAAACAATGAAAATCAAACACTTATTTTTAACAGCAATTGCGGCGATTACATTAGCTGCATGTGGAAGTCAAACATCAAAAGAAGAAGTAAAGCAAGCTACTACTGAAGCAGCTCAAACTGTTAAAGTTGCAGTTGTTGGGAGTGCAGCTCATGAATTATGGGATTATGTTGCTGAAAAAGCGAAGAAAGAAAACATTAATATCGAAGTTGTAGAAATGAACGACTATGTTTTGCCAAATACAGCTTTAGAAGAAGGTTCTGTTCAAATGAATGCCTTCCAACACCGTGCTTACTTAGCGCAATGGAACAAAGATAAAGGGAGTGATTTAAAAGAAATTGGGACGACTTTCATCACACCTTTATACTATTTCTCAACAAAATATAAATCATTAAAAGATTTACCTGAAAAAGCAAAAGTTCTAGTTCCAAAAGAGGTAGCGATTCAAGGTCGTGCATTAGTGGCACTGCAAACTGAGGGATTAATTACGTTGAAAGAGGGCGTGGGGACAAAGGCTTCACTAGCAGATATCACAAGCAACCCTCGTAATTTAGAAATTATTGAAGCAGAATCTGCTCAAGCTCCGCAAATGTTACAAGACGTGGATGCAGCTTCTATCAATGGTTCAATGGCTCAAGATGCTGGATTGAAGATTGAAGATAATATCTTTACAGATGCAAACCACTTAGATACGATTCCAAAAGATCGTTATAACATCATCGTTGTGAATGGAAAAGATGTAGATAACCCAGTTTACAAAAAAATCGTTGAGCTATATCAAACAGACGATGTGGCTAAAAAAATGGACGAAATTGGTCCTGGACAATATTTCCCAGTTTGGAAATCTGAAAAATAATTCATTATAGAAAGAAGTAGCTTTTTGCTGCTTCTTTTTTGTTGTCCATATAGTATAAAAACTATAAAGAAAAGTGTGAGGTGGAGTCTATCGTTCGTGAAAAATATATATATATTAATTTATTTAGGTTATTTAATGCGAAGGTTAAATAAAATAGCGAACAATTAAATAAAAAGACTTAAAATAGTTCGATGTTTATATTGTTTTTTGATTAAGTTTTCTGTATACTAAATTCATCACTCATTCTTTTGTAAAGGGGTTCGAAATTTAATGGAAAAGTTTTTTAAACTGAAAGAGAACGGCACCACTCTAGCTACCGAATTCGTGGCAGGGTTAACGACATTTTTTGCGATGTCTTACATTATTTTTGTCAATCCGAATATTCTAAGTAAAACGGGGATGCCATTCCAAGCGGTCTTCTTATCAACGATTATCGCAACAGTTGTCAGCACATTAGTGATGGGTCTTTTCGCAAACGTTCCTTACGCATTAGCACCAGGGATGGGGTTGAATGCGTTCTTTACATTTACAGTTGTATTCGGCCTTGGCTTCACTTGGCAAGAAGCGTTAGCAATGGTATTTATTTGTGGTTTATTCAACATTTTCATTACAGTCACTAAAGTTCGTAAGATGATTATAAAAGCCATTCCGGTCAGTATGCAACACGCCATCGGAGGCGGGATTGGGATTTTCATCGCATATATCGGTTTGAAAAACGCCAACCTATTAGAATTCCTTTCTGATTCAAAAACCATTACTCAAGTAAACGGCGCTGCATATAATGTCGCAACAGAAGCGTATAAAGGCGGCGTGTTCAGCGTGAACTCAAACGGTGGAATCGTTCCATCTCTTGTAAACTTCACGTCTCCAGGAGCACTTCTTGCAGTGATTGGGTTAGTGATTACGGTAGTCTTATTATTGAAAAAAGTTCGAGGGGCTATCTTGCTTGGGATTGTTTTAACGACACTTTTAGCGATTCCAATGGGAGTTGTCGATTTATCAAAAGTAAGCTTTGAAAGCAACTCACTAGGAGCAGCGTTCAATGACTTAGGTACAACATTCATGGCAGCCTTTGGTTCAGAAGGAATCTTGAAACTCTTCTCCGATCCTTCTCGCTTACCTTTAGTATTAATGACCATTTTTGCATTCAGCTTATCAGATACATTTGACACACTTGGAACCTTCATCGGTACAGGTCGTAAAACAGGTATCTTCTCGGAAGAAGACGAACGTCAACTGGAAAACGGATCTGGGTTCTCTTCTAAGATGGACAAAGCCTTATTCGCAGATGCGATAGGGACTTCTATCGGGGCTATCTTTGGTACTTCAAATACAACTACCTATGTTGAAAGTGCAGCCGGAATCGGTGCAGGTGGGCGTACTGGTTTAACAGCAGTCGTGACGGCAGGTCTCTTCCTATTATCAACACTGTTAGCACCATTTGTGGGAATCGTTCCTGCAGAAGCAACAGCGCCAGCATTAATTATCGTTGGGGTAATGATGCTTTCTTCATTCGCTGATGTGAAATGGGACGAATTGGACGAAGCCATTCCAGCGTTCTTTGCCGGAATTTTCATGGCTCTTTGCTACAGTATCTCTTACGGTATCGCAGCAGGATTCATCTTCTACTGCTTAGTGAAAGTTATTACTGGTCAATCAAAAGACATTCACCCAATTTTATGGGTCGCTACAGGATTATTCATCCTCAACTTCATTATCTTAGCTCTTTTATAAGAGTAAAAATCAGCTGATATTGAATCATTTTATTGAACTATGGCCGTAATAGGGCACCTAAGTATTTTTGCTTAGGTGCTTTTCCTTTTATTTCATGATAGGATAGAGGAGACAGAAAGGGAGTTGACTATGACAGAACAAACAACTGAAATTACTGCATACGAGCGTTCCGTAGCGCTTGTGAAGGCAGAACTCACTCAATATAAACCAAAACAAATTGATACGGTATTAGGTCTACTGCAAGATGGGAATACCGTACCGTTTATTGCACGTTATCGTAAAGATCAAACTGGTTCTTTAGATGAAGTGCAAATCCGTGAAATCGAAGAGCGCCAACGTTATTTGGAAAACTTCGAAAAACGAAAAGAAGAAATTAGTCGTCTGATTGACGAACAAGGAAAACTCACTCCAGAGATTACGGCATCTTTAAGCAAGGCGACAACTTTAACGGCATTAGAAGATATTTATCGTCCGTATAAACAAAAACGCCGCACGAAGGCAACGATTGCTAAAGAAGCAGGCTTAGAGCCGTTCGCATTATGGTTACTCATGACGACGAAGGATTCTGTAGAAGAAAAAGCGGCAACGTTTATCAATGAAGAAAAAGCGATTTTAACGGTTGAAGATGCGATTAACGGAGCCGTAGAAATTATCGCCGAATGGATTTCCGATGAAGCGAAATATCGTAAACAATTACGTCAATTTACGCAAAAGAATGGTATCGTGAAATCTGTTGTGAAGAAAGAAGAGCTCGACGAGAAGAAAGTCTACGAAATGTACTACGACTACGAAGAGCCCGTGAAATCCATCGTTCCTCACCGTGTGCTTGCTCTTAACCGTGCAGAAAAAGAAGACGTCGTCCGCGTGACGATTGAAGTCGATGTGACAAATCCTCTTACAAAGATTAAAGAAGAAAAAATTAAAAATCAGTCTTCACCATCTGCACCGATTGTCGAAGGCGCAATTGAAGAAAGTTACAAACGATTCATCGGACCAGCGATTGAACGCGAAATCCGAAATGAATTAAGTGAAAAGGCGCAAACACAAGCGATTGCCATTTTCGGAGAGAACTTGAAAAACTTATTATTACAAGCGCCGATGAAAGGCCAAGTCATCCTAGGGCTCGACCCAGCGTACCGTACTGGATGTAAATTAGCGGTAATCGATGAAACAGGAAAAGTACTTGGTAAGTCTGTGATTTACCCTCACGTAGGAGCTTCAGAAGCCAAACGTGCTCAAGCCGGCGGACAATTCCGTCACATAGTGGAACAATACGGAGTGACACTTGTGGCGATTGGAAATGGAACGGCTAGCCGTGAGTCTGAACAATTCGTGGCGGAACAATTACGACAAATCCCTCGTAAGGTTGTGTATACCATCGTCAGTGAAGCAGGTGCATCAGTATATTCTGCTAGCGATATTGCACGTCAGGAATTCCCAGATTACCAAGTCGAAGAGCGTTCAGCAGTCAGCATCGCTCGTCGCTTACAAGACCCACTAGCAGAATTGGTTAAAATCGATCCAAAAGCTGTTGGGGTTGGACAATATCAACACGACGTTCCAGAAAAACAATTAGATGAGCAGTTAGACTTTGTCGTTGAAACAGCCGTGAACAAGGTTGGGGTAAATGTAAATACGGCTAGTGCCGCTCTTCTAGAGCATATTGCCGGATTAACGAAAACCACCGCAGCAAACGTGGTCGCTTTCCGTGACGAAAACGGCAAGTTCACAAACCGTACGCAATTGAAGAAAGTACCTCGCTTAGGGCCAAAAGCTTACGAGCAAGCCGTTGGGTTCTTACGAATCATTGATGGAACGAACCCATTTGACGGTACTGATATTCACCCAGAGTCTTATGATGTTGCTAAAGCCATTTTGAAAAAAGCCAATGCTGAAAAATTAGCGCTTGGTTCACCGGAGTTAGAGGAAGCTCTTAAAGGACTGAATACGAAAGCGTTGAAAGAAGAATTTGGTATCGGACAAGAAACGTTGGAGTTAGTGTTGGATGGATTATTGAAACCAGGACGTGACCCACGTGAAGAAGTCGCAGGACCAATCTTACGTAGTGATGTCTTGAAGATGGAAGACTTACAAGTGGGAATGGAACTCGAAGGAACCGTTCGTAACGTAGTAGACTTCGGAGCATTCGTCGATATCGGTGTGAAACAAGACGGCCTTGTGCACATTTCGAAACTGAAAAAAGGCTTCGTGAAA
>NZ_CALHIF010000051.1 GCF_938030755.1 uncultured Granulicatella sp. | reverse complement strand
CCAGCATCTTCGAGAACTCTCGCAAACACTTGTCCTACTTCGTGTTGAACTACGCTATTAACCTCTTCTTCTTTAACGTTAGGGTATTTTTCTTTTAATTGTCCTGCCCATTCTAAATGATAATCTGCAATTGCGTTATCTTTGCCTAAAAGATATTTCTCAACTTCCTCTAACTCTGTTTTCAAACGAGGTGGTAAAATAGCAAGTCCCATCACTTCAATTAACCCGATATTTTCCTTTTTAATATGCTGAACATCTTTATGAGGATGATATACGCCATCTGGATGTAACTCTGATGTGTGATTATCTCTCAAAACAAGATCCATTTCAAATTGACCATCCACTACACGAGCAATCGGAGTGATTGTATGGTGCGGAATTTCTCCTGTTGTAGCAATAATATCTGCCTCTAAATCGGTATACCCTTGCCATGATTTTAAAATCTTCGAAGCTAATTCCACTATTCTTTGTTTATTCTTACCACGTAATCGAAGAACAGACATTGGCCATTTCACAATACCAGCTTGAATATCTTCGAATCCTGAAAATACGAAGGTTGTTTCACATTCCGCTACTTCCATTGGGAAAACGTATTTTCCACCTTGATAATGGTTGTGACTTAAAATAGAGCCACCTGCAATAGGGAGGTCTGCGTTTGATCCTGCAAAATAACCCGGAATAATATCTACAATTTCTAATAGTTGTTCAAATGTTTTAGGAGTAATCGCCATCGGAATATGCTTTGTATTTAGAAAAATGGCATGCTCATTAAAATATGAATATGGTGAATATTGTAATCCCCATTCTTCATCTCCAAGTTTCATTCGGATAATTCTATGATTCGCACGAGCTGGGTAGTTTACTCTTCCTTGATACCCTTCATTTTCCATACACAAAAGACATTTTGGATAATTCGAAGCTTTCATCAATTTCTCAGCAGCAATTGCTTTAGGGTCTTTTTCTGGTTTAGAAAGATTAATCGTAATCTCAAGCGGTCCATATTTTGTTTCTGCACGGAATGCAATATTTTTAGCAATCGCTGATAATTTAATATAGTCGTTGTCTTTACTTAGTTGATAAAAATCATTTACAGCTTTTTCAGGAGATTCTTGATAAGTACTCCAGAAATTTTCATTAACAGTACTTGGAATTGGAGTAATAAAGTTCATTAACTCTGCGCCTAAACAGTCTTTTTCTTCTGCCAAGGGGCCTACTTTCCCATTTTTCTTAGCTAATTCAACGAGCATATCTTTTAATTTTTTTATATCTGTTTCACTTGTAGGTGTATTAGCTCCTTCCTCTCCGACTAGAGCAAGTATTCTATTCTTTACATATGAGTAATCCATAGGTTTATACAGCTCAGATTGAATTACTTGTTCAACAAAATTATTGATTACTGTTCGCATCATTTTCTCCTCTTAATCTATTTGGTTATTCAATTATTTTCTTCATTTCAGGGTCTTCAATCCTTTAAAAGATCAACAACTAGTATACTTGCATCATCTTTCTTTCCATAAATAGGATCGACTTCCTGTGATTGCTTTCTCATTACAATTAAATCATCAAACTTATCCTCTGGATGTTGAGAATAAAACTCATAAAAGCCATCACTCATTAATACAATTTGATTACTAGTCACTTCTGTACTTTCGTAAATAGCATGTTCCACACAAGATTCATCCAGCGAGCCAATCCAATATCCATTTGACGTATTGGCCAGTTCTCTAATTTTTTGTAAGATTGTTTTTCTTTGGACGCCTTCCTTACTTGAATGTGCAATTTCGTTTTTTCCTAAATCAAACAAACGGTCCACACGATGGTCGGTTACCTCTTGGTCATTTACGAGCATGACACAATCTCCAAGAATCATGTATTCCAGTTTTGTTTTTGTTAATTTTGCAAAAACAAAGGCGAAAGTCGGCAGTTTACAATATTCTTCATGGTTAAAATTATCTAACCCTATAATCGAACGGACCTCCTTAATACTTTCAGAAAAAATTTCTTTTAACGTTTTTGATTCTGCACAATGTTTTGCAATCACCTTAGACAATAAATGCGTTACTTCAGAAACCGAATATCCAATCGATTTTTTTGCATTATATAAATCTGTGGCTCCATCAATCACCCAAAAGAAATTTCCAAAACTACCAAGCGCATCTTCGTTTTCAACCGCCGTACCTTGAATAGAACAAATGCTTTTAATTTTCATGACGTTTCTTCACTCCTCCGACTCCAAAAAATACTCCTAATCCAACAAGGGAAGCAATAGCACCTAAATAACTATTCGTTCCTGTTTGTGGTAATTCTTGACGAGCTACTTTTGCAGGAGATGCTGGAGTTTGTTTTGCTACTTTACGATATACGTGGCGAATATTTCCTTTTTCATCTTTTACATCTCTTGCTTTTGCAAGTCCCAAGGCTAAACTTATTGAAGTTGAAGTATGTCCTAAGATAAAGTGATCATGTTCACTTTCATGTTGATTACTATATCCAGTTACATCATCGTAATGAGCTTCATCTGTAAAGGCTTGTCTTCTTCCAGTTAACATTTTATGTGGATATGTTTGATGAGATACATCAAATACAAATTTATCTTT
>NZ_CALHIF010000050.1 GCF_938030755.1 uncultured Granulicatella sp. | reverse complement strand
TTCTAGTTCTGTCATCTCTTCTGGTTTTTTCTTTGGCTTACGTCCCATTTTAGGTGCTTTCCCTCTTGTTTTCTCAACAATAGTATACTTATTTTTCTTGTATTGTGAAAGCCAGCTAGAAAGCATACCATAATTTGGAAGAGCATATTCAAGAGAAACTCTTTTTTGAGACCAACCATCGATTAAGACTTTATCAATCATTTCCTGTTTTAATGCTGGAGAGTAATAATTATTTTTCCCTTTTTTTACTATTTCCAAACCATATCGATCAATCAATCGAACCATGTATTTAAGACTTGCCTTATTTATACCATACATATCTGAGAGTTGTTGAAAGCTAAATCCTTGTTTTCTAAGTTCATAAATTTGAACTTTATCTTCATAAGTTAATTTCATAATAAAAGCACCTCAAAAGTTAGATTTTCTGTCTAACTTTTGGGGTGCACTACACAATCCAGGGGTTTTAATTAAACCAAAAAGAACCAAGCACAAGGCCTGGTTCTATCAAATTAAATTATAGAGAAGCTACATCTACTTTAACCCCAGGGCCAAAAGTAGTTGTCACAGCAACGTTACGTACGTATTGACCTTTAACTGTAGCAGGTTTGATACGTAATAATGTTTCGTGAATTGTTTTGAAGTTTTCTACTAATTTTTCATCTGAGAATGAAACTTTACCGATTGGAACGTGGATGTTACCAGCTTTGTCAACACGGTAAGTTACTTTACCAGCTTTGATTTCTTCAACAGCTTTTGTTACGTCCATTGTAACTGTACCTGTTTTAGGGTTTGGCATTAAGCCTTTAGGTCCTAATACACGACCTAAACGACCAACTTCACCCATCATGTCAGGTGTTGCAACGATAACGTCGAACTCAAACCATCCGCCTGCGATTTTTTGAGCTAATTCGCTGTCACCAACGTAGTCTGCACCAGCTGCTTCAGCTTCTTTAGCTTTTTCACCTTTTGCGAATACTAATACGCGTTGAGTTTTACCAGTTCCGTTTGGAAGTACAACTGCTCCACGTAATTGTTGGTCAGCTTTCTTTGGATCTAAACCTAAACGGTATGCAACTTCTACAGATGCATCAAATTTAGCGAAATCTGTTTCTTTTGCTAATGCGATTGCTTCTTGAACTGGGTAAGCTTTAGAAGAATCGATTTTTTTAGCGGCTTCTAAATATTTTTTGCTTTTCTTTGCCATTGTATAATTTCCTCCTATTGTGTGGTTTTAACGGTTTTACCTCCCACAAAGTCCATGAGTGAAACACTCGTGCTAGGGACTTTTGGAAGCTGCATTTGTTTTTAGCCTTCTACTACAAATCCCATTGAACGGGCTGTACCTTCGACCATGCGCATAGCAGCTTCTACGTCTGCTGCATTTAAGTCAGGTGCTTTTAATTCAGCAATTTCTCTAACTTGATCACGAGTTACAGTAGCAACTTTTTTCTTGTTTGGTTCGCCTGAACCTTTTTCAACTTTAGCAGTTTTCTTTAATAATACTGCTGCTGGTGGTGTTTTACAGATGAAGTCGAATGAACGGTCTTCATAAACTGAAATCACAACCGGAATGATTAAACCTGCTTGGTCAGCTGTACGAGCATTGAATTCTTTACAGAATCCCATGATGTTCACTTGTGCTTGACCTAAAGCTGGACCTACTGGTGGAGCTGGAGTTGCTTTACCTGCAGGAATTTGTAATTTAACTAGTTTTACAACTTTTTTAGCCACGAGACATTACCTCCTTGATTGTTTCGTGCGTGGTTTAATGGAGATGAAGATTTCTCCTCCCACGGTGTTCCGACATGTGCATTTTTATGCACTTTGATATTATATCAAAACTTAATTTGCAATGCAATCTTTATAGTATATTCTTTTTTAGAAAAACTTCGTTTTTTCTTACAAGCCTTTTTGAACTGTTGCGGTTGCTTCATAGCTACTGTAATGGGGCACCGGATTGAGCCTTTCGTCTCAATTCCTACCAAGCTTCAAACTGACTCTACGGGTTATACCCTAGAGTCAGTAATTCACATTGGTTGCTATCCCCCATTACTGTTGCTATAGAACCGCAACGTTCTTCAGGCTTGTAAGAAAATGAGATTTTTTTGCAAAAAAGTGAACTGCTAGAAATCGCGTTGCAATGGGATTTGTGCCAAAAGATGAAAATGACATGTCGGTGCCTCTAACTGCCTCCCGTGCTGTGGAAACGGCATAAGGACGGGGTTTGTGTAGAGAATAAGAGGAGAGGGAGAAAACTGCCCGAAATTTACTTATAAGTGAATTTCGGGCAGGTGTGCTAATTGTTAAATTCAATAAAGAAAACTTTGAGATAGTCGCTCAGCGGTGTCGCTGCTGGAACCGCAAAATCGCTTGGTAAGCCTTTCTTCAAGACGATGCGATAGCGGCGATTGCCGTCTGCTTCACGAATCCCCTGTTCAATCATTTGTTGGAATTGAGATTCACTCACATTCGCTGCGTTTGTGGATAACACGAGCGTTCCTTTTGGTGCGACTAATGGTGTAATTTGTGCTACTAGTTTCCCGTAGTCTTTCGCTACAGAAAAAGTACGCTTCTTCGTACGTGCAAAGCTTGGCGGGTCAACGACAACGGTATCGAATGTCAACTGTTTCTTCAATGCGTATTTGAAATAATCAAAAACGTCCATGACGTAGATTTGTTGTGTCTCAGGGTCAATGCCGTTTACTGCAAATTGTTCTTTTGTTTTCTCCAAGCTACGGTTGGCAACATCCACACTCGTTGTTTTAGTCGCTCCTCCCATCGCTGCAGCTACAGAAAAAGCACCGGTATAACTAAATGTATTTAACACGGTTCGTCCGGCACTGTAGCGCTGACGGATGGTCTCACGGACTTCTCTTTGGTCCAAAAAGATACCCGTCATCAGTCCTTCATTCATATAAGTCGCGTATTTAACGCCATTTTCTAATACCATCAGTGGTTCTGGCGCTTCTACCCCACCGACAAACCTACTCTCTGGCAAATCCGCTTCGTTTTTAAAACGAATCTTTTCGTAGATACCCTTCACACCTTCAAAAGCCCCAAGAGCTTGCGTTAAAATCAGGTCACGAAAATGATACACGCCTTCGCTATACCATGATACGACGATAAAACCATCATACCAATCCATCGTCACTCCGCCAAAGCCATCGCCTTCGCCGTTAAAGAGACGAAACGCCGTTGTATCGTCAGAATGGAGAAGCCCACGACGATTCTCGAAGGCGGTTTTGAAGATACCGTTAAAGAACGCATCATCCAACGCTTCGTCTTCCTCGCGGCTATAGACCCACGCAACTCCCTTATTTTGGAATCCGACATACGCCATTCCTAAGAATCGATGTTGTTGGTCAACAACTTTTACTACTTCGCCTTCATCTGCGTGAAGTTCTTGCGCAAGGTCCATCTGACTAATCAGTGGGCTTCCTTTTTTGATACTGGATGCCGTTTTACTTTTTACGACAATCTTTCCCGTCATTATTTTTTCCTCCGCTTCTTAATCAACCGATACAAGAGAAATCCCAGCCAACTGCCTATGACATTACAAATAATGTCATCAATATGGCTGACCCCTGTATAAAAAATAAACTGTGCAAACTCGATGAAAAACGAAGTCAAAAACCCGTATTTCAACGAGCGTGATTCTCCTTTTTTACTTCCATACAACATCCCGCAAAAGAATCCTAATGGCATAAACCAGACGATATTTCCCACTACATTATAATACGCAGCAAATATCGACCCTTGCATAAAGAGTTTGATACTATCCACAAAAGGAACCCACATAATATCCGATAGCGGATGAGCGACAATTTTCACGGTAAAGGATTCGTCCAAGTTTCTAAAAATCGTCACCTGCGAAAGTAGGATTAAATAGAAGATAAATAAATTGCGATAGAGTTCCCATTTCCACACAATTCGTTTTCTTTTTCTAAACAATAAAGAAATAGACCAAACGATCAACCATCCTATAAAGAGGACGATAGCGTGGTCTAAGCTAAAAATAAACAAACGAACAAGTGGAAGATGGTTCACTCGGTCCGCGAAAATCTCTACTATCCATCGATAGAATGGACCTAATAAATACATGGTCTTCCTCCTTGTTCGTTTTTCAATCTATGATAATTCCGGTTCTCCAGGAAATACCACTCTAAATGTGGTTCCTTGACCGATTTCACTTCGTACTGAGATTCTACCATGGTGACTATCCACTAGTGATTTAACAATCGCTAGCCCTAGTCCGCTTTCTCCATACTTCGTACTCTTTCTGGAGATGTCTGCTTTGTAGAAACGTTCCCAGATTTCATTAATTTCTCTCTTATCAATTCCAATTCCCGTATCTGAAATTTCAACAATGGCTTTTTTACCATCGTTCCAAGCTTTCACCACGATTTTTCCATTATCGGTAAATTGGTTCGCGTTTTTCGTAATGTTCACCAAAATTTGTACAAACCGATCATAATCCGCATATACACTAAACTCTGGATCACATTCATAAGTGATTTCATTATTTTTCACTTTAGTTATTGCTTGCATTTGTTCCACAACGGCTCGAATTGCTCCAAGTCCTGCAAAACGATGTTGGACTAACACGATTTGGTTTGAACGGATTTTTTCATAGTCCAGATTCTCATTGACAAGTCGAATCAATCGTTGCGTTTCGCTTGAAATAAGTTCAAGTGAACGTCCTTTTCTAGATTCAGGAACCATATTATATTTCAAGCCATCTAACAAGCCGTTCATCGTTGTTAGTGGGGTTCTCATTTCATGAGCCACATCCATCATAAATTGACGGCGAACATTTTCTTGTCGCTCGACTTCTTGTTCCATTTCACGTAAGGAATGCGCCATGTTGTTAAAGTCTAGCATCAATTCGTCAAACTCATCTTGGCTATCCACTTTGAGCTGAACATCAAAATCCCCTTCAGCAATCTTTTGGATGGCTTGACGCAATTTATTAATGCGTCTATTTTGATAGTTCGCAAAAATAAAACTCATCAACATCCCGATAATTCCCGCCGCACCAAACGCGATAAACATCGAGTTTCTGAGTTCTCTCACCTCCGTTTGGATACGACTGATAGGACTCGCTAAAGCGACATATCCTTTATATTGCTTTTCTTTAATAATCGGATAATAAACCGTCAATAAGTTTTCTACAGGATTCCCTGTAAAATCTGTTTGAACTTCTTTTAAGTTAATGGCAGACCCATTTTTTAGGTGATTTAACTCCTCTTCTGATAACGAATTTTCACTAGCAGGATTTTTCGACGGAAAAGTCATCTGATTTTGTTCATCAAAAATGGCCACAGTGACATTTTCTTCTTTTAAAATCGTTCCTATTCTTTGAATATCCGCATAACTCATATTAGTAGCAATAATCCCTTTAGCATAAGACTGCAATTGTTGCGATTTTTGCGTGTAAATATTATTGCTCATTACATTATAGAAAAGAATTCCACAAGCAACAATGGTTACCAATACAACGGAAAGGAACCCAAATAGTTGCTGATAAAAGTACTTCATTGATTACAACTCGCTATCATCAAATTTATACCCTACGCCCCATACTGTATGAATCACGTGTGGTCCTACAGCTTCAATCTTTTGGCGAAGTTTCTTAATATGAGCATCTACCGTACGTTCATCGCCGTAGAATGGATCTTCCCAGATTTTTGTTAATAGATGTTCACGGGTGAATACTTGGCGTTGATGTTTCGCCATCACCATTAATAAGTCAAACTCTTTTGGAGTTAAGTTCTCGATTTGTTTACCATCGATAAACGCTTCATGAGTCTTCGTATTGATTTTGACATGGTCTGTTTCTACATCGAACGTTGACAATGCCGCACTACCTGAAGCTGATGATCTTTGTATACGACGTAAAAGTGCTTTAATACGCGCCATAATCGTTACCGCGCTAAATGGTTTCGCCACATAGTCGTCCGCTCCGATTTCAAAACCAATGACTTGGTCACTTTCAGAATCACGAGCCGTCAGCATGACAATTGGAACAGCCTGATTTACCTGACGGATTTGACGGCAAATTTGCATGCCATCCATGCTAGGTAAGTTTACATCTAAAATCACAATACCCCATTTGGATTGATTTTCCATAAAAGCATCGAAGCCTTCTTTTCCATCATGATAAAAACTTGCTTTCCAGCCTTCGTTTTCAAAAAACATTTCCATCATTTCGCAAACTGCTTCTGTATCTTCAATCATTAAAACATGCATCATTTACACTCCTTTTTCACGTAAATCTTATTGATTATAAAGTTTCTTCACAGATTATACACTGTTAATATGAAATCATAGACGACTAATTGTGAAAATTGTATGAATAAACCTCTGAAATCCGAACTATTCCTTTCTCTTCTTAGGTCCTAAACTGAATCGCAAGTGATTTAACAAGGACAGTTGAGCATCACTCCACGGATTTCTTCTGCCATTTCCTTTTTGATGAAAATGACGCGTGAGCTCCGTCTGTTTATCACGACTACTCTCTAATTCCTTATAAAAATCTCTCGCAGACTTTCGAAGCGCTCCTTTTTGAAAGATGAGCCACTGCTCGGCCAAGTCGCTGGTTGCAACAGATACTTGGACAAGTCGCGTGTTCATTTCAGAAACCGTGCGTTCAATATAGCTATCGGCGGTTTCTCCTTCAGAGGTGAAAATTACTTTCACTTGCGCTTGGTCAAACGACTGAGTGATCCCTGGTACAAATTGGGCATCGAACACAATCCAAACTTCGATATTTTCAAACTTCTGAAAATTCGAGCAGCGTTGAATGAGTAAATCCCGCGCGCTCTCTAAGTCGTCTTGCTTCTTTAAAGCGACCAGTTCCGGCCACGCTCCAATCATATTGTAACCATCTACAATGTAGAGTTGCTTTTTCAACCTGCTCCCTCCGTTTCTATAGCGAACGATTACGGAAGACTTCATACATCATTAAAGCACTTGCCACACTCGCATTCAGACTTTGGACATGTCCCACCATCGGGATCGTCACCATCTCATCGACGCTTTCTTTTACAATTCGAGATACGCCTTTTCCTTCGTTCCCCATCACAATGGCAAGAGGCCCTTTCGTATTCCATTTGCGGTAGTCCGTTCCATTCATGTCGGTTCCAAACACCCATACGCCACGAGCCTTCAATTGTTCAATCGTCTGTGTTAAATTCGTTACGCGGACAACTGGCACGTGTTCGATGGCTCCGGTGGATGCTTTGGCAACGGTCGCTGTTAGTGAAGCGGAACGGCGTTTTGGAATAATAATGCCGTGTACCCCGGTTGCATCAGCTGTTCGTAAAATACTTCCTAAGTTATGAGGATCTTCCACACCGTCTAGAATAACGATAAATGGATCCTCCCCTTTTTCTTTGGCTTTCTTGAAGACATCTTCTAAGTCGGCGTATTCATAGGCTGCAATCGAAGCTACAAGGCCTTGATGAACCGCATTTCCAACCAAATCTTCAATCTTTGTCTTCGGAACAGTTTGAACTTGAATGCCTTTTTCACGCGCGAGGTCAATGACTTTTGCGGCATCTCTTCCAGAAGTTCCTTCTTGGATAAAGACGCGGTTCACGCGGTCTGGCGTTTGCAAGGCTTCTACCACTGCATGGCGTCCAAACACAAAGTCCACCACTTCTTGTACTCCCTCATGTTCTACGTGTTCACGAGCAGGGCGTTGTTTCTTTTCGCCGCGCTCAGGACGCCCACGGTCTGAACGATTTCCGTTTCTTGATTTTTTCTTTGGTGCATATTCATTTCGTGCCATGTTACTGTTCACCTTCCACTTGTTGTAAGCACCAGTTGATGAGTTCTTCCAATCTCGCTTGTTGGCCAGATAAGTATAAATAACCCATTAATGCTTCAAAACCAGTCGCAATACGATACGTCCCAACGTCTGCATTTTTAGCCACTGTATGACTCTTACTATTGCGTCCTCGTTTGTAAATTTCTAATTCTTCTTCCGTTAAGAAGTTTTCTTGCTCTAGCATTTGTTGCATCAAGCGTGCTTGCGCTTTTGCTGAAACAAATTTCGTTGCGGTCGCGTGTAATTGATTTGGCTTTGTGAGCCCTTTTTGCATCACGTGATTTCTGACATACACTTCATAAATCCCGTCCCCCATATAGGCGAGTGCCAATCCATTTAACAGCTTCCAGTTTTTTTCTGTCATGCTTCTCTTCTCCATCTTGTTCCTTGTGGAGTATCTTCTAATACAATCCCTTGTTCTTTTAGTAAATCACGAATTTCGTCACTGCGAGCAAAGTTCTTCGCCTTACGCGCTTCTAAACGTTCATCGATTAAGGCTTGAATATCATCATCGAGCAATGCTTCTTGTTTTTCCACGATTCCAAAGATTCCAAATAGAACGGCTGCTTTTTCAAGGAGTGCTTCGAGTACTGCTTTTGAAACGACTTCTTGTTCTAAATACACATTCCATTCTTTCAACCATTGATATAACACCGTCATACCGTTTGCCGCATTGAAATCATCATCCATTTCTTTTTGGAAGTCTGCTTCAATCGCTTCGAATTTCGCTAGGCGTTCTGCGTCTTCTGGCAATGCATCTACGGCTGTATCTAGGCGATAGCGTGCATTTTTGAAGGTCGTTTGTACCTTTTCAAGGTTTACGGCAGCTTCTTGAAGAGCCGCTTCACTAAATTTCAATGGACGACGGTAGTGCGCGCTTGCTAAGAAGAAACGAAGCACTTGCGGGTCGAGCTGTTGGATTAAGTCATGAACAAGCACGAAGTTTCCAAGCGATTTACTCATTTTCTCTTCACCCATCGTTACAAACGCATTGTGCATCCAGTAGTTCGCAAATTTCTTTCCTGTTTTGGATTCACTTTGCGCGATTTCGTTTTCGTGGTGAGGGAACGCTAAGTCTTGTCCACCACCATGAATATCGATGGTATCTCCTAAGTGTTTTGTCGCCATGACTGAGCATTCAATATGCCATCCTGGACGACCCTTGCCCCATGGAGAGTTCCAGCTAATTTCATTTGGTTTTGCGCTCTTCCATAATGCAAAGTCTAGCGGGTTGCGTTTCTTCGCATCATCTTCTGAGGCCGTACGATTACTTGCTCCCATTTGTAAGTCTTCGATACGTTGGTCGCTGAGTTTTCCATACCCTTCGAACTTCTCCGTGATGAAATACACGTCGCCTTCTGATTCATACGCCATGCCTTTATCGACTAACTCTGCTACAAAGGCAATAATGTCATCCATTGTATTCATAACTGTTGGATTTAGTGTCGCCTTTTTTACGTTTAGAGCGTTTGTATCTTCAAAGAATGCCTCAATATATTTTTTTGAGACTTCTTCAGCCGTCATTCCTGTTTCATTGGCCACGCGAATGATTTTATCGTCCACATCCGTAAAGTTCGAAACGAGATTCACGTCATAACCGCGGTATTCAAAGTAACGACGGATTGTATCAAAGGAAACCGTACTACGTGCATTTCCGATATGAATATAGTTATAAACCGTTGGGCCGCACACATACATGCTCACTTTGCCTTCTTTAATCGGTTTAAATGCTTCTTTTTGTCTAGTTAAAGTATTGTAGATTTGAATCATAAGTTTCCTCCGATAGTCGTATCTCTTTCAATCTCTTCTGGTGTATGGACGCGAACCACTCGCGCTGGTAGTCCTACCGCCGTCGTATGCGGTGGAATATCGTCTAGAACAACTGCCGCTGCTCCAATTTTGGCATATTCTCCAACCGTTACAGGTCCAATGACTTGCGAATGCGCCGATAAAAGCACACCGTTTTCGATGGTCGGATGGCGTTTCCCAGTATCTTTCCCGGATCCGCCTAAGGTTACCGCGTGGAACATCTTGACATCGTCTCCGATAATGGATGTTTCTCCAATCACAATACCCATGCCATGGTCAATAAAAAATCTGCGTCCAATCGTAGCTCCTGGATGAATCTCAATTCCCGTGAGGAACCTACTAAAGCCGCTGACCATTCGAGCAAGCAGTCTCAGTTTTGCCTTTGTATAGAACCAATGCGCGACGCGGTGTAAGACCGTTGCGTGATATCCTGGGTACGTCAAGACGATTTCCAAGCTACTTCTAGCAGCCGGATCATTCTTTTTATATGTTGCCATATCTTCCTTAAAACGTCCCATTCCTTCACTTCCTCTGCATTGTCTTTCTCCTCATTATAGCACAGTTTAAAGCACACAAAAAGCTGAAAAGCCAGGCTACGAGGCCTAGCTTTTCAGCTTTCTAGCAAAACTATTTTAAGTCTAGAGTCACTTCTACTGTTTGTAATGGTACATCGTAGAATGGATCTTCACGACGGCCTAAGAAGTCTTTTGCTTGTTGTGGGAAGAGTGCGTACATTAATACATCTTCATCAGATTTAGCGTACTCTTTAATCTCTTCACGAATTTCGGGTAATTGATCTTCGATTAAGTCAGCTGGACGAACCGTCACAACTTCTGCATCTCCAATAATTTTTTCTTTCACTTCAGGATTAATTTCTGCTGGAGCTTGTCCATATAATCCTAAAACATAGTCTTTGATTTCTTTTGGAACGAGTTTGAAACGTTCGCCTGAAATCACGTTCATTACCGCTTGTGTTCCAAGCATTTGTGATAATGGCGTTACAAGTGGTGGGTAACCTAAGTCCGCACGTACTTTAGGCACTTCAGCTAATACTTCGTCGTATTTGTCCGCTAAGCCTTGTTCTGTTAATTGGCTTAATAGGTTAGATAACATTCCACCAGGTACTTGATAAATTAATGTTTTTGGTTCTGTATCTTTTACTTTAGGGTTTAAGATACCTTCTGCACGGAATTTATCACGAATGCCGTTGAAGTAAGCTGTTGCTTCTTCCACTTTCTTCATGTCCACGCCAGTATTAAATCCTAATTCTTCTAAAGATAAGACCATAGATTCAGTTGCAGGTTGACTTGTACCACCAGAGAATGATGATAAGCAAGTGTCGATAATATCTGCGCCTGCTTCAGCTACTTTTAAGTAAGTCATTTCAGAAATACCACTTGTAGCATGCGTGTGAACTTCTAAAGGAAGATCAGTTTTTTCTTTAATACGGCTTACTAATTCGTAACCTGTTTGAGGTGTTAATACCCCAGCCATGTCTTTAATACAGATTGAGTCTGCACCGAATTCTGCCATGCGTCCTACTAAATCAACATAGTAGTCTACAGTGTGAACTGGACTTGTTGTGTAAGAGATTGCTGTTTGGCAGTGTCCGCCTGCTAATTTTGTTGCTTCGATGGATGTCTTCATGTTACGAACATCGTTTAAAGCATCGAATACACGAATAATGTCGATTCCGTTTTGTACAGATTTTTCTACGAATAAACGAACCACATCATCAGCATAGTTACGGTATCCTAATAGGTTTTGTCCACGTAATAACATTTGCAACTTTGTATCTTTCACTGCTGCACGAATTTGACGTAGACGTTCCCATGGGTCTTCATTCAAGAAACGAATACAAGAGTCAAAAGTTGCTCCTCCCCATACTTCTAACGCATGGAAGCCAGCTTGATCTAATGTTTCCAAGATTGGTAACATATCTTCAGTTGACATACGAGTCGCGATTTGACTTTGTTGTCCGTCACGCAAAACCGTTTCAGTTAAACGGATAATTTTGCTCATAATATCTTCCTTTCTTAAAGTCTTTGGGTCGATGTATATTCTGCAATCATACGAGCGATATGCTCTTGCATCTCTAGGACCGTGTGTCGTCTAGAACGGGCGCACACTTTTGCTTCCTCATTGCAGATAAAACAACATCTTGGAGGCATTCCAAGCGCTGTCCTGGAAATTGGAGTTGGTGTTTCTCCGGCCATTTCCACGACATCGATATCCAGTAATCGTCCGAGTGGGTGTCCTTCTTCAAACTTCGTACAAGCGCGCTTTACATCAAGTGCATCTGCGCGAAGAACTCGGTAAAATTCCATGCCTGTTGGAAGCGAGAAGTCTTCTTGGTGAAGGCACTCAAAAGGCAGTAATGCCTCATCTAATTCAGAAATCACAGAGGCGAAGACGGTTGTAATCGCCTCTGAATTTTTAACAGGACCTGGAATATTGAGTGTGATGGACACGAGTACACACGGGTTAAATTGTTCTAGTAATTGTTCTTGGGTATGAGCACGTCTTTCTCTGGCATCAAGCATTTGCATGATATCCACCGGTGCTCCGTCAAACAAAGAATTAAACATTGCGAACAACGTCGATGATGCTTCCATCACGGTATTCGATGACCGCAACCACTTTGTCACCATATTGAATTGGTTCTGGGTTTCCAACGATGCTATATGCTTTTTCTTGTAATTCTTTGATTGTGTATTGAGGTACGTCTAACCCTTTGAAGTGTTCAATTAAGTCTTGACGGTTAGGGTTGATGGCAATACCGATTTCAGTAACCACCACGTCCACACTTGTACCAGGAGTAATCACAGTATTTACTGATTCTACGAATGTAGGGATGCGTCCACGTACTAATGGGCTGATTACCATTGACATTTTTGAAGCAAAGGCTGTATCACAGTGACCACCTGAAGCTCCACGGATAACTCCGTCAGAACCTGTCATTACGTTTACGTTGAAGTCTGTATCTACTTCTAAAGCAGAAAGAATTGCAACGTCTAAACGGTTAATCACTGAACCTTTAGATAATGGGTTTGCGTACATGCTTGCGTCAATTTCATAGTGGTTTGCATTGTTTGCAAGTGAAATTGCTGATGGGTGGTCGAAATCTTGAACGTCGATGACTTTCTCAACTAAACCTTCTTCTAACAATTCGCACATTGAGTTTGTAATACCACCAAGTACAAAGCTTGCTTTGATGCCGTCTTTAATCATTGCTTCACGGATGAAACGAGTTGCAGCAAGAGAAGCTCCACCTGTACCCGTTTGGAATGAGAATCCTTCTTTATAATATGGAGAACCAGTGATCACTTTAGAAGCGTATTCTGCGATTAATAATTCTTTAGGGTTTTTCGTGAAACGAGTTGCCCCTTTGGCAATCCCTTTAGGATCTCCGATTTCATCTACTACAACCACGTAGTCCACGTCTGTTTGTGGAATGCTGATTGGAGTATTTGGATAAGGTACAAGACTATCTGTAATCGCAACTACTTGGTCAGCGTATTTAGCGTCGATCATTGCGTATCCTAAAGAACCGCAAGTTGCTTTCCCTTTTGTACCGTTGATGTTACCGTACTCGTCAGAACTTGGAGCTCCAAGAAAGGCAACGTCGATGTGGATGTCTCCCGCAGTGATTGCACGAGCACGTCCACCGTGTGAACGAATCACAACTGGGTTTTCCATGATACCGCTAGAGATGGCTGCCCCTAATTTATCACGTAAACCAGATGAAGTGATGTTTGTAATGACACCGTTTTTGATGTGTTCAATTAATGATTCATGTACGTTCGCGATTGAAGAAGGCGCGATTGATAGGTTTTTAATACCCATTTTTGCAATTTCATCCATAACCATGTTAATCACATAGTCCCCTTCACGGAAGTGGTGGTGGAATGAGATTGTCATGCCATCTTTTAAGCCAGTTTTTTCAATAGCTTCACGAATGCTACCTAATAATTTTTCTTGACGAGGCTCAACAGGTTTGATTTTACGGCTAGCTGCTTCATAAGGTTTAATGCGAGCTAACTCACCTTCGTATACCCCATATTGATCTGCATATTCTTGTGGAATTTCACGTCCAGCTTTATTTAATACCATCTTAAATTTCCTCCTCGCTAATCAATCCAGCCGCTTTCGCCAATGCGATTACGCGCTCAGCACGTTCCACGATTGGTTTATCGACCATTTTACCGTTAACTGAGATAACACCTGAACCTTTAGCTTCAGCTTCACGAATTCCCCAAATAACTTCTTTAGCGTTTTGAATTTCTTTTTCTGTTGGTGCATAAACTTTATTAACCACAGGAATTTGACGAGGATTAATAACAGATTTTCCATCGAAACCTAATTGTTTGATGCGTTCTACTTCTTCACGGAATCCATCCATGTTGTCTACGTTAGAGTAAACAGTATCGATTGCAGCGATTCCTGCAGCACGAGCTGCATGTAAAATCATGCTACGAGCGAAGAATAACTCTTGTCCATCAGGGTAACGACGAGTTTTCATGTTTGTTACGTAGTCTTCAGCACCTAAAGCGATACCGATTAAACGGTCACTTGCTTTAGCGATTTCGCGAGCGTTTAACACACCTTCAGCAGATTCAATCGCAGCCATCATTTTAGTGCGACCTACTGGGATGTTGTTTTCACGTTCAACGCGAGTGATGATTTCATCCACGTCTACGATATCTTGAGCTGTTTCTGTTTTTGGTAAACGAACCACGTTAACACCAGCAAGTACAACTGCTTCAATATCTAAAGCACCTGTTGTATCTAAACCATTGATACGTACAACTGTTTCTACATTGCTGTAGTCAAAAGTTTTTAAAGCGAAATGTACTAATACACGAGCTGAGTCTTTCTCTTTTAAAGAAACAGCATCTTCTAAGTCAAACATAATTGAGTCTGCGCCGTAAAGTGGAGCGTCACGCAACATTGCTGCGTTTGAACCAGGTACGAACATCATTGTTCTTCTTAAGCGTTCCATGAGTCGATCTCCTTCCAGTCGTAGTTTTCCACATCTGCTGCACGGTGAACAACTGTCACTGTACGAGCTTGGATTGTGCAATCTAAAGCCCCTTTATCAACTGCGATGACTTCTGCTGAAGTAACGCCTAATTGTTTTAAAGTTTCTTCAATCACACGACGGATTTGATTTCCGAATTGTTTTTCGACACTACTTTCTAATTGAATGTCGATTCGACCAGCGGTACTTGGATTTAAAGTAATCATAATGTCACTTGATTCCAAAGTGCCGACTACTGCACTTTTTTTAATTTCCATTATTGTTTCCACCTTTTCTTTTGGATTTTAACCAATGAAATGTTTTTCTTCTAAATAATGATACGTAGTTGCTGGAACGAGCTGTTTCAACTCATCTACGTTTTTGTCTTGAATGGCAGCGCGCACCCGCGTCGCACTCACCACTTCCTCTCGGACAGAAAGCCGACCTATAATGACTAATTCTAAGTCCTTGCCAAAAGCAGCTCTTAGCGCGTCATTATAAACGGAGGTGACTGGGGAGAGTGGTTCTTGACCAACAAAACGTTTGGTCAATTGTAACGTTGGAACAATGTTTTCTAAGAAGAGTGTTGCATCCAATGTTGCTTGAACTTTTGCTACTTCCAAATCCGCCTTCTCTTTCAAGAAGTAGGATGGGAAAGTAGCGCTTGAGACCATGTAGTCTCTCGTTGGGAGCACCGTTACATTCGGCAGGTGACTCACCCCACGTTTTACCATTTCCATTCGGTCGTTCGTATGAAAGAACGAACGGTCCTCGGAAACAACGAACACGTAGAGGTGACTCGACTGACTCGCAGCCGTTTCTACCAAGTATTGATGTCCCAGCGTAAAAGGATTGGCATTCATGACGATGGCACTATTGCTACTTCCTTCTACGAAATGTTCTTTTAGTAATTTTAAGTAATCACTAAAGGAAGGGATGCCTTGTTCTAAAAAGGCAAGGTTTTCTGTCTCAGCAACTACGTGGTAGCCCAGAGATTTAAAGAAGACAATGTTCTTTGGCTTTGTGTAGACAAAACTATTGGTATAAGAACGTTCTCTTATTTCATCTAAGAGTGCCATCACGAGATGCGTTAACAGATTTTCTGATTGATACTTTTTACAAACCACTAAACATTTTAAAATGTTGCGGTCTAAAGAACCCGTCGCTGCAATATCACCAGAATGATGATAAATTGCAATTGTGTAATCAACTTGTTCCGTCTTGCCAAGGTTAGCTTGATCCATTAACCATTCCCAATCTTGGCGAGCTTTCTTATCGCGGTCGAGCCATAAGCGTTTGAGAATGAAATTTTCCATGGAACAGTCTCCTTATTTTGGCGGGAATGCTTTTAATAATAAAGCAGAAACGGCATATAGAATTCCTAATACTAGGAAAACTCCACCCATCCCTAAAGCCATTAATTCAAAAGCTTGTGTTAAATGTTCTGCGTTGAAAGTCATCGTTTTCCTCCTTTTCCTTCTATATTATTACATGAAGAATGATAATAATAATCCACCAGCAATAACAGAAGCGATTTGTCCAGAAACGTTAGCTCCAACAGCGTACATTAAGATGAAGTTTTGAGGATCTTCGTCTGTCGCCATTTTTTGGATAACACGACTTGACATTGGGAATGCAGAAATACCTGCAGCTCCAATCATTGGGTTGATTTTTTCTCTACGGAATAAGTTCAAGATCTTAGCAAACACAACACCACCGATTGAGTCCATGATGAAGGCTACTAAACCGAACAAGATGATCATTAATGTTTGAACATTTAAGAATAAATCAGCTTGCATTTTAACTGAGATGGTAATCCCTAATAGAATAGAAACAATGTTTACTAATTCGTTTTGAGCGGCTTGAGATAAGTTATCTAAAACGCCACATTCGCGTAATAAGTTACCGAACATTAAGAAACCAACAAGTGGTAATGAAATTGGAGCAATGAACCCTGCCACAATTGTGATAATGATTGGGAATAAGATTTTCGTTAATTTAGATACGCCTGAAGCGTGGTATGTCATACGAATACGACGTTCTGCTTTCGTTGTAACCATCTTGATAGCGATTGGTTGGATAATTGGAACAAGAGCCATGTATGAGTAGGCCGCAACCGTAATCGCTCCAAGTAATTGCGGTGCTAATTGGTTCGCTACGAAGATAGAAGTAGGACCGTCTGCCGCACCGATAATACCGATTGAAGCAGCTTCACGAATATCGAATCCGAATAATACTGCTACAACAACAACAAAGAAAATACCAAATTGTGCTGCTGCACCGAATAATAACATGAATGGGTTTTGTAATAATGGTCCAAAGTCGATCATCGCACCGATACCGATGAAGATTAATAATGGGAATAATTCAGTTTCGATACCGATTTCGAATAAGATTTGTAAGACCCCGTGTTGTTGTTGTCCGCCAACGACTTGGTCAAGAACCCCAGTCCCTGGGAAGTTTACTAAGATTGTACCTAATCCCATTGGTACTAATAATGTTGGTTCGTACTCTTTTTTAATCCCTAAGTACATTAATAGGGCACCGACAAGCATCATGAAGATTTGGCCACCCGTAATAGACATTACATTTTGAACTAATGTTTCCACTGTTTCACTCCTTGAATTTCAATATAATTAGTTAATTGTAATTAAAGCGTCTCCTGGGTTTACCACTTGACCTTCTTTAACATGAATTCCTGCTACAACCCCTGCTTTAGCTGCAACGATTTCGTTTTCCATTTTCATCGCTTCTAAAATCATTAATGGTTGGTTTTCAGTAACTGTATCCCCTACGTTTACAAGTACACGTAAGATATTTCCTGGCATTGGAGATGGCATTGCATCTGCGCCTGCTGGTGTAGATGCTACAGGAGCTGCTGGTGCAGGAGCTGCTTCTACTGCTGGTGCGGCTGGAGCCGCTGGGGAAGCAACTGGTGCTACAGGAGCAGGGGATGCAACTGCGCCGATTTCTTCCATTTCTACTTGGTACTCTTGACCGTCTACTTTGATTTTGAATTTACGTAACATTTCGTAATATTCCTCCTAAAAAAATTATGATTTGCGCTTTTGGTAGATTTCTTTAACAGCCCACTGACTGTCATTTGATTCGCCTGCAGCAATTGCCGAAGCGATAACCGAGATAATCTTGGTTTCTGGGTTGCGTTTAAGGACGCGTTTAACCACAAATTGGCTTTCTGGGTAATCTGAGGCCGCAATCGCTGCCGCAATGATTGAAACGTGTTTAGCTTCTTCTGCTTCTACCGGTACAAAAGCTTCTAATTTTTCCCATTCCGATTGAGGGGATGCAGGCTGCATTGATGCGTGTTCCGTTGCTTCAGAACTCTTTTTGCCAAATAATCGTTGGAGAATTCCCATTCCTTCACTCCCTTCCCAACATAATCTGCATAGAATTATTATACAGAAAACACTATCATTCCAGAAATATAAAATGAGGCTTTTCCTGTTCTTTTGGTGTTTTATTATAATTTCGATATAAAGCTTATGTTCATTTTGTCACATTAAACTGTTTTTTTATTGTTTTTCGATATGAAAACACTATCTTTTTTATTAAATATTGTTTAAGATATCGCTATAAGTAAACGAATTCATTTTTGAAGTGAGTTCGTGGAGAGCCCTTCAGGTTTTAGCGACTGAACGATTCTCCTGCTATTATAAAAATTTTTCAAAAAAGAAAGGAAGATATGATGGTTATCACAGTTGCAGCTTATGTAATGATGGCAATTTTCATGTACATTATCATGAAGAAAAAAATGTCACCATTTACAGCTCTAGTATTAATCCCATTAATTTTTGCAATTATTTTAGTTGCTACAGGTCAAGTCCAAGACGTAAACATCGGTACATTAATTCGCCAAGGGTTATTCGGAAATAACTCAAAAGATAAATTAACAGCGATGAAAGGAACTGCTGAAACAGGGGTTATGCTTCTATTCGCAATCCTTTACTTCTCTACAATGTTAGACGCTGGATTATTCGATCCAATCACTAACAAAATGATTCGCTTCGCTAAAGGCGACCCAATGAAAGTATTGATGGCTACTGCTATTGTTGCTGCTGCCGTATCATTAAACGGTGACGGAACTACAACTACATTAATCTGCTGCTCAGCTTTCGTGCCAATTTACAAAAAATTAGACATGAAATTAATGAACTTAGGGGTTCTTGTTATCTTACAAAACACAATCATGAACTTATTACCATGGGGCGGACCTACTGCTCGTGCAATGTCAGTTCTTGGTGTAGAAGCAGATATCCTAGGTTACTTAGCACCAGGGATGATTCTTTCAGCACTTTACGTAATCTTCATTGTTGCTCGCTCAATGGGTAAAAAAGAACGTGCACGTTTAGGAATCCAAGAATTAACAGATGCTGAATTAGACGAATTAACAACAATCACTGATCCAGAAGTGTTAGAAAAACGTCGTCCACAAAACTTCGTTATCAACGCTATCTTGACAATCGTATTAATCGGTTGGTTAGTAGCAGGTTCATTTATCGATGCAATCGAAGTGAAACCAGTTGTATTATTCTTAGTTGGTACAGGTTTAGCCTTAATGATCAACTACCCAGACTTAAAAGCTCAAGCAAAACGTATTGGGGACAACGCTGGGGACGCTGTACAAGTAGTATTACTTGTATTTGCTGCTGGAGTATTCATGGGATTATTCCAAGGAACTGGAATGGCGACTGCTTTAACAAACAGCATCGTTCAAATCATCCCTCAACAATTAGCGGGATTCTGGTCATTAATTATCGCAATTATCTCAGTTCCTGGTACATTCTTCTTAACAAACGATGGCTTCTACTATGGAGTATTAATTCCATTCGCAGAAATCGGACGCCAATATGGATTCACTGATATGCAAATGGCATTAGCTTCATTAATGGGTCAAGCATTCCACTTATTAAGCCCATTAGTAGCGTTCATCTACTTACTATTACGTCTAACAGGATTAGACATGGGTGAATGGCAAAAAGAATCAGCTAAATACGCTGCTGTTGTCTTCGTAATCTTCGTTGTAACAATCGTATTAATGGGTCACATGCCATTATACTTACCACAATAATTAAACAATTGAATTTGTGAAAAAGACTTGTCAAGGCTTGCCCTAACAAGTCTTTTTTTGTGCATTTTACTTTTTTTTCGTTTATACTTATTCTGATATTTACAATAATTTCCAGGAGGCTACTATGTCAGCGATTATTCAAGCGGTAAAGAAAAATTTAGATATTACCCAAAATAAACCTCTTAAAATTTCGCTCTACGAAGCATTTCGTAAAACGATTATTTTAGGGGAGATTCCTGCCGGCACAAGAATTAACGAAAAAGAGTTTTCGACTGAGTTAAATATCAGCAGAACTCCTATTCGATACGCCTTAAATGAATTAACGAAAGAATTGTTAGTAGAACACATTCCTAAAATTGGCGTTATTGTAAAAGGAATTTCTATCAAAGACGCCCATGAGATCTTTGAAATTAGAAAGTCCCTCGACACCTTAGCAACCATTAATGCTATGAAGCTCATGACGAAGAAAGATTTCGAAGAGCTCGCAGCCATCTTAGAAGAGTGCGATAAACTAAACGCTGAAGATAAAGTAGATGAAGTACTGGCTAACTTCACAACCTTTAATGATTTTATTTACGAAAAATGTCAAATGACTCGTCTAAAAGAAATCGTCAACGAACTCCGTACTTACGTGATATACTTCCGTGACTTATCGATTCGTTCATCAGAACGCCGCACAAAAGCGCTGAACGAACACAAACTCATTTATCGCGGAATGCTTAACAAAGATGTGGAACAAATCACACTCATTACACATGAGCACTTAGACCGTTCATTGAAATTTATCCTAAAACAAATGGAGACATTACACATTGATTAATCCTGAGTTTTTAGCACAAGCGGCAACGGACGCCCTTCTTCAAGAAGTGAATCTTGCGCCAAAACCAGGGCTCGTCGATCCGATTTCCACCGGCGCTCATAAAGATATGACAAAGGACACCTTCTACAAAAGTATCGAAGCGCTCCGTCCTTATTTACTCGCCTACGCCAAAGCAGGAGAGAACCACGACGGCACTCCACTCGACTTATTTAACGAGCTCCGCGCCCTTGGAAAACAAGCCGAAGACGCGATGATGGCTGCCACAAACCATATCAATACCCATAAAGGAGCCAACTTCTCCTTTGCCCTGATTTTAGGTGCCACCGCACATACAAAAGGCAACATTCCAGAAGCTTTGCACTACTGCCATCTCATGACGCGCCATCTCATTGAAGTGGATTTTGCCAATCTCGACCGAAAAGAACATCTTTCGTATGGGGAAAAACTCTACATTGAACATGGCATCACAGGAATCCGAGGCGAAGCAGCAACTGGCTACCCAAGCCTTGCAAAAGCGCTGGACTACTACCAATCGATAGAACATTTATCCAAACGTCACCGCGACTTACTCCTTCTTCTGTATCTAATGAGCTTTGTCGAAGACGGAAACATTATTCACCGCGGCGGAATCGAAGCGTATAAGAAGGTCCAACAAGAAGCCAAACTCCTCTTTGACGAAGCCCAAACGCTCTCAGAAGAAGAGCTTGTCTCCAAATTAGAAGACTACGACAACGTCCTTATCGAGCGTAACCTCAGCCCTGGAGGTAGCGCAGACCTACTCTCACTCACCTTCTTCTGTCACAAAATACAACAAAACGGATGAACCCTCATCCGTTTTTTCTTTGCCCTTTTTCTTTCCTTCCAGCGCCTTCCCTGTTTGTGTCTTTTACGCACACACCATATGTTTCCCCTTCCCCTCGCACCTTACGTTCTCTTCCCCTCCCAGCACACACTTCATGCTCTCCCTTCCCAGCGCCAGAGAACGTGGTATGCACACACCTGTTGCACTCTCTTTTTCAAGAAAGGATTAACCTTTTTATTTATCCTTCCCCCTTGAGGCCTGATATTCGGAAAAATCTCGGATTCTATAATAGCAGTAATGGGAAATCGTATTAAATGCGAATTAAAGGGAGTTAGGAATTTATCCCTTACTCCCTTTTTGAGGCTTTAAAGGTGAGAGACCCTAGGCTCGAACCGGTACCCCATTACCGCTATTATGAAGATATCCGAAGATTTTGAAGAATATCAGGCCCAAAGGGCCTTTTGTTTTAAAAATAAAAAAGAGTTAACGCAGTTTGCGTTAACCCTTTCTGTCAGCTTTTATTTAATAAGAGCAAGTGCAGCTTGGATGTGTGCAATGCTGCGTTCTCTTCCAAGCAACTCAATCGTCTTACCGATAGCCGGCCCGTGTGTTTGCCCGCTTGTTGCCACACGAATTGGCATAAACAAGTTTTTACCCTTCACGCCAGTTTCCTTTTGAACCTCTTTAATCGCTGCCAAAATACTTGGCTCATCGAATGTTTCCATCGCTTCTAATTTAGACATAAAAGCATTCAATACCGTTGGAACAGTTTCACCTTGAAGCACTTCTTTTGCTTCGTCATTTTCCACTTCGAAATCTTTTCTGAAGAATAATGTTGATAAAGCAACGATTTCATTCATGTAGCTCATTTGGTCGTGGTACAACGCCACTAATTTTAGTAACCATGCATGTTCTTCAGGAGAAACTTCTTCCGATACGATTCCCGCTTTTTTCAATTGCGCAATCGCCATTTCAGCCACTTCTTCTAATGGAGTTTTCTTCACGTATGTGTTGTTAATCCATTCTAATTTCTTCGGATCGAAAGCTGCTGGTGATTTACCAAGACGTTTTTCGTCGAAGATTTCGATGAATTCTTCACGGCTGAAGATTTCATGTTCACCTTGAGGAGACCATCCTAGAAGCGCGATAAAGTTGAACATCGCTTCTGGCAAGTACCCTAAGTCTTTATATTGTTCGATGAATTGTAGGATTGATTCATCACGTTTTGATAATTTTTTACCTGTTTCCGTATTAATAATTAATGTCATATGTCCAAAACGTGGTGGTTCCCAACCAAACGCTTCGTAAATCATTAATTGTTTTGGAGTGTTGGCAATATGGTCATCTCCACGTAAAACATGAGTGATTTCCATAAAGTGGTCATCCACTGCTACTGCAAAGTTGTATGTTGGCATTCCGTCACGTTTTAAGATAACGAAGTCTCCACCGACGCTTGTAGACTCGAATGAGATTTCACCTTTAACGATATCATCAAAAGCATAGGTACCAGTCTTTGGAACACGGAAACGAACAACAGGAGTGCGTCCTTCTGCTTCAAAAGCGTCACGTTGCTCTTGTGTTAAGTGAGCATGTTGCCCGCTATAGTGAGGCATTTCGCCACGAGCACGTTGCGCTTCACGTTCTGCTTCCAATTCTTCCTCTGTCATATAGCATTTATACGCTTTGTCTTCAGCAATTAATTGCTCGATGAGTGGATTATAAATGTGTTCACGTTCTGATTGACGGTAAGGACCGTATTTTCCTGGTTTATCTGGACCTTCATCCCAATCCATTCCAAGCCAAGTTAAGTTTTCTAATTGGCTTTCTTCTCCGTGCTCAAGATTTCTCTTGCGGTCAGTATCCTCGATACGGATGATGAACTCTCCACCATAATGTCTCGCGAATAAATAGTTAAATAGGGCTGTACGAGCATTCCCGATGTGTAAGTGCCCTGTTGGACTTGGTGCATAACGTACACGCACTTTATCTGTCATTGTAAAACTTCCTTTCTTTGTCATTCTTACTTATTGTAAAACTTTTCAAGCCATATTTCCATGATTAATTTACAAGTCTTCTAAAATATATTTAAAATCTTTTTCTTCCATTTTTTGAATCATAATAATTCCATCCCCTAAAGGAAGTAAAGTCGATTTTAAGGTTGGATCACTTTGCACTAAATCAAGGAACATATTGAGACGGCGATGAATTTTGCGCACACGTCTTGGGCGCTCCATCACATCTTCTAAAATCGTTCCTCCTTGGAAAATATCATCCACCACCAGCACGCCGCCTACTTCTAGCACGTCCATGCAATATGGGAAGAACTCAATATATTTTGCTTTGGCACTGTCCATAAAGAGGAAGTCATATTTTGCTTGTTCTAGTGTTGGTAGAATATCGGCTGCATCGCCTTCCAATTGGGTGATTCGGTCGGCTAAGCCTAATTTCTCAAAGTTTGCTTTGGCACGGCTATACATTAACTCATAGCGGTCAATGGTCGTTACTTTTGCCTGTGGTGAAGCTGTAGCCATTAGACTCGCTGAAAATCCGACTGCTGTCCCAATTTCTAAAATATTCTTCGGTTGGGTTAGTCCAACTATAAAATCTAGGAAAACGGCTGTTTCATGAGGAATAATGGGAATTCCTAATTCATTAGCCATATTTTCTAATTCGCCTAAGGCCCCCGGAAAACGGCGTTGACTTGTGCGCATGTACTCGACCAGTTCCGGTTTGACAACGGGTCTGTGCATCATTTCGTTTAACATAAATTCTCCTTCATTAGAATCCGCCACCGCCGGATCCTCCACCACTACCGCCGCTCGATCCGCCAGAGAATCCTCCGCCGAACCCGCCAGAGTTGCTACCTCCATTCACATAAGAGCTAGAACTGTTGTATGAGCTTGAGAAGGCACTATTAAAGTCCGCAATAGGATAATAAATTGTTCCTGTTTGACTTGAATAGAACACACTGTCTGGTAGTTGGTCTGGTATTAATTTCTTCAACACTTTAATCACATGTTCCGCTACGCCTAAAGAAATAGCATAAACTAAGAAGTGATCCCACAGTTGAATACTTGGTAAATCTTCAATTCTCTTCATTGGGGAGAGGTCTTTAAGCATTTGTTTAAAGGCTTGCCATTGACGGTAACGGTACTCACCTTCCAGCGTACGTCTCTTCGCTGCTGCTCCTCCTCCGATTAATGTCAGAGGAATGAAAACAAGGGCAAAGATAAACGTAAGGGCAGCCAATACTGGGTTCTTACTTAAAAGGCTTAAACCGAAAGTGGCTGCTACAAGTAGGAATACAAAACAACCTGCAAAATAATTTCTAGCTTCTGGTTCTCCTTTTGTAAAACGATCGACGCGATGTTTTTCTGCAGCCGTATCGACCGCATTCAACCAACTAGTGGCTGCATTATAATACGCTTTCGGATGATCTTCAGCGTATTCTTTAATATCTTTTAGGAAGATGGTATCATCTCCGCCACCCACGTCTTCAAAGAGCAATTTCACTGCTAATTTCTCGTGACGAAGAAGTTTCGATACATCTCCAACGAGTTTAATTTCATGTGGTTGTGTTTCCGACAAGGTTAAAATCTTCTTGCGGACTAAATCCATGACCGTTGCACTTAAATCTTTCATTGTACTCTTGCCATAAATCGCTTTGTTCATAATAGCCGGAGTAATATCTTCAGGAATTTCAAAGAGATGATCTGGAACGTGAGGAACTTTTTGCAGTCTCTTACGGTTAGCAATAAAGCCTTTAACCCATGCAAAGATTAAGTTCACAACCATCAGTATCCAACCGATATACACACCGATAGACCCTAGCGTCTTCATGCCTTCTTCTTGTTGCAACAATTTTTCTTCTTGCGCCACAATCTCATCAAAGGCTTTTCGGTTCACTACATTGGTATTACCTGGAGTCAATGTTTGTGGGAAAATCATATGCACTTCAACGAAATCTCCACTGTTGTTAGAAGGAGCTGTGAAGGTCACGGACTTGTAATCATCAGCAATTTTTACATTCCCGTTTTGTCCCGCCCCGTGTCCCCACGCACGAAGCGTTTCTTTAGACGCATTTCCTGGAAGATTCACCTTGACCGTGATGTTTTCTTGGTCGATTTCCCACTCCGTACCAACGACTTTACGGTTTAATTCCGCTGTGTCTTGGTAATTTGTAATTAATTTTGGAATTGTATATTGGAAGGTAATGGTTCTTCTCGAATTCGAAAGCGGTGTGAAGACTTTAAATTTCAATTTGCCCCCTTCATGAGTCAGCTGATAGGTGCCACTCGTTCCCGTTGAATTTTGAGGCATTTCTACCGTTCCAGAAGCCGTGTCCAAAAACGCAGCTACATTCGTAGGTTCCCTAAACCCAAAGTAATCTAAATTATAGAACACCCCATTATAAGAACCATCTGCATGAAACGTAATTTTTTCTTGAAACTCAACATCGCCGTTTTCTAAAATATTCGCGGTGATATCGTACTTGTCTACTTTTAAGCTACGAGCATCGACACTCGAACTAAGTCCAAAGAAGGCCACTAATCCTAATAAAAACGTAATGATATAACGTATTTTTCGATTCATGTTTTCACCTCTACACTATCAAAAAAGTGTGAAATCACTGCGGGATTGTCCACGAAGGAACTTCGCCATCATCTCACACTTGTTTGTACTCTCCTACATTACTGATCCAACAATATTTAATTTTTTCTTCAAGTAGAATTTAGCCGCTAATGCTGCCGCTCCAATGAATAAATACCATTCGTAACTCATTACAAGATTGATGGAATTTGGAATGAAGGATTGGCTTGCTACGACTAAGAGTAACCAAGCAACCATTGCCACCGTACTGACCACTAAGTAACGAATATATCCACGTTGACCTTTTGGATTGTCAAATTTAGGAGCATTTTTCGAAATAGCTAACATTACAAAAGCGCCTGCGATAAAATTGATAATTAATGTCAATAATCCCATTGGTTGTGAACCTGAGTCTGGATTTAACATCAACATCACTCCTGTTACTAGAGCGAATAAACCGCCTACTAATAAACCACCATCTAAAGCGATTTGCCAATCTGGAGATTTTGCATCTGGATCTTTAGCAGGTCCGTCTACAATCGCATGCACGCGTTCCGTTACTGTTCCGAATAATTGACGTGCAGTCACCCCTGATTTTTGATGTTCGATGATTTGAGGAAGCATAAGGGCTAATTCTTTCTCGATTTGTGCCCCTTCAAATCCTGCTGCTTTTAATTCACGTTCTAATTGGAATACGTATTGTTCATTTTTGTTTGTTAATTCTGCTTTCAATGTATCAACTGATACTTGTTCTTCTACTGGTACGTTTTGTTCTGACATACTACAATCCTCCGATATCCTTACACATTAAATCTAAAGAGCATAACGTCGCCGTCTTGCACGACATATTCTTTACCTTCTTGACGAACTTTTCCGTTTTCTTTTGCAGCGGTCATGCTACCGTATTCAAGTAGGTCTGCATAAGCAACCGTTTCGGCACGGATGAATCCACGTTCGAAGTCTGAGTGGATGATTCCCGCACATTGCGGAGCTTTCATGCCGCGTCGGAATGTCCACGCGCGCACTTCTTGCTCCCCAGCTGTAAAGTAAGTCGCTAAGCCTAATAAGTGATACGCTTTTTGAATTAAGATGTCTAAGCCTGACACTTCAATTCCCATCTCTTCTAGGAAGGCTTGTTTTTCTTCTTCCTCAAGTTCTGCCACTTCTTCTTCAATTTTCGCACAGATGACAACGACTTCTGCATCTTCTTTGGCTGCATAGTCTTCTACTAATTGCACGTATTGATTATGGCCACCTTCCATCACGTCATCTTCTGAGATGTTTGCGATGTACAGCATTGGTTTTGTTGTTAAAAGGAATAAACCTTTCACGATTGGAAGTTCTTCATCGGTAAATTCAATCGTACGCGCTAATTGCCCTTCTTCTAACACCGGTTTGATTTTCTCTAAGACTGCTAATTCTGCAACCGCGTCTTTGTCTTTTGTTTTCGCAATTTTTGCCACACGAGCAATCCGTTTATCCACTGACTCAAGGTCGGCCAACACTAATTCTAGGTTGATTGTTTCGATGTCGGCGATTGGATCTACTTTCCCTGCCACGTGTGTAATATTTTCGTCTTCAAAACAACGAACTACTTGGCAAATCGCATCTACTTGACGGATATGGCTTAAGAATTTATTCCCAAGACCTTCCCCACGGCTTGCCCCTTTAACGATTCCCGCGATATCTGTAAATTCAAATGTCGTTGGGACAGTTTTCTTTGGTTTGACTAATTCTGTTAGTTTTTGTAAACGAAGGTCTGGTACTTCTACCACCCCGACATTTGGGTCAATTGTCGCAAACGGATAGTTCGCTGCTTCGACCCCTGCTTTTGTAATTGCATTAAATAATGTTGACTTCCCAACGTTTGGTAAGCCGACGATTCCAGCTGTTAAGGCCATTTGTCACACTCTTTCTTTATTTGTTTTCTTCGGCAACAGAAATCGTCACCTTTTTCATCTTCTTCTCGAATTCCCGTCTTGGCATTAAGACCATTTGACCACAGTGATCACACTTGATACGAATGTCCATCCCCATACGGATGATTTCCCAGGAATTCGTTTGGCACGCATGCGGCTTTTTCATTTCCACATGATCGTGTAGTTGATACGTTGTTCCTGCTTTCATAAAGACTCCTTTATTAATCGTCCAATTCGATTTCTAAAACTTCTAAAATACGGGTTAAATCTTTTTGAGAAAGATACTCGATTTCGATTTTACCACGTTCTCCTTTTTCAACGATTTGCACGCTTGTTCCGAATTTATCCATTAAACGTTCTTCCGATTCAACGATATACATCGATTTTTTCGGTTTTTGGATTTTCTTCGTTGTTTTCTTAACAGGTTCATTGATGGATTGGACTAAAGTTTCTAAGGCACGAACGGTTAGATTTTCTTTCACGGCCTTTTTAGCCACAGCCCCAATTTTTGTTTGATCTTTTAATCCAAGAAGCGTACGTGCATGTCCTGCTGAAAGAGACCCATTTTGTACGAGTTCTTGTACCGGCACTGGCAAAGTTAATAATCGTAAGAAGTTCGCCACATATGAACGACTCTTCCCTACGCGACTGGCCACTTCTTCTTGTTTTAATTTCAATGAATCCATTAATGTACGATACGCCATCGCTTCATCTAAAGGCTTCAAATTCTCGCGTTGTAAGTTTTCAACAACTGCAATTTGAATCATCGTTTCCTCTGAGTAGTCACGTACAATGGCTGGAATCGTTTCTTTCTCCGCTAGCTTCGATGCACGTAAACGGCGTTCCCCAGCAACTAATTCATATCCTTTAATTTTAGATTTGCGAACGATAATCGGTTGGAAAACTCCATTTTGGCGAATCGATTCCGCAAGTTCTGCTAATCCTTCCTCATCAAACTCTTTACGCGGCTGATAAGGATTTGGACGAATCTCTGACACAGCAATCTGTTGTATTTGTTCGGTTTCTTGTACTTGTTCTAAGGCATCAAGGGTATCTAAGTCATTCATAAAGAGCGCATCGATTCCACGTCCAAGGCCTTTTCCTTTTTGGTTTTTACTCATGTGCCAACACTTCCTTTGCTAACTCCATGTATACTTCCGCTCCTCTAGAACGTGGGTCATAGTCCACAATCGCTTGCCCATAACTTGGCGCCTCAGATAGACGGACATTTCGAGGGATAATCGTTTTATAGACTTTCTCACGGAAATACTTAATCACGTCCTCTTTTACTTCATTCCCTAAGTTCGTACGCGCATCGTACATCGTTAAAAGAACGCCCTCAATTTTCAAATGAGGATTAAAGTGTTTGCGAACCATCGTAATCGTGTTCATCAGTTGTGACAACCCTTCTAACGCATAATATTCGCACTGCACTGGAATTAATACTGTATCACTAGCGGTAAATGCATTCATCGTTAAATGCCCAAGTGAAGGTGGACAATCGATAAAAATATAATCATAATCGTCTTTAATCTTCTTCACAGCCTCTTTCAATCGTTGCTCACGGCGCGGTTGACTCGTTAACTCGATTTCTGCACCTGCTAACTGAATCGTCGAAGGGGCGATCATCAAGTTTTCACGACTCGTCGGAACAATCACGTCCGCCATTGGTACTTGGTTGACTAAAACATCATATACATCTTGTTCAAGTTCCCCTTTTTGTACGCCAAGACCGCTTGTTGCGTTCCCTTGAGGGTCACTATCAATAATTAATACTTTTTTGCCATTGACCGCCAACGCAGCCGCTAAACTTACGGTTGAAGTCGTCTTTCCAACTCCACCTTTCTGATTGGCAACGGATATTACACGTCCCATACTCTTCCTCCATGTTTCTTGTTCTAAAAAAGGGAGAATGCAAGCATTCTCCCTCTCGCATGTCTACAAAATGTTCTTCATTTCTCGCAATATTTTGTTCTTTTCTATTGTAACAAAAATACACTCTTTTTTGTAGTCATACCGGTTTATTTTACGAAAAAAGCTCTGCCATTACTTAGGCAAAGCTTTCTTTTGTTGTTCATTGAATTGTAAGTACGCAATCGTATATTCTTTGCGGGTTTGTTCGCCTTCATCGACAACTTTAATCTCGACATTTGTGATGAGATTTCCAGCGGCATCGGTCTTAATTTTCAACTCCACTTTTGATGTGTCATTCGTCGCAATTCCAAGAATGGACGTTACCGCCTTGCGAATCGTTTCATCATCTCCAGAATAGGATTTTTCATAATTTTGCCACCCCTTCGTCCAAGGAACGAGTTGATGGATTTCTTTTGTAAATTGAGTCAGTTTGGCATATGGAAAAACGACCGTGTTTTGTAAACTTGAAGTGGCTGTAATCGTTTGTTCCCATTTATCTTGATAATAACGAATAAAACCAATATTCGCATCGGCAATCACTTCGAGTTGATTCGTCACTTTCCCGGAAGTCTTATCGATTTTAGAACCGTATCCCGTACCATCTTTCCAAGCGCTCGCACTGGCAATGGTTTGGGCGGAAGGGGTTTTCGTCCCTTCTTTATAGTCTGATTGCTTTACGGTAATATGATAATTTGAAATCGAGTCAGCAGAAGTGACTACTTGTTCTTGCACTGCTTCGGTTGATAAACTCTTCCCGCAAGCCGTCAAAACGAATAGAAACGCTATAACAATCGCATTCTTAATCCATTTCATCATTCTACCTCCTCCTTTATCATCCGTTTCATTATAGCAAACTTCCTCTCAAAATTCCTATAAAACAAAACGTCTTCAACATAAAAATCTCTACAAAATAAGCTGGGCACAAGGCCCAGCTTACACAGTTTGCGTGGCAACGTCCTACCCTCGCAGGGAGAAACCCCCAACTACTATCGGCGCTAAGAAGCTTAACTTCTGTGTTCGAGATGGGAACAGGTGTATCCTTCTTGCCATCGTCACCACACTTTATTCCTGAAAAAACTTTCGTTCTTTCAAAACTGAATCTATATCCAACGCCATCAATTCACCAGCTATACAACTCGTGGTTAAGTCCTCGACCGATTAGTACTAGTCCGCTCCATGCCTCGCGGCACTTCCACTTCTAGCCTATCTACCTGATCGTCTCTCAGGGGTCTTACTCACTGTATGTGATGGGAAATCTCATCTCGAGGGGGGCTTCACGCTTAGATGCTTTCAGCGTTTATCCCGTCCACACATAGCTACCCAGCGATGCTCTTGGCAGAACAACTGGTACACCAGCGGTGTGTCCATCCCGGTCCTCTCGTACTAAGGACAGCTCCTCTCAAATTTCCAACGCCCGCGACGGATAGGGACCGAACTGTCTCACGACGTTCTGAACCCAGCTCGCGTACCGC
>NZ_CALHIF010000049.1 GCF_938030755.1 uncultured Granulicatella sp. | reverse complement strand
GTCACATCTGTGTAGCACTTTTGCATTGGTTTGGTTGCTTCAAATTGACGTTGAATAAGATTATCTGCTTTCTTGCCAACCTCTCCTTGGTATGAAGAATACTTCCGTTTACGGCGAATTCGAGCCGTTAAACCAAGTACTTTCATCAGACGCTGCACCTTCTTATGGTTCACTACGAAGCCACGATTTCGTAATTCTAGAGTCATGCGACGATAGCCGTAATTTCCTTTATGCTCAGTATAAATTGACTGAATTTCAGCTTTAATATCATAATCTTTATCGCTTTGATCCAGCTGTTTTAAGTGGTAATAATAAGTTGAACGGGCAAGTTTAATAATCTTTAGAAGGATATCTAAAGAAAACTCTGTTACCAGTCCTTGAACAATTTCCGTTTTTCTTCTTGCTCCTTTTCGTCTCTCAATCGGAGTTCTCTCAACTTTTTTAGAATGGCATTCTCCGCTCTCAAGTACTCATTTTCTGCTTGAAGACGTTCTAATTCTGTCATATCTTCAAATCTCTTCTTTGGCTTACGTCCCATTTTAGGTGGTCTCCCTCTTGTTTTCTCAACAATAGTATACCCGTTTTTCTTATATTGTGCCAGCCAATTCGAAAGTAATCCACTACTTAGAAGAGCATAATCCAGAGACGCCCTAATTTGTGAATGCCCCTCAAGAAGAACTTTATCAATGATCTCTTGTTTTAGTTCAGGAGAATAGTAACAATTCTTTCCTTTTTTGACGAACTCTATTCCGTAACGATCAATCAATTTAATCATGTACCTAAGATTAGAATTGTTTATCCCAAATTTATTTGAAAGCTTCTCTAAGCTATATCCTTGTTTTCTAAGTTCATAGATCTGAACTTTATCATCATAAGTTAATTTCATAATAAAAACACCCCAAAAGTTAGATTTTTTCTGACTAACTTTTGGTGTGCAGTTCAGTTCAATACTATGCGTTTTTCTTAATTTAAGATTTTACCTCAGTCTCTTTTAGTATTTAACACAGTTAATAAGGTCTATAATAGTCTAATTTAGGTAGTAAATTTGTTCCTATTTTGTTAACTTTTCCTATTTATTATCTTGTTGAGGTTGGTATTTTAACAATTCAGGAATTGATAGTGAATGTGTAAAATTTTTTGTTAGAATAAGCTTATAAAAATTAAAGGAGTGTATGCTTATGTTACAAAAAATTTATGAGCAGATGGCGGATTTTTATAGAAATATTGAAGAAGAGTATAGTACGTTCTTCGGAGATCATTTTGACTGGGAACATGTTCATTTTAAATTTTTGATTTATTATCTTTTCCGATATAGCATTGGGAATCATCGGGATTTTATTGTTTACCATTATCGTGTTGCTTATCGTTTGTATCTTGAAAAATTGATAATGAATCGGGGATTTATTTCGTGTTGAGATGTTTTGAGTAAATTTCCGAACAAATTCACTTTTTTATGGAAAGATAATAATAAATAGCTAGTTATTTTTATAAATCATTTTTTAATAGTTGGAAATAGCAAATCTTTCTATTGTTTCTCCTTGATAAAAAGGAGATTTTTTCTTATAATAAATTGTAAGATATAATTGCAGGTGAGACTCCTGCCATGTA
>NZ_CALHIF010000048.1 GCF_938030755.1 uncultured Granulicatella sp. | reverse complement strand
AATGACAATAACTTCCATGCTATTCCGTTTTCAATACTCATTACTTTAAAAGCGTCTTTAAGCCCGCCATATAGTCTATTAAATCTATTTAAATTTAATAGATAGTAAATACTACTTATAATATAGATAAAACTGGAAATTACATTTCCTAATATTTCTTCTCTTATGCTTAAATAATATTCTTTAATCATCTGTTTCATTCGCTCCAATTTTACGTTTTTGAAGAATGAACTCTATTAAAAAATATTCTTCTTTGCTAGATTTTATATTTTTCCAATAGATAACCAATATCAAAATCACAAGTAAAGTAACTACTACTAAAAAAAATATTCCGCCAGTCATAATAACGTCTGAATCATCTACTCCAGTAGATGAAATCTTTTGGATAAAGTCTATTGTTATTTTAGCGATTCCAGCTAACGTTGCAAGAATTAATGCTGGAATTATCAGAAAGGATAATTTCTCATGAAGGTAGTTTTTAGCTTTTAAATCAGAATATCTAAGGATCAGTTCATCGTCTGACATTTGCTTTAACCTTTTGAATTTTTTATTTTCAGAATTGAATAAACTAGTTTCAATTTTCTGAAAATACTTGTTTAGTTTTTCGTTTAATCCCATCTTCTTCTCCTTTCGCTAATCTATTAGCCTATATTTCTTATATTCATTTTACTAAACTTTATATTATTTCTCCATTACTTTTTTAATCAAACAAAGAATCTTGTTTTAGTAGAATTGTTAATAACTCTTTTAACGTCATTAACTCTACTCTCTCATGTTCAGTACTTTTCAAGTTTGCCCTATAACCTTCCATTAGAGATTCGAGTGTAATGTCATTTTCAGGATTGTAGCGGTCGTAAATGTCGCAACTTTCTCCGTAAAATTCTTCCTCTGTTGGTGGTTTGTAATCCACATAATCAACAATAAAATCAACATCGTATTCTACACCGTCCACCACATCGAAATGTTCCCAAACTGCATATACAAGATTATTTTCTCCAAAGAGAACAATATCTTCCGCAACATCTTGTATTAACTCTTCGCAAGGATAAGAAACTAATATTCCATATTTATTTTCAATTGCCATTTGAAACACCTCTAACATAATAGTTTTGTGCATAATCCTCAAAAAAGTTTCTTAGCGATTGGAACAAGTATTTATCAATATTTTGAATATCTCCGGTTTTAATTTTACAGAAACAAGCATGTAGTACTTGATATAAATTCCCCCAGTCTTCTTCTGTAAACATTTCAAAAACGATTGTTCCTTTCCAACCTTTTGAAGTAGCATCCCTAAGTACGCTAGATTTTGCTTTAAATAATAATCCCATTCTTTCATGAACACCTTTATAATCATTCACTCCAGCGGTTAATATCGATACAATGTTTTTGGGAATTCCTTGCTTATCATAATTTAGAAATCGTTTATCAAATACGACTTCTGATTCATATGATTCATTTGTATTAATATTATTATTACTAGGGTTATTATTACTAGGGTCTAAATTTTGGACTTCTAGAAGTCTATTTTTTAGACCTCTTGATTTAAGAAGTCTAAATTTTAGACTTCTTAATTTCAACCCTTTTGAATGTGGTTTAGTATTATTAAACTCATTTTTCTTAGAAGAAGATTCTGTCTCTTCCGATTCTTGACTTGTACCATTCTTTGGTAACGTTTCTTGATTGCTCTGATAAGATGTTTTAAATTTTTCCTCGTCTGAAGGCGTTGCAATAGGATTAAATAAATATAATTTAGCTGGTTGTCCTCTACCTTGTTTAGTTTGCTCTAGCAAACCGTATTTAATTAGTTCTGTTTTTATATTGATTGCTTTTTGTTTAGATACATGCAGCATTTGCTGAAACTCTTCGATTGTATAAATAAAATAAATTTTCCCTTTTTCGTCATACCATTTGTTTTTGATAGAAACATTTTTTCTATCTTCAAGAATTCCGTAGGCGATTTTCGATTCAAGACTTAATCCTTGGTATAGTTCTCCTAACCAAAATATTTTAGGAACTTTATAAAAGACCTCTTTTAAACCTTGTTGAGTTGTTACATGTTGTTTATGTAATTTTATATATAATTTCTGTTCTTCTGTTAAATTAGTCATCGATTAAATCCTCGTCATTATCATTTAACTGTATAATTAGACTATCTTTAGTTCGATAGTAAGAATGAATAATTCCGTATTTAATTAAATGTTCCAATGTAGTCAATGGATTCTTACCTTTGATTTCTTTTCTTAATTCTGAAATTGAAACTTTTGCTTTCCCTTTATTACTTAATAAATTTAAGTATATATATATTGTTTTATCTTCATTTGTTAAATCTTTATGATCCATAATTCCTTTGTGAACATAAATATATTCAGTTGTTTGATATGCTAACGGTTGTTTATATTTCATCTTCGTTTCCTTCCTTTTCTCCTCGTTTTATTATCTCTCTAAAAAACAAAATTATTGTTATCAAAGCTCCAAATGAAATTCCTATTATTAAGAGTATTGTTTCAGCATGAGGGTTATATAATAAATTTCCCAATGTACCTAAAATTAACAATGTTGGAACTCCAACAATTACTGTTCTAATTGAAAAATTAAATATTTTTAGGATTAGCTTTCCTATAATTGCACATATAAAAAGTATCATTAAAACTTGCCCAATAATAACAAACATAAAACCATCTCCTTTTTAACCTTTTGCCAAAATGGCAAAAGGTTTTTACGATTGTAAAAGTTGCATAAACTCTCTATATTTTTCTTCTGATAAAAAATAATCTAGTGGTTCAAAATTTTCAGGAAGTTTATTTTCAAATGATTTCTTTTGTTTTTCTTGCTGTTTTTCAGCAAAGAAAACACTATCTAAATTCTCTTCTGTAAATTCTTCAACTTCTCTTAATAAAATAGCTTGATGCAAATTTACTTTTAGCGAATGATTAATAAGATAGTCACTTAATACTTGTTGTTTTCCTTCAGATAATTTTGCGACTTGCTCTCCAATAGCTAGTGAAATTTTTTTCTGATCTAATAATTGTAAAAATTCATCAATAAGAGAAATACAAGCTGTGTATCTTGAAAGAGTTCTAAGTGATAAATTCTCTTGTTTTGCAACAATATCTAGTGCATTATTCCCTTTTTTTCCTTGTCTTTTGTTGGCATTCACTTTCATTGTGTACGCTTTTACTTTTTCACTTTCTTTTATCAATTGTCGTTGATAAAGATTGCTATTGACTAGACGAATCATTGCATCTTCGTCTGTTAATGTTTCAACAGTAACTGGAACAGTCACCCAATCTAACCGCTTAATAGCATTAAAGCGATTATGACCGCTAATAATTTGATATCCCCCTTTGTAGGGTCTTACAAGAATTGGATTGTATAATCCATTTTCAGAAATATCTTTTGAAAGTTGTTCCAACTTTTCTTCAGAATATAAATCAAAAGGTTGCTCTTCGTATGGAAAGATATCTTCAATTAATACTTCAGTTCTAGGAAGCTTATTATTTAGAGTACTATTGAATAATGCATTATAATTTTCGTTACTCATGATCTTAACCCCTTTCAACTAATTCTTTTGCAAGGTTTAAGTAGCAAGTCGCTAATCGACTGTTTTTAATTGCGAATACAGATTCGCTCATTCTATAGGAAGATTCTGCTTCATTTAACAATGGAATTAATGTATTGAATACTGGAACATTGAACGATTGAATTGTTTTTGAAATTTCCTTTGAATTGTTCGTGTGTGTTACCATTGTTTGTAATAAACCTTCGATTTTAATTTCTTGTCCTAAATTATCTTCAATTTCCTGAATTGTTGAAGTTAATTCCTTATAACCTTCTACAGACGAATTTTTACTATCAATTGGAATAATTACGCTATCGCTAGCAATCAACACATTGATTAACAATCTTCCAAGTGAAGGTTTTGTATCAATCAATACATAATCATATTTTTTTAACGGTAACTTGCGTAACAATCTTGAGAAAAACATTTCCCCACCAATCACTTGATTCAACGCTAACTCAATACCGCTTAGGTATTTGTTAGATACAATATAATCAATTTCTACTCTTCCATTATCAGTTTTCATTTCTTTACGTTTAATCAATTGATTGTAGTCAAACTGCTTTTTATCAATAATTGAATCGATACCTTCAGTTAAGCTATTTAAGTCCACTTTGCTGTCATTTCCTAAATAGCAACTTAAATTAGCTTGTGGATCACTATCTATTAATAGTACTTTCTTTTCTAATGCAGCTAATGCTGTACCTAAGTTCATGGTTGTTGCTGTTTTACCAACTCCACCTTTTTGGTTTGCTATTGCGATAATTTTTGTCATTGTATAATTCTCCTTCTCCACTTCTTGCCATTTTGGCAAAAGGTTCTAATAGTGATATTGTTTTGCTTGTTCTTCTAACAACTGAAAATTACAACAACGTTCTTTTAGTTTTATCTCAAACTCTTTTAATTCTTCTTCTTTTGTAGCAATATTGTATATTCGCTCCGCTCTATTATGAATAACGGAACTTTTTTCATTTAAAATATAATATTGTTTCTTTAATAGACCTTTGTATCTTTGGTCAGATACTTTTTTGAAATCAATTTTTTCAAGGTATTCTCGTTTAATAGGAATCATTTTATTTAAATTAATAATTCCTAAATTACCAGAATCTAATTTATAAATATCCAGTGAACTTCCTAAAAAACGATGTCTTCCTTTTGGACTACTTAATGGAAGAAAATAATTTTTAGAGTCAATAGTAATTACAGTTCCAACATATCTTCTTTGCTTAAATGTAGCCTTTTCAGCTAATACATTAGAATCAAATTGACGTAAATAGGAAATATATTCAGGACTTGCTTCATATAAATCTAATTTCATTGCTACCTCCTTAATAATATAAAAAGCCTATTCCTCATTATTTAAGAAATAGGCTACTCATGTCCCCTTTTCTCGTGAGGGCAACACGCCACTTTTAATAATGCTCAACAGTCCTCTTCTGTGTCTTGGCAATTCGGTTGAAATTCAACCTAGGCTCATATCGTGTCTCTCTACAAATTCAGATCCTCACGTTGCCATACTATTCTAATAATTTAAATAGTATAATCGCTTAGATCCTACCAAAGTAGAAATTCAACCCTATCTTTCAGAGCCATAGCACATAGACCCATTTGTCTATGTAGATGATTTTAGTGTTCTCACACTCCTATTTCGTTCTTCAACTATTCCTGTTTAATTCTATTGAGAGAAAAATTTAACTTAATTGTTGATAGAATTTTCAGTTGTCAAAGATCGAATTTTTCCAATCAAAAAAGGAACAGTTACCTGTTCCTTTCTAATCTTTAATCTTAACTTTTACTCTAACTAAACTCTAGACACTTACTACTTTACAAGCTTGAAAAGACAGAGATTAAAATTCTATCTCCTTGTTCACTTGAATCGGCTTAAAGACCGTAGCAGAAATTTGCTTGGATGGATTCCAAAAATCATACAATAAATCCCAACTTTCTTGCCGTTCATCTTTATAGGCTGCGTAATTAGTTATTAAATTGAACGATTCTACTTCCCGCATATTCTTCAACCACTTTTGACCCTTTAATGTAAACCCCAGGACTTTACCTTGATGAATCGGTGTATTCCAATAGTCTTCCATTTCCGTTTTGGTTATTCCAAGTAAAACATAAACAAGGAGTCGCTGCAACCTTGCCCAGCTCCACCGTTTGTTTTTGAGATGTTGGAGACACTCCTCAATAGTTGAAGTTGTTCGAACAGCTTCCTTCAAGCGATTCTCGATTCCTTCTTCCATTTGATAAATGGCACGTAGTTCTTCGTCAGTACTTCTTAAGACGATACTCTTCAAGATTGGCCAATAAGAACTCCAATCGTTTTTGTACACTTCATCATCGAACTGAACATAGGACAGTTGTTCTCGTAATACTTTCTCATAACGATTCCCCTTCAGCGCTTTTCGTAAGGCCGTTCCACTGGCAAAAGCAGTTTTGTCTAACACATCATCCAAATGTCCACTTCCTACTCGTGTAATTGGAACGATCTGCATTGGATGTTCACTCTTAGCATTTTCAACGGCGTAAGCTAGTCCCAACTGTTGATTTGGAGACTGCAAGGCTTCTGCGAGAGTACTGTCTTCTCCAAACTCTTTCACAGCGAGCTGTGTTAATTGGCTAGCAAAAGTTAGTGAACGGTTTTCTTCTACAAAACGACTAATTTCTTTTTCAATGGTATTTCGTTGAGATACCGCTACTTCAAAAAATGCCGCATCTCCACTTTCACAACCAAAAGCTAAGAAGTGGCACCCTACATTTTGCAAGATTTCTACTGCGCCCTTTGCAAAACGGTCTGTTGACTGACAGCTCACTGCAGTTGGCATCTCAATCACGACGTCTCCTCCATTTTGTAGCGCGACTTTTGCGCGACTCCATTTTTGTTCGATCGCAGGTTCACCACGTTGCACCCAATTACCGCTCATCACGACAACAATAACATCCGCACTCGTTTTTTTCCGTGCCTGTTCTAACAGATAAGCATGGCCTTGATGAAATGGATTAAATTCTGCGATTACTCCACATATCTTCATACGCAAGCCTCATTTCACCGCTTGGAAGAACCAACGCGGACTCGTTTCTTGGACTTCGCTTCTTCCAAAGTCAGCCGTCACCTTAATATCGGTAAAACCGACCGTCTCTAGTGCGGCTTCAACCATTTCAATTGGGAAAGTTTGTTCTTCATGCACTTCTTGGAAATGCTCATACAGATTGCTATCTTCTTGTTTAATATACATATCAATAACATGTTCGACACTGCCAGGCTCATCTAATTCATAGCTTTGCCATAGAAATGCAAAATCGTCTTCTACAAAATGATATTGATATCCTGGAAAGACTTCTTGCATTTGATAGAGCGAGTGCACATCGAAGAGGAAAATCCCATCCTCTTCTAAATGTTCGTACACCGCTTCAAATACCGAAACGACATCTTCAAAATCTGTTAAATAACAGAGTGAATCTGAAAACAGCGTTACTGCATCGGTTGTCGGTACATCTTCCAATACTCGCATATCCGCTTGAAGCCATTCGATAGGTCTACCTTGCGCTTTCTTTTTTGCAATCTCTAACATATTCTTGGATAAATCAACGCCAACGACTTCGAATCCTTTATCATCGAGTCGCATGGATACTTCACCTGTTCCACAAGCAAGTTCCATGACTTTACGAACAGGTCTTTTGGCACTATGCGAAAAAGAACGAACTGCATAGTCCGTCCATTCTTCGTAGAGTTGTTGATCCATCACTTGGTCATATACATGAGCAAATTTTTGATAGTTCATTAGTTTTCACTCACAATATTCACGATTGGTGCATCGCTCCATAATTTTTCTAAATTATAGAATTCTCGATCAGCATAATAGAATACATGGACAATCACATCGTTTAAGTCCATTAAAATCCATTTGCTGCCATCTTTACCTTCGATACTTCTTACTTCGAAGCCTTCTTTTTCAACCGCTTCTTCAACCGCATCGACAATCGCTTGTACTTGTTTTTCGTTTTTACCGTGTGTAATTACAAAGTACTCTGCAACAGGTGTAAGACTGGCTACATCTAGTGCAACCACTTCTTGTGCTAACTTGTCTTCACAAGCATCTAAAACAACTTGTAATAATTTTTTACTGGTATGTTCCATTCTATTCTCCTTTTCTTTGTTTCAAATAATGATTATAAACTTCTATTGTTTTTGAAAAAATAGGCACTTCTTTTTCCAATAAAAATTCCAATGTGTGCTTCAATAAATAAAAGACCGCTTCATCTATATTTTTCGCCGCGATTTCACGCGCAGTATCGACCCCTGGATAATCTCTTCCATCTTCAATGGCATCTGCTACAAAGAGACACTTCGAAAGAAGACTCATTTGAAGTCCTCCAATCGTATGCTCACGAATGGCATCTAACAACTCTTCGTCTTTTACTCCGCATAAATTTGAAATCAATTGGGCCCCAATTGGTCCGTGTAGAATTTCAGAACCTTCATGGTGATACATTTCAGGAAGTCCGATTTCTTTGGCAAGTGCTTGCTGCTCTTCCACTGGGATTTCTTTAGCATAATCATGCGCTAACCCCACAAAGGAAGCCGCCTTTTCATCAAGTGCATACCGCTTTGCTAATTCTAATATTTTTCGTTCGACACGCAGGCAGTGTTGATATCTCTTGTCACTCATATTTGACTGGACATGAGACAACAACTCTTCTCTTGTCATTGTTGTATAAGGTTCAAAGCTATTTACTACGCTCATTCTAAATACAACCCCTTTTCTGCAATGTAGGCTTCCACTAATTCTGGCACCAAATATTTAATGCTTTGTTGGAATAGAACATTTTTGCGGATTTGTGTTGAACTAATATCCATCTTCGGTGCGGTAATCCATAGGACTGGATATGGCGTTTCTTTTTCATAACCCGGACGTTCAACTCCGACAAATTGGACCTCATGAACTAATTCATCCACACGGTGCCACGTTGGTAAGTAATCTACCATGTCTCCACCGATGATAAAGTAATATTCCGTATACTGATTCTGTTTCTTTAACAGCTGAATCGTATCATACGTATAACTCTTCTCATTACGCTCGAGTTCAATCGTCTCGATATCAAAATAAATATTATCTTGAATCGCCAAACGTGTCATCTCGACACGGGTACTCGCATCAATGGTCTTTTTCTCATCCACATGTGGCGGAATATGACTTGGTAAAAAGTAAACCTTGTCTAAGCCCAATTGCACACGCGCTTGTTCAGCCATAATTAAATGTGCAATATGTGGCGGATTAAAACTTCCACCGATAAGGCCTACACGTTCTACCGGAATTTCTTCACCGAATTTTTCAGTTTTGTTTAATGTCTCAGAAAAAATATTGAGTTCAGCAATCATCGTCTATCGACCTCTTTTTTTGAATTCTGCAAATCGTACTGAAAGATCTCTATGTTTTGGATTTCGTGCTTCTTTATATAACACAATCGTATGCCCAATCACTTGAATGATTGTACTACCCGTCGCCTCAGCAATTGTTTCGGCAGCTTCTTGGGGCTCCTCTAATGTGTTTTGTAATAAAGTCACTTTAATCAATTCACGCTTCTCAACAGCATTTTGAATTTGATGAATCATCTCTTCGCTGAGTCCGCCTTTTCCAATTTGGAAGATTGGCTTCAACGAATGCGCTTCTTTCTTGAAGAACTGTCTTTCTTTCCCTTTTAATTCCATGAAAGCTCTCCTTTCTTTAAATAATTGATTGACGTTGAATCACGTCAACTTCTTTAGGACTCCATACTGATACCGTACCTGGTTTTTGAATCGTTATCCAACCAAGACCTGCAATCACTAAGTCCGTTTTTTCTTTAATCGTAAATGTCTTCTTCACTAGTTTTGGATACAACTTCATATTGTCTCCTGTTGGTGGCGTTAGAAGTGTTCCTGCATGTTTTTCGTAAAACTCTGTCGCCTTTTCCAACTTCGTGCGATGCAAGTCGATAGTTTGCGGTGTATAGAAAGTAAATGAATTACGTTCTCCTTGTTCGTAATCGACACGAATCAAGCCACCTATAAAAATTGTTTGATCGCTATTTAATTGGAAGGTCTTCGGTTGTAACTCTTTTTGCGGTAAGACTTTCTTCATTTCTTTTTCCGCTAAGTAATGCGTAATTTGGTGACGATGAATAATCCCTGGTGTATCCACTAATGATGAATGTTCATCAAATGGAATATCAATTTGACCAAGAGTCGTTCCCGGATATTGAGACGTTGTAATCACTTCTCCTGTTTCACCAATACTTTGAATCAACTTATTAATGAGCGTTGATTTTCCTACATTCGTTACCCCTACGACATATGCATCTTTGCCTTTACGGTACTCGTTAATCTTCTCTAGCAATTCGTCAATTTGAATCCTTTTATGACCGCTCACAAGTAGCGTATCAACTGGTTTAATGCCGTACTCTTTTGCATGACGTTCAATCCAGGCTTTCAGACGATTACGGTTCACCGATTTTGGATATAAGTCTACCTTGTTGGCAACGAATAGAATTGGGTTATCGCCCACAAAACGTTTCAAGCCAGAAATCATGCTTCCGTATAAGTCGAATAAATCAACTACAAACACAACTAGCGCATCTTCATCGGCGATACTACTTAACATCTTTAAGAAATCATCGTCTGTTAGAGATGCCGGTTGCAACTCATTATAATTACGTAGTCTAAAGCAACGTTGGCAATAAAGAGGGCCTTCACTTTCCAGCATTTTATTTAATGCACTTTGCGGAGTGTACCCCGTTCCTTTTGGATCTTCCGTTTGGATTATTGCTCCACATCCAATACATACATACTGTTCCATGATTAATCCTCCTCCCATTTCTTATGATAGGACGCGCCTTGTGTTACTACAAAAATTCCTTTTTCAAAGAAACGATTGATTTTTGTTTTCCAAGCATCGCTCTCTTTTCTAGGTTTTACGATAATGGTTCTAACTCCAAATGTATTCGCCCCTAGAATATCTGTTAATAGTTGGTCCCCCACCATGATTGTCTTTGATTTATCAAAATTCAGTAATTGTTGTGCCGCTTTGAACCCCTTGTGCAGTGGCTTTAAACCAGGATACACATATGGAACATCCAATTGAGCTGCTGCAACTTTAATACGATGTTCATTGTTATTCGATACAAGGATTATTTTAATTCCCGCATCTTTCAACGAATTCACCCAAGAAAGTAAAGTTTCATCGATTTCTTTTTCATCCCACCCAATGAGTGTATTATCTAAATCGGTTAAGACCACTTCAATGCCATTCTCTTGTAAGAAAGGAACGGTAATCTCTTGAAAGGTCTTTTTAAACCAGGTTGGTTTGAATAGTGCCATAGTTCTCCTTCTACTTCACGTAAACGCCTTGTGCATCAATTTCAAGCACACGAATCGTGCATCCTTTAAGTGTTGTTTCTAAATAGTGTTCTAAGGTTTCTACAAATCGGTCTACATTTTCTTTATAAACAAACGTCATTACTGTAGGACCTGCTCCACTTAGGTAAGTCCCACAAGTATCAAGGCCTTCCTGCTTTGTAATCGTACGAACTTCTTCCATCCAAGGGACCAGTGTTGAACGGTACGTTTCATGGAATAAGTCTTTTTCAACAATCGAAGAGATGACTTTCCAATCTTCCATCATTAATCCAGCTACCAACACATTACTACGGCTGCTTGCTTCTACTGCCTCACCGTATTCTAGTGAACTTGGTAAAACGCCACGACTCTTCTTCGTTGATAATTGAACGTTTGGAATCACTGCTACCATTGCTATCGGTGCTTCCACATTCTTATGTACGGTTAAGACTTCCTGTGTGCGGTGGTCATAAGTGGCTACAACGACGCCCCCTAAGATTGCTGGCGCGACATTGTCAGGATGCCCCTCGAAAAGAGTTGCCCATTTTACTTTTTCATGATTAGTTAACTGTAAGTTTCCTAATATATTCGCTAATTCGATTCCCGCAACAATGGCGCTCGAACTACTGCCGAGTCCTCTTGTTAAAGGAATCTCACTTTCACACACAAGTTTGTATGGTGTTAATGTTGGGCACACTTTTAAAGCTGTTTCGATAATTAAGTTATCTTCATTTGTCGGAATCTCTTCTCCAAACGGATGCGAAATTACCCATTCGCTAGAAGCTTCTATTACTTGAAGCGTTAAATATAAATTCACTGCAATCCCAAGCGAATCGAAGCCTAGTCCGATATTGGCTGAAGTTGCTGGAACTTTAATTGTTAATGCCATTATGCTTCCTCCAAGATTGGATAAATAGCGACTTCATTTAAGTTTGAGAATGCTTCTTTCACTTTGGCTAACTCACTAGCTGTTAAAGCTGTATAACGAACCCCTAATTCACCTTCACTGTTTGCTACAACTTCTCCATTAAACGGAGCTTCTTCCAAGTTTCCTTTTCCATATACGAAATAAGAACTTGTTGCAGCTTCTGGACTGAATTCCACTAATGGACTCTCTATACGGCCAAATGTTTCCACCGCACTACCGTTACCTTTACGGCGAAGTACTTCCACTACGTCTGCTAAGACACTTGTTGCTGTTGGAAGGGAGCCTGCTCCTTTTCCGTAAAATAAAACTTCATCCACTGCATTTCCTGTTATAGAAATCGCATTGTTTTCATAATGAACTTGGGCTAGTAAATGATTTGCTGGTACAAAAGTTGGTGCTACTTCAAGCGAAACTTTTTTGCCATCGCTAAGAGCTTTCGCTAGAAGTTTGATTGCATACCCATTCTCAGAAGCCATCTTCATATGAGATGTTGTCACTCTTGAAATTCCCGTTTTAGCCACTTCATCAAAAGTAACATTTACGCCATAAGCTAAACGCGTTAAAATCATTAATTTATAGGCTGCATCATGCCCTTCCACGTCACTTGTTGGATCCGCTTCAGCAAAGCCTTTTTCTTGAGCAATCTTCAGTGCTGCTTCGTAGCTGAGCCCTTCTTTTTCCATTGAGCTTAAAATAAAGTTTGTTGTCCCATTAACGATACCAACGATGGATTTCACTTCATTCGTTTCAAAATGTTGCACCATCGGACGCAAAACTGGAATTCCACCACCAACACTTGCTTCATAGTACAAGTACACATCTTCTAATTTAGCAAGTGTTGTCAATTCAACCCCGTGAACAGCAATTAGATTTTTATTGGCTGTTACAACTGATTTTTTCGCTAATAAGCAAGCTTTCACATAATCATATGCGGTTGTGATTCCGCCCATCACTTCAACTACTAATTCGATTTCTGGGTCCTTAGTGATATCGTTAATATTGTTTGTAAATACAACATCTGTTTGTTGCATCAACTCTGGTTCACGAACTAAAGCGGTCTTAATCTCGATTTTTTCTGGGAGTACTTGCTCTAGTTTTGCTACATTTTTTTTCAAAATATTATAAACACCGCTACCAACAGTGCCAAATCCTAATAACGCAATTTTCATTTGTTCATCCTTACCTTTTATATTGAAAAGCCACAGCACAGACACTCTGCGCCGTGGCTTTACTCACAGTTAATTTTTAATCTTGTAACATTTCAAAGATTTCAATTGTCACTAAATCAATATCATCAAATTGGAATGTTTGATTTGTTTCTACGTCTTCTAATTCAAAACTATTTGCTTCATGATTAAAAGTAACGATAGCTCTCTCAACGCCATCCTTTTCAAAACGGCGCACCTCAATTTCAGAATCTTGTGCTGCCATTGTTTGCAGACGTTGAACAATTGCCACCAATTGTGAAGGTTTCATATAATTACTACCCCTTTCAAACTTTCTTTCATTATTCTACCACAAAACCCATCTTTGATAGTAAGAATAACCATTCTTTTAAAAGAATTTTATTCAGTTGGTAAATTCCAATATAATTTGATTAAAGCTTGGGTACCATCATCTGCAAAACCATCATCACAGAGCGTTTCGTAGAGTTTTTTCGCTTGTAAAGTGGCTGGTAAAAATAGACGCATTCTCTCTGCTTCATCAAGTGCAATTCCTAAATCTTTAAGGAAATGTTTTGCAAAGAATCCTGGCGAATAATCTTCTTTTAAAATACGAGGTCCATAATTTGAAAGTGACCAGTTGGCCGCACTGCCTGCACCGACTGTTTGTAATACTTTATCCAAATCTAAACCTGCCGCTTTTGCATAAACAAGCATCTCTGTTAATCCTGTCATCGTTCCTGCAATCATAATTTGATTAGCCATCTTTGTATGTTGCCCAGCACCTGCAGTTCCTTGCAATGTAATCGTCTTCGAGAAACAATCTAATACTGGATATACTTTTTCTAATGTTTCCTCTGTTCCACCAACCATTGTAGAGAGAGTTCCGTTTTTTGCACCAAGGTCGCCGCCTGAAACTGGTGCGTCTAGCGATTCCCAAGAGCGTGCTGCAGCTTCTTCGTCAATGCGTTTAGCTAAAGTTGGTGTACTTGTTGTAAGGTCTACCACAACAAGATGTTCTTTCGTAGACTTGAAGATTCCTTTTTCTCCAAAGTACACTTCTTCCACATCTTTTGGATAGCCTACAATTGTTAAGACCACATCCGCTTGATTAGCAACTTCAATAGGCGTATTCGCCCAAGTTGCTCCCTCTTCAAGAAGGTCTAATGCTCTTTCTTTTGTACGATTGTACACTACAACATTATATTTTTTTAGCAAATGGCGAATCATGGATTTTCCCATCACGCCAGTTCCAACAAAGCCTACTGTATTAATTTTCATTTTCTTCATCCTTTAACTCACTTGTTGATAAACGTAAAAATTTCATCAGATTCATAATATTATGCGAATGTTCTTGATTCCATTGATATCCGTTAATCGCAGCTTCGTAGAAATCTACAATTCTTTCTCCAAATGTTTCAGAAGAAATTTCTGATAACAATTGATTTTGCAATGCTGATACTTCGGCTTCATTGACTAATTGGTTTTCAATATAGTCTAAAACACAATTCGCGATATCCGCATCTGTTTCAAATAACATTCCTAAAGCATCTGCTGTAATCAGGCCGCTTAAGTAATCATTCTTCTTAGCGATTACCGGAACGCGGTTAACAAGTGCCTCTAGGTAGGTTAATCCTTGACTTTCTGATTCAGAAGCATTCACGTAAAGATCTGCCATTTGATAATACTTATAGACCATTTCATTCTTGATTTCGCCCACAAATTGAACAAAATCGTTCATGCCAAGTTCTGCCACTTGCGCTTCGAGCTTCTCTCTTTCAGGTCCTCCACCAGCAATACATAAGCGTACATTTGGCTTACTTGCTACAATGGCTGGTAGCGCAGCAATCACAGCAGCAATATTCTTTTCTTGAGATAAACGGCTGAGTGATAGTAACACCACTTCATCATCTGAATAGCCAAGATCCCTTCTTAACGCAATGGCAACTTCTGGTTCTTGTGGAGGAACAACGACCCCCGTTGGAATCACTCGAACTTCCTGAAGTACTCCATATTCAAGTAGCTTATCTTTTGTCATTTGACTAGGAGCAACTACTCCACTTGTTTGATTACAAAACGCTTTAGAGATATACGCCACATGACTTGGACGTAGCACTTTGCCTTTTGCAATATAGTGTAAATATTTTTCATACATTGTATGGTACGTATGAATCGTTGGAATCTTCAACATAGCAGCAATTAGTTTACCTGCCAACCCAAGACTAAATTCAGTCTGTGTATGAATAATATCCAATTCATTTTCTTTCGCAATTCGGTAAGCCTTTCCCAGGCCTTGAATCGCAACTCGACGATCTTTGAACGCAAAAAACGGGACGCTTCCTAATCGTACAATATTTTCTTCTGGATCAGTTACTTTTGGATCAGTAGTTGTAAAGATAATAACTTTATGTCCTTGTCTTTCTAAATCTTCTTTTAGTACTCGAATTGAAGTAGCAACCCCACTCACTTGTGGGAAGTACGTATCTGTAAAAATACCGATTCGCATACTTACCTCCTTAAATTTGAAATATAAATATTTCTACTATCCCTTCTATTATAAACGATACAAACACTAGTGTCACTATAAGGGGTTATTTATAATAGAAGATTCGTTATATATTCCTATTTAGACACAAAAAAAGCTCAACGATTAACGTTGAGCTTCAACCGATACCGGCGGCCGGGGTCGAACCGGCACGCCCTAATGGACACTGGATTTTGAGTCCAGCGCGTCTGCCAATTCCGCCACGCCGGC
>NZ_CALHIF010000047.1 GCF_938030755.1 uncultured Granulicatella sp. | reverse complement strand
TTTTTTCATCTTTTTTTAGATTTCTTGCTTGCCACGCCCTGGCCCGCTCACTCGTAATCTATTTAGAAAACGAGTTCTTTTCATTATAAAGTCTGCACTATTGCCTGTCAACCCCTGGTTAGCAACCTTTTCCTTTTATTATTAGATTTCAATTTTATAAGTAGTATCAATTTTGTAATTATATTATTTACACTTTTCTTATTTTACTAGCTCTTTTTCTTTAAGTGTATCAATAAAACACTGTTTTATATCATTTATAGCACGACATTTTTATCATTCAATCTTTCATTCACACTTTTTTTACAATTACATAGATACTATATATTTATTTACACTATTTTATTTTCCTTCTTTAACTCACACTAAAATAGTGCAGACTTTTAATGCATTTAACTCACTTAATGATTTTTCCCTTTGTATTTTACTTCATCTTCCCAAAGTGAGTTAATTGTCGCGTGTGGCTTGCTCTCCCAATCCACAGTTACATATGGCGGATATCTAAATAGATATTTCTTATACGCCCTTCTAATCTTAGAGTGATTGTTTCTTCCTATACCTATCTTCCTTCCAGATTCAAATTCGATTTCGTATTTGTCAATTTTTCTTACTTTATCGAAGTTAATAATTAGGCCAACAAGAGGTCTAAAAAACGACCTGCCTATCAATGGATAAGCGATATCATCAATTTTGGCGAAAGTTTTGTATATGTATGATGACGTATAAATTAGAAGAGACTTTCCTTCCCTATCTATAAATTCGATGTCATCAATAGCAACTTGCGCGCATGTCGACCCAGTGATAATTGATATTGTGTCTGTGTTCTCTTTATACATAATTTGCTCCTTCTTACGATATGAAATAACACACATTTACAACCAGGGGTGGCTGGTGGCTTAATATTAACCTTACAGACACTAAAAGTAAATCGACTTTTTTCGACCTCAAAATCAATATATTGAATTTGTTCGTAGCGATGCCACAACTTATGCTATTTTAAGATAATTGCGCTTTTTTAGCTTATATTTTCTTATTATCTTTTTCGGTAATTTCTTTTTACTACGTGACCAAATGAAGATTCATTCTGATTTTAACGAGAGTAGGGAAATGCGATTTTTTAGTTCGATTCAACTAGGGTTGGCGTTGATTGGTTTATTGTTACAGTTATCGGGTATTTTTACCGGCGAGTTATTTCTAGTCAACTATATTTCTCATTTTGAGATTACGGCGGGTATCTGTCTTGTTTATTCGGTCATATTCATCATTGGTCTAGTACAAAAAGTAAAAATAAGTAGAGATTATAAGTCTATTGCAAAACTAAGTGTATTTTTTGGGATTCTTTTAATTCTTTTCTCTAATGTCACTCTTTTTCAAAATAGATTTGCCTCGATTTCTTATGCACGGGGAAGTCTACAACAATCATTTAAAGAGATTGGGCTAAAAGGATCAGTTACTATTAAAGAGAAAAAGCATGTAATTGAGCCAAATGGAGAAACTTTGACAAAAATCACATATGAGGAAAAGTTATCAGATGGTACTAACTTAACAAAAAACCTTACAGCTGTTGAAAAAGATTTAAATCGTTATGAAAATGAATACAAAGAGGATAAGCTTGATTTCATTCAAAATTACCTTTCCGAAGAGGAGAAGACTCTCTTCAATCAAATAAATTACAGACATTTTCATTTTTTATTTGATTTGTATCGCGAGAATGGAAAAACAAAAAGCTTAGTAATGAAATTTAAGGAAACCGTTCATGAAGCTTTAGGAGTTAACCTTTTTGAGAAGAGATTATCAGAGTTAGTGCCTACTAATAAGGGGAAATTATATAGCGTTCTTTTATCTAAGGCAATTTCAAATCGTGAGAATGGAGATACGGATGCTGCAGGTTTCTATAATATAGACCCAGTAGAATTAATGAACTCTAAACTTGTTTATATGGATACAGAGTTAATCTTTTATTCAGATTTAAATTCAAAATTAGATGATCGTCAGAGTAGTTCATTAGATTATTTTAAAGAAAAACTAACCTCTATGCCTAAAGGAAGCTTTGTTGACGGGATTTATAAATTCAGTGGAAGTCTATTGGTAAACGGAAAGACACAGGATATTATTAGTACTTTCGTGGTAGAAGATGGGATTGGGCATTTTGAAAAAGATACTATTAAAGGAAAAGAGTGATGATATATGTATAAAAAACAATAGAATTTCCTTGCATTCAAACGGTTTATCATGTACAATCATTGATGGTGTAAAAACCAAAAGAATTCACACCTAATTGGATGTTAAGATTGGTGCTTCTTTTAGAAGAGGTCTTATCGCTGAAAATTGGGGAGGAAAATAAAAACCAAATTGGAGGAAAACAAAAATGGCAGTTATTTCAATGAAACAATTGTTAGAAGCTGGTGTACATTTCGGTCACCAAACACGTCGCTGGAACCCTAAGATGAAGAGATACATCTTCACAGAAAGAAATGGTATCTATATCATCGACCTACAAAAAACTGTTAAATTAGTGGACGATGCATACAACTATATGCATGAAGTTGCTGAAAACGGTGGTATTGCATTATTCGTTGGTACTAAAAAACAAGCACAAGATGCTGTTAAAGACGAAGCAATCCGTTCAGGTCAATACTACGTTAACCATCGTTGGTTAGGTGGTACTTTAACGAACTGGGATACAATCCAAACACGTATCAAACGTTTGAAAAAAATCAAAGAAATGCAAGAAGACGGCACTTTCGAAGTATTACCTAAAAAAGAAGTTGGTATTCTATTAAAAGAATTAGACAAACTTGAAAAATACTTAGGTGGTATTAAAGATATGCCACGCATTCCTGATGTAATGTTTATCGTTGACCCTCGTAAAGAACGCATTGCAGTTCAAGAAGCTCACAAATTAAACATTCCAATCGTTGCTATGGTTGACACAAACTGTGACCCAGATGAAATTGATGTTGTTATTCCATCAAATGATGATGCTATCCGCGCGGTTAAATTAATCGTTGCTAAAATGGCTGATGCATTCATCGAAGGTAACCAAGGTGAAGACGTAGCAGTAGACGTTGAAGACTTAGATAAAGATACTTCATTAGAAGATATCGAAAAATTAGTTGAAGGCGACAACGCTGAATAATCACTAACTGTTAAGCTGTTTGAATCAGAAAGAGGCGAAATAGACTTTTCAATTCAAACAGCTTTTTTTAAAAAGTTCATAAAAATTTTAAAGCAATTTATAGGAGGAATTGAGAATGGCTCAAGTTACAGCTCAATTAGTAAAACAATTACGCGATATGACTGGCGTAGGTATGATGGATGCTAAAAAAGCATTAGTTCAAGTTGAAGGAGATATCGACAAAGCAGTTGATTTCTTACGTGAAGCAGGATTGGCAAAAGCTGCTAAAAAAGCAGATCGTATCGCTGCTGAAGGGATTACTAATGTATTAGTAGAAGGAAACCGCGCAGTTATCTTAGAAGTAAATGCTGAAACTGACTTCGTTGCTAAAAACGACAAATTCCAAGCATTAGTTAAAGAAGTTTCTGAAGCAATCTTAAAAGCAAACCCTGCTACATTAGAGGAAGCTCTTGAAGTTGAAACTCCAAACGGAAAAATTTCTGATGTGATTGCTGAAGCTACTACAGTTATCGGTGAAAAAATCACTTTACGTCGTTTTGAAATCGTTGAAAAATCTGATGCAGATGCTTTTGGTGCATACTTACACATGGGCGGACGTATTGGTGTGTTAACAGTTGTGGAAGGTACAACTGATGAAACAGCAGCTAAAGATGTTTCAATGCATATCGCTGCAATCAACCCTAAATATATTGACCGTTCACAAGTTTCTGAAGAAGAATTAGAACATGAAAAGAAAGTTCTTACTGAACAAGCATTAAACGAAGGCAAACCAGCTAACATCGTAGAAAAAATGATCGCTGGACGTTTAAATAAATTCTTAGCTGAAATCAGCTTAAACGATCAACCATTTGTTAAAGATCCAGATCAAACAGTTTCTAAATTCGTTGCTTCTAAAGGCGGAAAAGTTAAATTATTCCACCGTTATGAAGTTGGTGAAGGTTTAGAAAAACGTGTTGATAACTTCGCTGAAGAAGTAATGGGACAAGTTAGAAAATAATTATTGTTGAAGATAGGGAATATGGTAGTCCACTACCCGCTATTCCCTTTTTTTATAAAGATTAAGGAGACAAAGCAATGGTTGAACCAAAATATAAACGTGTGGTTTTAAAATTAAGTGGTGAGGCTTTAGCTGGCCAAGCAGGCTTCGGGATTAATCCACCAACGATTAAAGAAGTTGTTAAAGAATTAAAAGAGGTTCATGATCTTGGTGTTGAAATCGCAATTGTTGTTGGCGGTGGTAACATCTGGCGTGGAATTACTGGCGAAGAAGTTGGTATGGAGCGTGCTCAAGCAGACTATATGGGAATGTTAGCTACTGTAATGAACGCTCTTTCGCTTCAAGATGCCTTAGAAAACGTAGGTGTTCCAACTCGTGTTCAAACTTCAATTGACATGCGCCAAATTGCTGAGCCTTATATTCGTCGTAGAGCGGTACGTCACTTAGAAAAAGAACGTGTAGTTATTTTTGCCGGTGGTACAGGGAATCCATACTTCTCAACAGATACAGCCGCTGCTTTACGAGCTGCAGAAATCGAAGCAGATGCAATCTTAATGGCGAAAAATAATGTGGATGGTGTTTACAGTGCTGACCCACGTATTGACGTAAATGCGAAAAAATATAATGAATTAACACACTTGGACGTTATTCAAAAGGGATTAAAAGTGATGGATACCACTGCAAGTTCACTTTCGATGGATAATGATATTCCATTAGTGGTGTTCAATTTAAATGAACCGGGAAATATCAGACGCGTTGTATTAGGGGAGAACATTGGTACAACTGTTAGGGGGAAATAGGATATGTCAACTAGTGAAATTTTAGCTCATACAAAAGAGCGTATGAAAAAATCTGAAGACGCACTTCAACGTGAGTTAGGTTCTATTCGTGCTGGACGCGCGAATGCAAGTCTTTTAGACCGTCTAGAAGTGGAATATTACGGAGCATTAACTCCCGTAAACCAATTAGCTTCAATTACAGTTCCTGAAGCTCGCATGCTTTTAATTACTCCTTATGACAAATCTTCATTAAATGACATTGAACGTGCGATTTTAATGAGCGATATTGGAATTACGCCAACAAGTGATGGTTCCGTAATTCGTTTAATTATTCCGCAATTAACAGAAGAGCGTCGTAAAGAGCTTGCTAAACAAGTAGGTAAAGAAGCTGAGAATGCAAAAGTAAGCGTACGTAATATTCGTCGTGATGCAATTGATCAAGCGAAGAAAGCTGAAAAAGCAAAAGAAATTACAGAAGATGAATTACACACATTAGAAAAAGACATCCAAAAAGTAACGGATGATAGTGTTAAAAACATCGACAAATTAGCTGCAACTAAAGAGAAAGAACTTTTAGAAGTATAATTTGAATAAAAAGGGGCATTTGCCTCTTTTTTATTTATAAAGGAGTAGAGTGATGACACAAAAACAATGGAAATTGATTAGTACTATTATTTCAATAATTATCATAATCGTATTTGCTCTTTATAAGGCTTTTGGTGAGCAAAAAAACACAAATAAATCAAATGCTCATTCTTCTTCCAAAACCTCTCAGAATACGTCTAGTTCTTCTTTTACGGGAAAGAACTTTGATTTCTTTAAAAGCATGAAAAAGTATCCTTTTAAATATGTGTACGGAGCTGATGGAGATACGTTTCATCTGAGTTATGAAGGGAAAGAGTTCAAAGTTCGCTTATTGATTGTAGATGCGCCTGAAACTGCTAAAGAAGGAAAAGAGGCTCAACCCTTTGCTGATAAAGCTAAGGAAAGAACAGAAGAATTATTAAAGAAGGCTAAGAAAATTGAAGGCAGTTTTGACGTTGGAGATCATGCAGATAAGTATGACCGTGCATTAATGTACGTATATGTGGATGGTAAGTTACTTCAAGATATTCTAATTGAAGAAGGTCTTGCAAGAGTCGGTTATGCATATGAACCCAATACAAGTTTATTAAAGCAATTCCAAGAAATTGAAAAGAAAGCAAAAAAACAAAAGAAAAATATATGGGAAAAAGAGGGATATGTAACGAATAAAGGTTATGATATCAGCGTTTATAAGTAATTTGTGAAAAAAACTATATATTGTGTTGAAAATGGATATTGTATTTTCATAAGAACTATATATTGTATTTTAGGTCAAAATGATGTATGATAACTTCTGTCAGAAAAAATAAAAGGGAGAGAAGTAATATGTCAAATCGCAATATTATTCTTTATTCTAAACCAAATTGTATGCAATGCAATTTTACAAAACAATTTTTTGAAAATAACAACGTAGAATTCACTGTAAAAGACGTGTTCGAGTCAGAGGAAGCTTTAGCTGAAGTGAAAGAATTAGGGTTTCAGTCTTTACCAGTAATTGTTGCTGATGGCGTTGAACCATTCTTCGGATTCCGTCCTGATCTTTTAGAAAAATTAGTAGGATAAGTTTATCTTTATATTGAAAAACACTTTTAGTAGAAAAGCTACTAAAGGTGTTTTTTATTGCAATAAAGAGGCGTGTTTGCTCGATTTCATGATATACTAAAGAAGACTTTTAAGGGAGGGGAAATAATGGGATTTAAAGCTGTAATTTCAAAAAAATCAATCAACAAATCAAAAAAAATTGCTGAACATTTTGCAAATTGGTTGAAAGAAAAAGAAACACACCAAGTTTTTTATATCGTTCCAGACCATATTAAATTTACTGCTGAAATGGAAATGATTCGAAGTGTCGGGGAGTTGTTAACGCATTCAAGTAATCGAAGTTACGCTTCTACGAGACTACAAGTTTATAGTTTTAAACGTTTATTATGGTATCTCCTTCGTAATGAAGCTATTACAGAAAAACTCTCCATTTCAAAAGTAGGAATTACAATGCTTTTGAAATCCATTTTGGAGGAGCATTCTGACGAACTAGTACTCTTTAAAAATGAAGCTCGTCATAAAGGTTTTCTTGAACAACTAAGCAAAGTAATGAATGAATTTCAATCAGGAGGAATTGAAATTGAGGATTTCTCAAGCTTTTTTGAAGCAACCAACCCTACTGAAAACGAGCAACGATTAAAAGAATTTGGAATTATTTATCGTTACTATACGAATGCACTAAAACAAGATTTTGTTCACCAAGAAGAAAGTTATGCCCAGTTATGTAGTGTCATTGCTTCTAAAGATTTATCCAGTACCTTTATTGCGATTGATGAAATGGTAACGTTATCGAAGGCTGAAATGGAAGTAATTGAAGCTTTAGTGGGAAGTGGTGCCACTGTTGAATTTCATGCTACATTAACAACTTATGGTGTACATACTGCCAAGAATGAAATAGGAGATTCACTGTTTACTTCAAATAGAATTCTCCTGGAGAGACTCTCAAGATGGATCAATAGAGGAGATGACTTAGCACGCATCATCGAATGGGATAATACTGAATCTATCTTTGATGAAGAATTTAAAGAGGTGGAACAGTTCTGGCTGGAAACAAATGGTGGACTTCCAAAGGTGAAAAGAACACCAGAACAAAAAATTCCATTACAAAAGATTACTTTTACTAAATATACGGACGAAAGAGAAGAGTACCAAGAAACTTTTGCCCAAATTAAAAGAATGGTGCAAACTGGAAAAGTTCGCTACAAAGATATCCAAATTTTAGGACGTAATTTAGAAGGGAATCATTTATTCTTAGAATCGCTTTTAAAGCAATACGATATTCCTGGATTTATCGATTTATCAGATTCTATGGAACATCATCCAATCATTCAAGTACTAGACGCGCTTTTTGCTATTTGGAATTATGACTGGCGTTATGCCGATATTATGAGTCTTCTTCGTAGTGAATATATCTTATGGCATAAAGACGATGAAACTTCACTTAAGGACCAATTACAAGCGTTTAGACAACAATTAGACGAAACAGAAACGGTTATTCTTGCCAATGGTTACGAAGGGTATCAATGGACAAATGGGAAATCTTGGGCGTATGTGGAAGATTCCATTGACGAAGATTCGAAAGCGGAACAGACTGATAAAAATACACGAGTTCTACTAAAAGCAGAGCAACTTCGCGATGAATTAACAAGTGTATTATTACCTGCATTCAAAAAAATAGAACAAGCAGCTACAACGAAAGAAGCTGTTTCTGTACTATATCAATTACTATTAACTTTAGGCGTTGATCAATCCTTTATTTATTGGAGAGATGTTGCTGCTGAAGAAGGAGATGTAGAAACAGCTAGACGTCAAGAACAAGTTTGGTCCGAATTTATCCGATTGCTAGATGAATATATTTATATTTTTAGTGAAAAATCCTTTGATTGGGAAACTTTTATGATGTTACTTCATACTGGTTTTGAACAAACGCACTATAATTTAGCACCATCTACATTAGATGAATTAACCATCACTGGGATGGATTCCGTTCGTTATACACCGAAGAAAATTACTTTTGCAGTGGGACTAACGCAAGGTGTAATGCCTCGTAATATTGATGAAACAGGACTATTAACAGACGATGAACGTGTACTATTCTCAAATCATTTAGATAGTGGACGTTTCCTTGCGCCAACAACAGGTCAGCTGCAATCCGTTGAGCCGTTTGTATTCTATCAGTTACTCATGAGCGCAACAGATCACCTATATCTCTCTTGTGCTATTTCTAAAGATGGTAAAGAACAACTGGTTTCAAATTTCATACAACGTTTATTAAAACACTATGAACTAGAAGAAATTGATGGGTCGTTGAACCGACAAAACCGCTTAGAACAAGGTGATTTCGTTGTTCCATATGAACTCTTTACAACGCTTCTATTGAAGATGAGAGCAAACAAGTTCAAAGAAAAAGAAGAGATTGATTTCTTGTGGAAATTAATTCCGCATTTACTAAAAACTGACGCCGCATTCAGCGCTAACTATCACGCATTACTAGCGTCTGTCTTTAGATTGAATGTAGCAAGTAAATTGCCACTTTCTCTTGCGCAAGAGCTTTATGGAAATCAATTAAATTTATCAACATCTCAAATTGAAACGTACTATAAAGATCCATTTAGCCATTTCTTACAATACGGATTAAGATTGAAAGAACGCCAAGAATTTGAACTTTCACCAGCCAATACTGGTGAATACTTCCATGAATTCTTTGATCAGTTTATTAAAGAGTTAAATGCACGTGGGATATCTCTAAGAGACTTAACGTTAGAGCAAAAGTTGGATATTGAAAAAGATATCTTCAATCGAATGAAAGACAATCCGAAATTTGCGATTTTAGCCTCTTCTAGACGTTTAAACTTCATCCAAGGATTGTTACACCAAACACTCATGCAAACGACAAATGCGCTTCAAAAACAAGCCTTAGCGCTAGAGACAAAACCTTGGATGACCGAAGTGGTATTCGGGACTTCTGGAAACTATCCAATTCATATTCCAATTGGACATAATCAATCTATTCATTTACGTGGGAAGATTGACCGTATCGACTTATTGCAGTCGGATAACAGAATTTATAATGGGATTATTGACTACAAGTCTTCTGAACAAAAATTTGAGATTGCAAAACTGATTGCAGGGGTTCAAATTCAACTGTTAACGTATTTAAAAGTATCTGAAGAAATTATCCGAAGTGAAACAGGGTTGGTTCCAACGCCTCTGGAAGCAAGTTATATCCATGTGCATAATCCAAAATTCAGCATTAAAGAGGTTCCGACTGAAGATAAATTGATGCAAGAATGGACAAAAGCATTTAAACATCGTGGGTTAGTCAACTCAGATGAGATTGCTAAACTGAATCCGGAATTAGTTGAAACAAGTAAATCAAATGTATTAAATGTTGCTCTGAAAAAAGATGGGAATATTAGTGCAACTTATAAAAATGGCGTTTATACGACAGAAGAATTAAAGCTATTTAAAGACTTTGTATGGGAAAAAATTCAAGAAGCGGGTAGAGGTATCCTGTCGGGAGATATCACACTTGCTCCTTACGAGGACTTTAAACAATATGCAGATTCTGTATCCGGTAAATTTAGTAGTATTGCACAGTTTGATGCTACAAACCCAGAAAACAGATATCGTTCTCTTCAAAAGTTTGAAAAAGAAGAGGGGATTACATTTATTCAAGATGAATTAAAAACTAAGAAAGGAGAGACAGAAGAATGATTCCAGAGAAACCAAAAGAACTACAAGCAACACCTGATCAATGGAAAGCCATTGCCACTCGAGGAAACAATCTTCTTGTTTCTGCTTCAGCTGGATCAGGAAAGACCAAAGTTCTTGTAGAGCGTATTCTCATGCATATTCAAGAGGGTATCGATATTAATGAATTACTAGTTGTAACCTTTACAGAACTTGCAGCAAAAGAAATGAAGGAACGACTTCGTACTAAATTAGAAGAAGCGATTGAAAAATCAACGGATGAAATCCTTCAGCAACGTTTTGCAAAACAATTGCAACTGATTCCATCTGCTATGATTTCAACAATCCATAGTTTCTGTATGAAAGTGATTCGTCGTTATTTCTATTTAGCAGGGATTGACCCCGTATTTACGATGATGGATGAAATTGAAGGGCAATTACTACAAGAGAAAGTATGGAGAGCACTAGAAGAAGAACTTCTTGAACATCCTGAATACGAAGAAGTGTTTGCAACGTTCTCAAGCGACCATTCAGACGACGGTATCACCAATACTGTTTACCGTCTATACCAATATTCTCGTTCGAAAAGAGAACCAAAAACATGGCTATCAAATTTGACTGATAACTATGCTGTAGGAACTGATTATGCTTCAACCCCCTTTGTTAAAACATACGTGAAACCCGCACTGATTGAGGAACTATCTTATCTTGCTAGACAATATGATCAGCTACTTAAAGAAATCGAAATCCTTGGAGCACCCAAGCATCAAGCAGTTCTAGAAGATGATTTAGATTTTGTTAAAGCTGTTCTGGTGCATATCCAAGAAGAATCCTATGTTTTTGCATATCAGACATTTGCAGACAGAAAATTTAAAAATTGGTCCACTGCTAAAGTGGATGAATCGGTTAAAGATAATCTTGACGATATTAAAGCAATCCGTGAAGGGCTAAAAAAAGACTTCCAAAGAATCAAAGAGGATTACTTTGCGATTTCTCCAGAAATTCAACTGCAACAAATGGTGAAAGTAAACCGAATCTTATCGAAACTCTCTGATATTGCTGTGATGTTCTATGACCGATTTCAGAATGAAAAACATCAGTTAAATAAGCTTGATTTCTCGGATTTAGAACATGATACTTTGAGAATTTTGACAAAATTAGATTCAAATGGTCAAAAGATTGCTTCAGAATATTATCAAAAACACTTTAAAGAAGTCATGGTCGATGAGTATCAAGATGTGAACCGTGTCCAAGAAGCGATTTTAGAGCTTGTAAGTAAGCCTAATAACCGTTTTATGGTAGGTGATGTGAAACAATCTATCTACGGATTCCGACTTGCAGATCCGTCTCTTTTCCGCGAAAAATACGAAGCGTATGCTGAAGGGAAGAGTGGAGAGAGAATCGTTCTAGCAGAGAATTTCCGTTCTAGAGATGAGGTTCTTTCCTTTACGAATAAGGTATTCCAACAAATTATGAATAAAGAGTTGGGACAAGTGGTATATGACGATGTCGCTGCACTTAAAACAGGAAATCTCTCTTATTCACACGATGACGACAAAACAAGTGAAATCATCCTTATTGAAGATGTTGATTTAAAAGAAGATGTCGAAGCCATAGAAGAAGCTGAAGAATTTGAAAAAGTAGAAAACGAGATTCATTATGTTGCACAACGTATTCAAGAGATGATTCATACACCTTTTGAAGTGATGAATGATAAAGCAGATGCCCAACGTCCAGTAAATTATGGAGACTTCGCCATTCTTTCATCTACAAAGAGTAATAATGATAAAATCGAATCTATTTTTGCTGCTTATGGAATTCCAGTGAACGTTCAAAAGGCGCAATCATACTTTAAACGTACTGAAATTACAACAATGGTTTCTTTATTAAAAGTGATTGATAATCCATTACAAGATATTCCATTAGTTGCTGTATTGCGTTCAGGACTTGTGGGATTAGACGAAATCGCATTGGCGCACATTCGTACAACATCCAAAAATACAAGTTACTACGAAGCAGTTTGCCAATTTGTTTCTAAATTTAAGTTGCAAGATCTGGACTACTATGATTCTAAGCAACAATTAGCACTTAAAGAACGTCTAGAAGGCTTTTTAACATTGTTAAATAAATGGAGAGACAGCGCTAATAACGAATCCATCGCTCAGTTAATCTGGGAAATTTATATGGATACGCATTACTTGGAATATGTTCATGGACAATCAAACGGTGTGCAAAGAGCTGTAAACTTGCATGCTTTGTACGAACACGCTCATCAGTATGAATCCAGTAGTTTTAAGGGCGTTCGTAACTTTATTCGTTTCATTGAAGCTCTTCAAAAGAAAGAAAAAGATCTAGATGAAGCGCCAATAGCAACGGATTCCAATGCTGTACAAGTGATGACAATTCACGCAAGTAAAGGGTTGGAATTCCCAGTTGTATTCTTAATTGATACCAATCGCAAATTTAATATGCAAGACTTAAAAGCATCTATCATGTGCTCAGATGAGATTGGTGTAGGTACGAATTACTTCGATTTAAGCACTCGTATTACGTATCCAACCGTTCAAGCGGTAGCCACACGAAACTTCGAGAAGAAAAAATTACTCTCTGAAGAGATGCGTAAATTATATGTAGCGATGACTCGTGCACGTGAAAAACTAATTATTGTAGGTACTCTTAAAAACTACGAGACCTTTAAGAAGAAATATGCCTTTTTAACAAATGAATCTAGTGAAATTTTACCGTATCAAGCACGATTCAAAAGCGGTGCATTCCTTAACTGGATGCTACTGAGTTCTATTCGCGAACAATACAAGATTACTCCTGAAATTGTTGCTAAGGCGGATATTGTATCGAATAGCAAACACTATATCCATGAAATCAGTGATAAGGAAGTCTTCCAAGAAGATTGGCATGAATATTATAGTGAAGCAAATTCTCCAAGTGAATTGAAGACTCGAGTTCAAAGTATGCTAAAAACCATTCAACAAGATTATCAGTTTGACGGTGAAAGCAAGACAACAAGTTATCAAAGTGTGTCTGAATTAAAACGTGTGCTTGAAGATCCAGTTATTGAAGAATTATCACAAAATAGCTTGACAGAAGAGGGGAGAAGAGCTATTTATCTCTCTCCTACATTGGAACAACCACGCTTTATGCAAACGAGTTCTACAACTGTTACTGGAGCTCAAAGAGGTAGTGCTCTTCATTTATTAATGCAGAAGGTAGACTTTACAAGTGAAATTACACTAGATTCATTAGAACAATTACTCAGAAGTTTGGTTGAGTCTAATGAAATTACACCAGAAGTTGCTGCAAAAGTTCCATTGACGCAAGCATACGAATTCTTCCAATCAACATTCGGTCAATTGATTGTGCAAAATTCACATGCTTTAGTACGTGAGCAAGCATTTTCTTATGTATTAGAAGCAAACAATTTCTTTAAATCGATTCACACAGATGATTTGATGATGATTCACGGGATTATCGATGGATATATCGAATTAGATGATGAAATTATCGTATTTGATTATAAGACAGATTATGTCGTGGATTCTACAGAAGGAATTCAAAGCATCGTCCGTAAATATAAAGACCAATTAAATATATACGCGGATGCATTAGCCATCAGTTGTAACAAAAAAGTTACAAGAAAAGTTCTATGTTTATTATCAATTAACAAGAATATAGATATCGATACATTAAAAATTATATAAATGATTATTCGCTCAGTGTTACTAATAAACGCTGGGCGTATTTTGTTGATGATGGAGGATATATTAATTTTTGATACACAACTTAGTATAATATATATTATGTAAACCTATACATGTAGTTGAAATATGATAAAGAAACATTATTGCATTTTAAAGTTCCTCAACGTATACTGTTAAGGTAATTAATTAATAAGGATGGTCTCATATGCAATATAATCAAGACAGCAAGTTTTGGCGTTTCGCTACATTAGTTGCTGATTTTATTTTATTAAATCTATTATTTATCGTTCTATGTATACCTGTTGTTACGATTGGTCCAGCAGTTTCAGCCTTAATTCATACAACACTTAAGCTTTCTGAGGATGAAAATCGCACACTCGTTAAGCCGTTTTGGAATGAATTTAAACGTGATATTACTAAAAAAATGCTGCTATGGATTGTGTATTTAGTTTTAATTGCAGCCTTAGTTTATATGGCTCAGTTTTACTGGAATTTTGCGAATACTAATGCTGATTTGTTCAAAATTATCGGCTTTATGTTATTCATGTTATCAGCATTCATTTTAGTTGTAACTATTGTAGCTTCAATTATTGGTCTTGCAATGACGACTCAGTATTTTAGTCCTATAAAGCGTCTCGTTAAAAACAGTTATTTACTGATTATCGTAATGCCTGTTCAATCACTGATTATTGCTGTAGTTATTATTGCTGCAACTTTATTCGCTATTTACCAGACAGTGCCTGTATTATCATTCTTTTTATTGATTGGATTTGCAGCCATTGCATATAGCTTTGCACCATTAATTCGTGAAATTTTCACAAAGATAAAATAGACATAGTTACAAATGAAAACGACCTACAGAAATGCTCTGTAAGTCGTTTTTTTGTTATTTAATAGATAAACATTAACCACGAGCTAGTCGTGTACGAATCTTAGTAGATACAAATTCAATGAATAATACTAAAATGATTAATCCGCAAAGAATGGCCCCTACTTCATTCCATTTATAAGCACTCATCGCAAACATTAAAGGAGAACCGATACCACCGGCACCTACCATCCCTAAAACTGTCGCATCTCTTAAGTTCATATCAAAACGATAAATTACCGTCGAAATGAAAGACGGAATTAATTGAGGAAGGATCCCAAATCGTATCTTTTGATAAAAGTTACAACCACTAGCATCTAAAGATTCTAAAATCTTGTAATCTAAGTCTTCGATTGCTTCGATATATAATTTAGAAATCATTCCAATCGATGCTACAGACATTGTTAAAAGACCTGTAAATGCCCCTGGACCAGTTACACGAATGAACATTAACCCATAAATTAATGTTGGAACTGTCCGGATGGCCATAATTAATGTACGGAAAATTAATGCTACAGGTTTCGGTACGATATTTGTTGAAGATAAGAAAGCAAATGGAATTGCTAAAATTGATCCTACTAAAGTTCCTAAAAATGCAATACAGATTGTTTCTAACAATAGGTATGCTACACCTTTATTTGTTCTATCGAATAAGAGTGTTGTATCAGGAGAGAAAATCCCTTTAATAATATTCTTTGAGATTTCAGCGCCATTCTCAGGAATTTTACTTAATTCAATAGTCGTACCAGACCATGCAATAAGCGTTACAAGAATTAAAACAACTATTAATTTTACGATCCAAGTACGAGGAGCTTTTTGATATTGATTTAAAACTGCTTCATTCATTTAAGTCCCCTCCTACGCTAATTTAGTACGTAAATAATAACTAATGCTTTCAATCAAGACTACCGTAAAGAATAGAATCACTAAAATCAGAGTCAGCCGAAACGGATGCTTCTTCAGCTTCCTTCGCAGCCTTCTCTCGCTCTT
>NZ_CALHIF010000046.1 GCF_938030755.1 uncultured Granulicatella sp. | reverse complement strand
TTATCTGCAGAAATTACAACGCGCGAAATTCGCCAACAACCAGAATTGTGGAAAGAAGCTTTTGATTACTACAAAGCAAACTTAGAACGCATTACTGCTTTCTTAGACCGTTTACCAGAAGGAAAACTACGCGTGATTTTCGCAGGTGCGGGTACATCACAATATGTGGGAGATACAATTCTTCCTTACTTAAAACGTACAGGAAATGAAGACCGTTTTGATTTCCAATCAGTAGGAACGACAAACCTTGTAAGTAATCCACATGACTACTTCAAAGCAGAAATTCCTACAGTGCTTGTTTCATTTGCACGTAGCGGTAACTCACCAGAAAGTCTTGCAAGTGTACAACTTGGCCAACAAATCGTGCGCGACTTCTATCAAATCACAATCACTTGTGCACCAGAAGGAAAATTAGCCGTTGCTGCTAAAGACGATACAAACAACTTACTCTTAATGATGCCAGACCGCTCGAACGACGCTGGTTTTGCGATGACAGGAAGCTTCACATGTATGACTCTTACAGCGCTTCTTGTATTCGATGAAGCACATTCGCTTGAAGAAAAAGAAGGCTTCGTGAAAGCCATCCGTCAAATGGGGTCAAGCGTTCTAGAACGTGAAGACGTGATTCAACATTACGTGAACTTAGACTACAACCGTGTCATCTACTTAGGTTCTGGTTCTCTAAGCGGTCTTGCTCGCGAAGTTCAATTGAAGATTCTTGAATTGACTGCTGGACAAATCGCAACAGCATTCGATTCTTCAATGGGATTCCGTCACGGTCCTAAATCATTCGTAAACGGCTCTTCTCTAGCCTTCGTATTCGTATCGAATGACGACTATACGCGTCAATACGACATCGATATCTTAAACGAATTACACGGCGACCAAATTGCACGCCTTGTTCTAGCGGTTGGAGTGGATGCAGAAAGTGACTTTGAAGGTCTATCTTTCAGCTTCGATAAAGAATATCGTTTCGTTCCAGATGCTTATCTTGCACTTCCATATGCGGTATTTGGACAAACGGTTTCTCTACTTTCTTCTATCAAAGTTGGAAACAAACCGGACACTCCTTCACCAACAGGGACTGTGAACCGTGTCGTTAAAGGAGTAACGATTCACCCATTAGAAGCATAAATAACTTTATTGAAAAGAGATGATCCTATGACAACTTATATTTATGCCAAAGCATTTTATTTTGAAGACGAAGTGAAAGGTCCAGGGTACTTACCCATCTTAGACAATGGAACTTTCGGAGCCTTTCGAACCGAAACACCAGAAAGCAGCGCAACAATCATCGACTACGGCAACTATCAAATTGCCCCAGGTCTTGTGGATACACATATTCACGGATTCAAAGGCGCTGACGTCATGGATAACGACGTAGAAGCACTTCGTACCATTTCAGAAGGACTTCCTTCATGCGGAGTCACTTCTTACTTACCAACAACCTTAACTGCATCTCGCGAATTATTAGCGGATGTCTGCCAAACTGTCGGCGATAACGCCACATCGCTTGGCGGCGCTAAAATCAGAGGGATTTTCCTAGAAGGTCCATTCTTCTGTGAAAAATACAAAGGCGCGCAAAACCCTAAATACATGGGCGACCCTAAATCTGAAATCTTGGATGAATGGCAAGAACGCGCTGGCGGTTGGGTGAAGAAAATCGCGATTGCGCCTGAACGTGAAGGGGCCGTTGATTTCATCAAACACGCGAAAACAAAAGACATCTATGTCGCTCTTGCGCATACAGATGCCACTTACGAAGATTGTAAAAACGCCGTTGAAGCCGGTGCGAACATCTTCGTTCACACATACAACGGAATGCGCGGCTTACATCACCGCGAACCAGGCGTTGTCGGCGCGGCACTCACATTGCCAAACGTATTCGACGAACTCATCTGTGACGGTCACCACGTTCACCCAGTGAGCGCAAGTATCGTTATGAAATGTTGCGGTCACGACCATGTAGCTCTTATTACAGACTGTATGCGTGCGGGCGGTATGGGCGAATGCGAATCGATGCTTGGAGAATTCCCTGTAATCGTAAAAGACGGTACGGCTCGCTTGAAAGACGGCGGAAGCCTTGCTGGAAGTATCTTGGAACTCATCCAAGGGGTTCAAAACGTTGTGAAATGGGGCATTGCGACTCCACACGAAGCTATTACAATGGCTAGCCTTGTTCCCGCAAAATCAGTCGGTATCGACGACGTTTGCGGACGCATCGACCCAGGGTACGCAGCGGATTTCATCGTATTAGACGATGCGTTACAACTCAAAGCGACTTATTTAGACGGTAAGCCTTATTTCGAAGCTTAAATAATTAAAACAACTGAAGGAGTGTTATTATGTCAAAATTAGTATTAACAAAAGGAAAATATGATCACTTAGTAAAACTTTCAAACAAAAACCATGTCATCGGTGCTTTAGCGATTGACCAACGTGGTTCATTGAAAAAAATGATTGCTGCAGGAAACCCAAATGTAAAAGGTGACGAAGGCATCATCCGCTTCAAAGAATTAATCTCTGAAGAATTAACAAAATTCTCTTCTTCAATTCTTTTGGACCCAGAATATGGTCTTCCAGCTGCAAAATTACGCCACGAAGACTGCGGACTTTTAATCTCTTACGAAAAAACTGGTTACGATGCAACTGAAATCGGCCGTTTACCAGACTTACTTCCAATCTGGTCTGCAAAACGTATTAAAGAGTTAGACGCTGACGCTGTTAAAGTTCTTTTATACTACGATATTGATGAAGATCCAGCCATCAACGACATCAAACATGCATGGGTAGAACGTGTCGGTAGCGAATGTGTGGCAGAAGATATTCCATTCTTCTTAGAAATCGTTTCTTACGAAGCAAGTGACGACGATGTGAAATCAGCGGCATACGCTAAAGTAAAACCTCATAAAGTAAACGACGCAATGAAAATCTTCTCTGACCCACGTTACAACGTTGACGTATTAAAAGTGGAAGTTCCAGTAAACATGAACTTCGTAGAAGGCTTCACTAAAGAAGGCGTTGAACCTGTTTATACTCGTGAAGAAGCATTACGTTTATTCAAAGAACAATCTGAAATCACTCACTTACCATTCATCTTCTTAAGTGCTGGTGTTTCTGCTGAATTATTCCAAGAAACGCTACGCTTTGCGAAAGAAGCTGGTTCTACTTTCAATGGTGTGTTATGTGGTCGTGCAACATGGAAAGATTCTGTAGCTGTGTTTGCGACTGAAGGGGAAGAAGCTGGTCGTGCGTGGTTGGCAAACCAAGGACGTAAGAACATTGAGGACCTTAATGTTGTTCTAGATGAAACTGCAACTCCATGGTTAGATCGTGCAGAAGTAAAATAATAAATATTAAACACCTAGGATTTTCTCATACGAGTAGTAATGGCTGTACCAGTCTGAGCCAAGGTCTCAGACCTCTCGAGCCTCAAACAGACTCTAGGAAATTTCATTTCCTGAGTCTGTAATTCGCATCGAGTACACTCGCGACTACTACTCGTATAGAATCCTAGGTGTTTTTTTCGCAACGCTTTACTTTTTTTACTTCTACTAACCATAGATTGCGGAGAAAGGGTGATAGACGAAGCAAAGCACTTAGACGGGTGTAGATTCATCGAAACCACACTGGGTGTTGTTAGCAACGCTTTACTTTATTTACTTCTACTAACCATGGATTGTAGAGGAAGGGTGATAGACGAAGCAGACAACACTTATACGGTAGTAGGTTCTTCGAAACCACAACTAAGTATTTTCCGCAACGCTCTACTTCTGTGCTTCTAATAACCATGAGATGCAACAGAGACAACAAAAAAGAAAGCTAGGCAGATAGGCTAGCTTTCTTAATTTTTATAGTGCTTCAATAACGACTGCGGTTCCGCTACAGGTGACCATAATCATGCCATCCATATACTCATAGTCCATTTTCACGCCTACTACAGCATTTGCTCCGATTTTTACAGCTCTTTCTTCCATTTCTTGTAGAGCTTCTTCTCTGGCTTCTGAAAGTTCTCCTTCATAGGCTCTAGAACGGCCTCCAAAGAAATTTCTTAGTCCTGCTGCGATATCTTTTATAGCATCAACACCTGCTACCACTTCTCCAAAAACAATCCATTTATACTCAACAATTTGATACCCTTCGACCGTTTGCGTTGTAGTAATAATCATAGAAATTCCTCCTTTTGTTCTATCTTCATATTACTGCACCTGTGGTAAAAAATCTATAGGAGAATGGTCCGATATATCATTCAAGCGGTCTGAATTTTTTTACTTTTGAATGCTGTATTTTGTACCTTCAAGAGATGCTTGTAATGCGTCGACGCTTGCGTCTCCTTCGACTGTGGCTACTTTGTTTTCTAAGCTGACTTCAACGTTTGTCACGCCTGGGACGTTTGAGAAGCGTTCTTTCACTGTGTTGGCACAGCCTTCGCATTTAATTCCTTCTAAATTATATTCTTTTTTCATCATCAATCTCTCCTTTAAAGTTATGCTTTCCAGCGTTTTAATCTTAGGGCGTTGAGGACAACAGATACGGAACTGAAGCTCATTGCGGCTCCGGCAATCATTGGGTTGAGGAGCGGTCCGCCAACGAGGTGAAGAACTCCCATCGCAAATGGTATTCCGATTACGTTATAGGCAAATGCCCAAAATAGATTTTCTTTAATATTACGGATGGTTGCACGGCTAAGTTTTAACATCGCTGGTACATCCATCAAGTCGCTCTTCATTAAGACGGCGTCTGCAGATTCGATAGCTACGTCTGTTCCGGTACCGATTGCGATACCGACTTGCGCTTGTGCAAGAGCTGGGGCATCATTGATACCATCCCCCACCATCGCCACAATATAGCCTTCTTCTTGTAATTTTGACACATAATTCGCCTTATCTTGCGGTAAAACTTCACTAAATACGCGGTCAATCCCCACTTCAGCAGCAATCGCTTGTGCAGTTCGTTCGTGGTCCCCTGTCATCATAGCGACTTGAATGCCCATTTCATGTAGGGTTTGGATGGCACGCGCGCTACTTTCTTTAACAGTATCCGCTACAACAATTAAACCTTGTACGGCATCGTTATAGCCGATATAGAGCGGTGTTTTTCCTTGTTCGGCAAAATGATTGGCTTTGTCGTTCATCTCAACATTGGCAAGACCATTTTCACGCATCCATTTTTCGTTTCCAAGGAAGACGAGTGTTTCACCCACGTGGCCTTTAATCCCAAAACCAGGAATGGCTTCGAAGTTCGTCACTTCATCAAATGCAGCCCCTTGTTCTTTGGCTTTGGCAACAATCGCTTCGCCAAGAGGGTGTTCGGACGCTACTTCAAGGCTAGCAGCTAGGCGAATGAGGGCATCTGCATCGGTAGAATCTGCAGTGACCACATCTGTGACAACAGGAGTTCCGTTTGTGATCGTGCCTGTTTTGTCGAAAACAACCATATTTACGTGGTTGGCTTCTTCTAACGCTTCCCCGCTCTTCAAAAGAATTCCATTTTCGGCCCCTTTACCAGTCCCCACCATGATAGCAGTTGGTGTCGCAAGCCCTAATGCACATGGGCAGGCGATGACGAGGACTGAGATGGTAATCGTGAGGGCAAATACCCATGATTCTTGTCCAAGGAAATACCAAGCAAGTCCAGAAACAAGAGCCAAGACGATTACGATTGGAACGAATACTCCAGAAACCTTGTCGGCCAGTTTGGCAATCGGTGCTTTGGATCCTTGTGCTTGTTCGACTAACTGAATAATTTGAGAGAGAGCTGTGTCTTTCCCGATTTTTGTTGCTTTTAGAATGAAAGAACCTGTCTTGTTTAAACTTGCCCCAATCACTTCATCGCCAACTGATTTCGATACTGGAATACTTTCCCCTGTTAACATCGATTCATCAACGGTTGAGTTTCCTTCTGTCACGACGCCATCGACTGGAACTTTTTCACCTGGTTTGACACGAATGAGGTCGCCCACTTGCACTTCTTCTACAGGAACTTCTACTTCTTGTCCGTCTCGTAAAACCGTCGCCATTTTAGGAGCAAGGCCTACGAGCGTTTGAATCGCCATGGATGTTTTCCCTTTTGACACGTCTTCGAAGTATTTTCCAAGTGTGATTAAGGTTAAAATAACGCCGGCTGATTCGTAGTAAAGGTTCATCGCAAAATGCGCATGGCCTTCTAATACGTGGTACGTTCCGTAGAGACTATATAGGAACGCAGCGCTTGTTCCAAGTGCGACTAAGCTGTCCATGTTCGGATGTCCTTTAGACAAGGCCTTAAATCCATCCACGAAGAAACGACGTCCAATCCAGACAATTGGGAGAACAAGCGCCAATTGAATCAACGCGTAGCTAACTGGACTTTGCATTGGGCTTAGAAAGGCTGGCATTGGAATTCCAACCATATCGGCCATTGCGATAAAGAGAAGTGGCACGGTGAAAATCGCTGAAATGGTTAGGTTTCGCTTCATTTCTCTTAAGTGCGCTTCTTTCTTTTCGTTCTTTTCTTCGAGTTCTTCTTCCACTGATTTGCCACGAGGACGAGCGCTATATCCCACACCATCGACCACTTTGGCGATATCTTCAGTGGTCACGCTATCGTTTGCTTCAACAGTCATGATCTCAGTTGCCAAGTTGACGCTAGCTTTATCAACGCCTGGAATTTTGCTGACGGCATTCTCAATCGTCATGGCACATGAAGCACAACTCATTCCTTCAATAATGTACTCTTTTTGTTTGCTCATTACTTTCACCGCTTTCGTTTACATTTGTAATTTACATTGTTAGTTTACACTAGTGATTTACAAATGTCAACAAGAAAGTTTAAAAAAATTTTTTGCATAAAAAACTCAAGCCAACAGCGATTCTGCCAGCTTGAGTTTTGGGATAGTCTATTTAATTTGTTGAAGATAAAATTTCTTCTATCGTAGTTTCTCTCTCTTCGACTAAATCGTAAAAGCCAACATGAACACCCTCTTCATATAGCCAACATAAATCTGTCCCATACGGTGCTTCGAAAATCTCTAGCATCACTGGAGCGATTTTATAAATGGAATCAGCTCCTAGAATTTTGAAATTGGCTGCATCTGAAAGATACTCTTCATCATCTTCAATGGATAATAGAGTCCATCCATTCATCGGAGGTATTGAAGATTGATCACGAAAAGTATATCGAATTGGCTTCCCCTCAAGAATATTGTTCGAAATAATAAAACCACCAAAATCACTATTATTAATCATTGTACTCCTCCATTCAATTAGGAATTAACAACATTGATGCAAAAATGAAGTTGGTTAACCTCTTAGTTTGCCGTTTTGGCCAAGGTTTTCGGCTTTAATTTCTTGAATAATGATATGAATGTGTTCTGTTGGAGCGCCAGAATGTTTAGAGACCACTTCTGTCACTTCTTTGACAAGGGCTTCTTTTTGTTCACGGCTTCTTCCTTCGATCATTTCAACATGAATAAATGGCATGGTTGTGCCTCCCTTCGCTTTGAACTAATTCAGATAGTTGCTCTTTGGTTCTATTCTACTCCTAAATGGGAGGGGGTGCTAGCAAGAGCCTTACACCCTGTGTAGTTGAGCTCGGGCTCACAGGACTGACGTCCACTTCCCGTAGTATCCGCACGACTTGTACCAAGTCCCTTGCGTTACTCCGGTCCAGTGATTCAGTCCTGAGCGTTCGCCCTCATATCCTGTTTTAGTCGGGTTCGGCTTCGCAGAAATGGCGTGCGTTTCCCCAAACGTACGCACGACTCGTTCCGAGCCCTTTGCGTCGTTCGGGTCCAACGTTCCATTTCTGGGCGCGAAGCCTCACACCCTGTATTTTTCTATTAAGGTTTTCATGGTTTGGTTAGAAAACAGCACGGTGAGGATGGCGGTATTCAATGGGAGCGAGATCATATTTTTCAGGATTCGCAGTGGCATGAAGACGGAGAAGGCTTTTCCTGTCATCATATACACCCATAGTGAATTCAATCCGAGGTTACAGACAATTGTGACGAGTAATACTGCAATCAAGATTTGTTCCCATCTGAGTGGTTTCTTATATAAGAAGTATCCGTAGATGAGTCCTCCGACAAGTGCTGTCAGTGTATAGCCGATAAAGAACTGTCCACTCTCTCCGCGGAAGAAGTTCCCGAGGATATCGACTAAGATTCCCACAAGCGCTGCACGCCACGGTCCAAGCATGACCCCTGCAATGGCAGCTCCGATGAATCCGAAGCCAAGTTGTACGTAAACTCCGAATTTTATTGCTGGCAACATTTCCATCACAAGACGAATGGCCAAGATTAGCGCCATCACTGTAATATCAAGTATTTGTTTTCTATTATATTTCTTTGTATTTTCCATATTAGCATCTCCTTTAATTGTAAAGAGTTGCTCCATTTAACTTCTTCTATTTCTAGTGTTGTTTAAATGCAGCGAATGCGACTAAATTACCGCAATGTTTCCATTTTCGTCCCAGTGGCAACATTCCATCCTCCGGGCACTTAACGCAATAAAGTCTACTCTGATTTTTTAGGTTCTAGAAAATTTAGTTCCTACTTTCCATGAATCTCCTTTCTTACTCTTGGTAAGGATACCTTCTTCGTGTCCCAGCGTCAAGTCCTCTCTATTTTTAGGGCTTGTAAAATCGATGTTCATCGTCTTTTGAACGCTTTTGACTGAAAAAATATTTTCTAAAAAGATAAAATCCGAAAATATTGTTGATACCGTTTTCTACAATCTGTATAATTAGATAGTAAGATTGCCAAAGAAAGGATGCAACATGAGTAACGAACGTTTTTTAATGATAGAGTCTGATATTAAGAATTTATCCTTCCGATTAGAGTCTATTACCAAATCCAAATACGATAGCGACTGGCATAGTACGCTACACACTCATCCCTTTACTGAACTTTTCTATGTTATTGATGGTAAGGGCGAATTTATTATTCAACACCAACGTTTTCCGGTTAAAGCCAATGATTTTGTCATTATTAATCCTCAGGTAGAACACACTGAAGTTTCTTCACCAGATTCTCCTCTAGAATACATTGTGGTGGGAATCCAAGGTCTTTCCTTCTCGAATTTAACACCTGTGGATCAAGGTGGACATCCTTTTTCGTTCTTTAATTTACGAGATGAGCAAAAGGACATTTTACGCTACTTAAACGCGATGGTGCAAGAAGCCACCAACCAAGCACTCAGTTATGATTTAGTTTGTCATAATCTGTTAGAAATCTTATTGATTAAGATTTTAAGACACCAGCATTTTGATTTGGAAGTCGGTGCTCATAGTAAAACGACAAAAGATATTGCTTTTATCAAACATTATTTGAAGACTTACTACCGAGAAAGCATTCAGCTAGAAGCCTTAGCGTCAATGACCCACTTAAGCCGCTTCTATATTTCCCACAGTTTTAAAAAAGAAGTTGGGATGTCTCCAATGGAATACTTAATGACCATTCGTATCAAAGAAAGTAAAATTCTACTGCGGACAACGAATTATTCTATTTCTCAAGTGGCTGACATCGTTGGATTTACAACACCAACTTACTTTTCAAAACAATTTAGAAAAATAACGGGAATTTCCCCAACGGATTACCGCGAGAAATATCAAAAGGAGTCCCAATGATACGAAAACCAAAGCGCGATGAACGCCGTCAAATCATCCCGCTCATCGAATTAATTATGCAAGATATGGAACTGCCAATTCTGGAACATACAAGCCCAGAAATGCTCTATGCGATGCTAGAAGAAGCCATGCTCGACAATCAGTTTCGCTACGGTCTTAGCCAAACCCTGGTCTATATCCATGAGGGAAAAGTGGCTGGGGCAATTTTTGGCTATCACGGGCACTTAGAAGACACGATTGATGATCCATTCCACCAATTATACGAGGCTTACAACATTGAGCATCAAATCCCGCTCTACGAGGATAAGGAGACGATGCCCGGAGAATGGTACATTGATATCTTAGCAGTCTATCCCGAATATCGTCGCCATGGGATTGGTCGTAAATTATTGGTAGAAGTAGAAAACTTAGCGCGCCAGCAAGGGGCCACAAAAATCGCCCTCAACTGCGAAAAGGATAATACAAAAGCCTACAAATTATATGAAAAACTGGGCTACACCCCAGAAAGCGAACGTGTCTTAAGCGGTCATCCGTATTATCATATGACAAAAACATTATAAAAAGTCCCTCTTCGGACGAAATCGTTCAAAGAGCGATTTTATAAAATGTAACATAACTGTTACATTTTGCTTTTTCAAAACGAAAAGAGACTCGAAAATTCGAGTCTCTTATTTTTTTGATTATTTTACAGAAGCTTGTCGTAGGTTGATTGTACGTCCAAATGGAAGAACTTCAAATCCATCTACGTTTTCAGCAAGTAAATAGCTTTGGCTTGCTTGATAGATTGGCGCCACAATCGCATCATCCATGATGATTTTTTCTGCAGCAATCATTTGTTTATAACGTTCAGCTGGTTGTGTTGCATATTTTGTTTTCACTGCATTCACAGCTTCGTCATAAGTAGAGCTTGAATAGTTTGCGAAGTTAATACCTCCGCCTGTAACGTATTGCTCTAAGAAGTTCACTGGATCTTGGTAATCTGGTGCCCAAGTTCCAAAGAAAATATCAAAATCATCCGCTCTTTGTAATTCTAAACGGTTTTTCAATGGTACAGATTTGATGTTGAATTTCACACCTGGTAAATTCTTTTGAATTTGTGCTTGTAAGTATTCACCGACTACTTTTGCACTACCGGCATCAGAAGTTAGTAGAGTTACTTCAATAGTGTCCATGCCTAGCTCTTGTTTTGCTAACGCTAGTTCTTTTTGAGCTTCTTCTACATTATAGCTGAGTAAGTCGCCACGATCTTCTACATAGTCTTTTCCACTTTCTGGATTTTCACCAAATCCTTTTGGAACTAATCCATTTGAAACAATGGAACCATCTTTCATGACATTATTCACTAAAGAGGCTTTATCATATGCCATCGCAATTGCTCGACGGAAATGTTTATTTCCTGTCACTTTACGTTCTACGTTGAAACTCATATACCCCATTGTTGCTTTTGGAATTGCATGGTAGGTTGGTTGCCCTTTATATTGATCCACGAATTGTTCGCTGATGGTTGTGTATTGTACTTGTTTTCCTTCAAATAATTGAACAGAAGTTGCGACTTCTTTTGACACATTCACTGTGACGTTTTGTAATGCAACGTTTGAAGCATCCCAGTACCCTTCATTTTTAACAAGTTTCCAAGAAAGTTCAGAACCTGTCCAGCCTTCTAATTTAAAAGGTCCATTCGTTACAATGGAGTCAGCAGTAGATCCATACCCTTCTCCTTTTTCAGTTGCCACTTTTTCAGATTGTGGTAAGAAACGAGAACCTGTTAATAATTTTGGTAAATATGGTGCAGGATTTTCAAGGGTGATTTCTAGTGTTTTATCATCGATTGCTTTAACACCTAGTTCTTCAACGCCTAATTCTCCCGTACGAATCTTTTTAGCGTTTTTGAACACATCCGCTGATTGAGCCACATGTCCTTCTTTTGGATTCACTAATTTACGATACGTATATACAAAATCACCGGCTGTTACTGGAGTGCCATCAGACCATTTAGCGTCACGTAGTTTAAATGTATAAACAAGACCATCCGAGCTCACAGTTGGTTCTTCTGCAGCCATCCCTAATTCAACTTTATTGTCTTTTGCGACACGGTATAACCCTTCAAAAATTTGTCCTAACATATCAGAACTTGGCACATCATCATAGTCAGCACTATCCAATGTTGCTAATTCTCCAAATGTTGTAATCGTTAAACTTTGTTGATTATTTGCTGTCGTCGAAGTTGAATTGCCACCACATGCAGCCAAACCTAACGAAATTAACAGTGTTGTCATTAATAATTTGGTTGATTTTTTCATAACAATTCTCCTTTATTGGTAAAATACATCGCATTTCACGATAGCTACATGATAGCATGGAAAAGAGAAAGCAAAAAATTTTCTGCTCATATTAAAAACATCTCTAACTCTCATTCGTAGAACCAAACCCCTCCCTTTATGAAGCTATATTCGTTCTTGCATTTCCTAAAAATCTAGTTTATGATAGGTGTATTATAAACATATTATTTAAGAAGGGGACTTTATTTATGAAAGAAAATCGCAATCACGGATTTAAGCTGCGTCTTATTTTCGGAATCATTTTAATCGCCCTAGCTGGTGTTGTCTTATTCAGTTTAAATAAATCTACTCCAGAAGACTTAGAAAAAGCAGGAAAAGTGTTTGATGTCGCTCGAAGGGAAGACGGAGATACACAAGTGGTTAAGGTCACTCAAATTTCTAGTAATCCTGTGGCTACGGTCGATAGTGGAAAATCAAAACTGTATATTATTGAATATTTAAAAGAAGATAATACGTATGGAATCATCGGTCTTGAAGTTCCTGCTGATTCAAAATTAGCTTCTGATTTAATTTCAAAAAATGATACTTTGCCAGACAATCCAGAATTAGTTAAAGTCACTGTCATCGATTCTTTCCGTAATAAAAAAGCCATTGTAGACTACGACTCTAAATTTACAAAAGTTTTGAATGATAATAATCTATTATCTGGTAAATCAGAAACAACTTACTATCTATCTACATCTGAATCATCTTCTTCAGCTCAAGGTGGCATGTATGTAGCAATTGGGCTTTCTGCAGCTGGACTTCTTTTCGTTGGATTAGCTTTCCTAAAACGTAAGAAAGTAAATGCAGCTTACGATGAATTATATGCAGCTTACCCAGAACTAAATGGTAACTTAGACTTAATGTTACAAAACGCAACTTATGCCGATGACAAAACAAGAGTGTATATTTATAAAAATCACTTCTTTACAACGCTTAGCGGGTTAGAAGTCTATGATTTAACTCAAGCAAATCGTATTTATCATTATCAAATCAACCATAAACGTTATGGGATCACAACAAACCGCGATTCATATATCGTATTTTTGACGGATAATACAAGTTATAGAAAGAAAAAAACAAAAATTCAAATTACAAATATCGGTGAAGAAACCGATAACTTCTTACAACCTTTCTTCTTTGCAGCTCACCAAGAGTTCCCTAACTTAGAAGTTGGTTATGAAAAAAATAGACCATTTTAATATGGCCTAAAAAGACTCGCAAATGGATAAATCCCCTCTTTACTGGACAACCCAGTAAAGGAGGGATTTTTTGTCCAATACTCTTCCATTTCAGTAGGTGAAACTTCAAACAAACCTTTGCACTTCAAACTATCTTATGATATATTATGTCTGTTATACATACCTATAAAAGGAGAATTATTATGACTGAAAAACGTAATACTCGTGGAATTATTTCACTAATTGTTATGGGAGTTGTCTCATTTCTTATCGCTATTGGACTTATGGGCTTCTTCTATTTCTTCCAAACTGCAGAGAATTTGTATAAACAAGGAAATATCTTCGGTGTAAGTCCTATGAAAGACAATGCAACTACTTCTGTTAAAGTTACTGGATTTTTATCGGAGCCTATTGGGAATATAGATGGAGGGACTCAATTATATTTAATCGAGTTTACTCGTAAAGATAACGAAGATTATGGTTATACCAGCCTTGAAGTAAAAGAAGGCGATAAACTGATTGACGAACTCAAAGCTAAACAGGATACCTTAGCCGATAACCCAGTTTATGTTCTGGCTAAAGTCCGTAAATCGGATGGAGAGGGTGCGGTTATAAACTACACTAGAGAGTTCAAAGAAACGATTAAAGACAATAGAGCTATTTCTCAGTTAGCTGAAACTGAATATTATGTTTCTGCTTATGAAGCGAATACCGATCGTCTTTATGCTTCGGTTGGAGCAGGTCTCGCTGTAATATTCGGCCTCGTATTCTTCTACTCAGCCTACGCCACTCGTAGAGGAGAAGATAAAGCTTATGCTGAACTTTATACAGCTTATCCAGAATTGAATTATTCAATGGATACGGTATTAGAAAATGCGACTTATGTAGATAACCAATTAGGCGTTATATTATACAAAAATCACCTTATTTCTACATTCAAAAACTTCCAAGTATATGACTTAACAAAAGCTGACCGCATTTACCATTATATCTACACACAAAAATCATATGGTATGACGGTAAGTCGTACTTCACAACTAATCATTTTAACCTCAGACAAATCTTATCGCAGAAAGAAAACTACTCTTCTCATTAAGAATGTGGGCGAAGACACCGATGACTTACTACAACCATTCTTCTATGCAGTAAACCAAGAATTCCCAGAGGTTCAATTAGGATTTGAAAACAAAAAGAGACCTTTCTAATTAAAAGGTCTACTGGTTCAAAAAAAGACTCGCAAAAAATGCGAGTCTTTTTTGTATGATTTCAATTAATCTACATAAGGTGTTTTTGTACGGTTTAAGAAGGCATAAGCTAACCCAATTAAGATTCCTCCACCAATCCAGTTTCCAACAAATGATACTGCCCAATGACGAATAATATTGAGCCAATTTAAAGCATCAATTGAGTTTCCAACTGGTGAGAATTTTACGATAGAGAACGACGCAAAATTCGCTACTACGTGTTCATTTACTAAGTAAACAAACATGAAAATTGCTGAGATAACAATCCATAATTTAGCTTCTTCACTCTTGATTAAGATAAATGAAAGAATCGCTACGTTAACGAAGACATTTGCTAAAATACCTTCTAATAAAATCAGTTCGTTTGAACGAGACAATTTCAATTCCGCAACTTTTGCGATGAACTCATTGACATTGATTCCGTTAAATGCTGAACTATTCGCGAATAAGGCTCCTATAAACATGGCTCCAATTAAATTAAATAAAGTACAATAGAATAAAATAGCAATTGCTTTAGACCATTTAATATGTTTTTGATACGCTCCAGCTGTTAAGAACATCATGTTCGAAGTAGCTAACTCTCCGTTTAAAAATACAACATAAACCAATCCCCAAGTGAAGATAAATGCAAAAGTAAATCTACTTAACGCAGGATTTAATCCAGCTATAATTTGTGCTGCATGGGCTCCTGCGGCGGTACTCATCGTTAAAAATGCACCTGCAAACATTGAACGTAGTGCATAGCGCATTTTACTTTCATCAAAAAGCGCTTGTTTTTTTTGACATGCTTTTTCAAGTTTTGTATTGAACTCACTCGTGTGTTCCATAACATTCCTCCTAAAAATTAATTACACTTCAGTATACCATTTTTTTCACAAATGCAAAGTCTTTTCTATTGTTTTTGGCAAAAATCCTTTACAAGTTTTATGAAGATTGTTAGAATGAGGGCTGATTAAAACAGCATAAAGGAGATTCTTATGAAAAAGATTATTGGAATTTTAACAGCAGCTTTATTATTAACCGCGTGTGGACAAGCCCCTGTAAATACGAACGCAACAACGACAAGTGTTGAAACGACTACAGCTGTCCAAACTACTAGTGTGACGCTCAATATTACAAAAGATGGACAATCGATTGAAGGCAGTCCGTTTACTCTCACTTTTAAAGAGGGAGATAATCTCTTAGATGTCATGAAAGCACAATTAAAAATCGTCGAAAAAGACGGATTTATCTCTTCTATTAACGGAGTTGAACAAGTTCCATCTGAACAAAAATACTGGTTATTTGATGTAAATGGACAAATGAGTCCTGTTGGTGCGAAAGAAGTCATCCTCAAAGCTGGAGATGTCATCGACTGGAAATTAAATAAACTTCAATAATCTATGAAAATCTCTACTCAAAAAATCGCATTTATCGCAATGATGTCGGCATTTTGCGTGATTGGTAGACTTGGG
>NZ_CALHIF010000045.1 GCF_938030755.1 uncultured Granulicatella sp. | reverse complement strand
TTATAAAGGCTTTTTACTTCTTCAAGTATCGTAAAGAATATAGAGAGTACTTTAAAATTACCAATGAACAATGGTACGGGAAGTTTCGTGCGAGATTTATATCGAAATAAGTTAATTTGGAGAGGAAAATTTATTATGCAAGTAAAAAACAAACTCTTTGGTGCAAGTTTCGAGCAATCGAAGAAAATTATTGATGAGAGTATTTTAACAGAAGATGGAGCAAAAATGGGTGTCTTTTCTTCGATGAGTTTTTGGAAAAGAACGACGGGGCTAGTAACTTTGTTAATGATATTTGCAATTTATGGTGCCGGAATTGGATTTCCAGATCAACTTCGCCAATCTACAGAAAATGTGCAAATGATTTCGCAACAATCTGCAGCACTTATTGGAGAAATAGGTCTCTATCTTCGACCAGTAATTATAGTGTTAATTTTTACTTTAATTGTTTTAACGGTGTTAAATATTGTGCCGAAGGGTAATTATGCAAATCAACTGTTATATGGTATTTTCTATATACTTGTTCTTCAATTAGCAGCTTTCACTGCTTTATTACCAATGGCCATTGGGCTTACTATCGATGCATTTGGAGTTACGGCTTTTTATGTACAGATTATTTTGGTCTTATACTTTGTTAAAAAGTATATTATCGATGGGACAAAGAAATTTAAAGCATATCTATTTGATATTGGAGAGGAAAGAGTATCTGATTGGGATGTTCGATTGATGAGCTTTGTTAAAAAATATGGTGGAATCTTGTTGTTTCTAGCAATTTTAAATCGATGGACACTTAAAATCGGTGTAAATGTAAATGGAGATCCAGAGTTAGTGCGCATATTAATGGGCCTCTTATTCCCAGTTTCTATGTTTGCACTAACATTGATGTTTGGAAAATGGATTGAATATTTAACTAAAATAATTTACTTCTATAAGTATCGTAAAGAATACAGAGAGCACTTTAATATTACCAATGAGCAGTGGTATGGAAAGTTCTTTGCTAGATTTATGTCGAAATCATAATCGTTAGACTATCCTTTTACGGGATAGTCTTTCTTTGTTATTCCAAGTTGAGACTCTATTGAATTTCAAAGGTGGAATGCTATAATAAAGTTGTAGAATGTCGATTTTAAAAGGTTTGAGTCTCATTGGAGGTGATCTATATGGATGTTGTAGGATTACCAGTGGTTCTTGGAGGAGTTGTATTAGCAGGAATCTTTATCTATGCTTGTTACTGGGTCATTCGATTAGCGGTTCGTCATGAGCTTGAGAGAGGGAACCGCTTGTAGGATGTTTCAAAAAGTGAGGAGAGGAAACTCTCCTCTTTGTTATAGTTAAGAGGAATTTCTACGGCAGGATAGGGAAGATTTTATAAACTAAAATGAATTTAGCTATTTAAACAAGTCTGAATTTTTGTTAGAATAGAAAGCGAGCAATCGTTCAAGTATTTTTTTTAATCCCTTATAAAAGGGAATTCAGGGAGGTAGTAATATGGAAGTTATAGTTGTAAAGACTCAAGAGGAGGGAGCAAAAGCAGCTTTTGAGGTGTTTAAACGTGTACACGGCGAAGGAGCAAAAGTGTTTGGGTTGGCAACTGGATCAAGTCCAATTGGGTTATATGAATTACTTCGAAATAGCGATTTAGATTTTTCAGATCGAGTGTCCGTAAACTTAGATGAGTATGTGGGATTAGCGCCGACGGATGAACATAGCTATCATTATTTCATGAAAGAGCAATTATTCAATGCAAAACCATTCAAACATAGCTATTTACCAGATGGATTAGCTAAAGATGTCGATGCAGAAGTGGAACGTTATGAACGCATTCTTCAAGAAAATCCAGTGGACTTACAATTATTAGGAATTGGAAGTAACGCACATATCGGATTCAATGAGCCAGGTACGCCATTCACTCAACGCACGCACAAAGTACATTTAACAGAGTCAACGATTGAAGCCAACAAACGTTTCTTCGAGAAAGAAGAGGATGTTCCACGTTATGCCTATTCAATGGGCTTACAATCGATTATGGATGCTAAAGAGATTGCTTTAATTGCATTTGGTCCTAAGAAAATCCACGCGATTAAAGGTTTAGTAGAAGGGCCAATTACAGAAGAGGTTCCAGCAAGTATTTTGCAAAACCATCCGAAAGTGACCGTTATTTGTGATGAAGCAGCTGCGGCATTATTAACAAAATAAAGAGTTAGATAAGGCGTCTTCCGGACAACGGAAGGCGTTTTTTTGCTCTTTTAAAAGAGAGAGAATCAGCTGATTTAAGCGGGTAAAGGCTTGTTTTCAAAAATTTTCTGAAAATATTTTGGTAAACCCAAAAAAACACTTGACGAAATTATTTTTTTAGGGTAACCTAATAAATGTAGAATCTACATAAATTGAGAGGATGAATTCATTGATTACGATTAAAAATGTTGGGGTATCATACGCGATGCAACCACATGTTTTACGAGACTGCAATTTATCCATTGAAGGACCAACCATTACAGGGATTATTGGGCCCAATGGTGCAGGAAAATCAACACTATTAAAAGCAATATTAGGACTAATTCCATCTAGCGGAGAGATTCGTATTGATGGCGAGACAACTAGAAAAGCACTATCTAGAATTGCATATGTTGAACAAAAAAGCCATATTGACTTTACGTTTCCGATTACGATTCGTGAATGTGTAGCCTTAGGGAGAACTGTAAAAAAAGCTCCTTTACAAAGACTCACGAAAGAAGATTGGGCTAAAGTAGACGAAGCGATTGAAGAGGTAGGCTTATCAGAGTTGGCGACTCGTCAAATTGGAGCACTTTCAGGTGGGCAATTCCAACGGGTATTACTTGCGCGTTGTATGGTTCAAGAAGCAGATTATATCTTTCTTGACGAACCTTTCGTTGGAATTGATATGCTCAGCGAGAAAGTGATTATGACGATTATTCGCAAATGGAAAGAAGAAGGAAAAACCATTTTAATGGTGAACCATGACCTGTCTAAAGTGAAGGAATACTTTGACCATGTGGTTTTAGTGAAACACGGGATAGTGGCTTCTGGAAAAACAGAAGAAGTCTTTATTTCGAAGTACTTAGATCACGTTTATGGTGGAAGTGTGTATATTCCTCAAGGAGGTGAGCAACATGCATAACTTTATTGAAGGCTTGTTTGAATTTCACTTCTTGCAAAACGCATTAGTTTCAGCAGTCGTTATTGGTGCTGTTGCGGGGATTTTAGGGTGTTTTATCATTCTAAGAGGAATGTCACTCATGGGAGATGCTATCTCTCACGCGGTTCTTCCCGGGGTAGCGTTATCCTATATTCTAGGCATTAATTTCTTTATAGGAGCCCTCGTATTTGGTTTATTAGCTTCATTTCTAATTGCCTTTATTAATCAAAATAGTACAGTAAAAGGGGATACCGCTATTGGGATTACCTTTAGTTCTTTTCTGGCGCTGGGAGTTATTTTGATTGGTGTTGCTAAAAGTTCTACAGATTTATTCCATATTTTATTTGGGAATATTTTAGCAGTGCAAGATGTTGATTTAATCATTACATTAGTGGTTAGCTTGATTGTGTTTATTGTAATTCTGGCCTATTTCAAAGAATTACAAGTAACCAGTTTTGATCCGATTTTTGCGCAATCAGCGGGGATGAATGTACGGTTTTATCATTATCTATTAATGTTCCTTTTAGCATTGGTATCTATTACAGCAATGCAAAGTGTAGGGACCGTTATGATAGTGGCTCTGCTCATTACTCCTGCAGCGACAGCTTACTTGTACTCCAATCGTCTTAAAACGATGTTAATTTTAGCAGCTATATTCGGCTCTTTATCTTCTATTTTAGGATTGTTTATTGGGTATACATTTAATATTGCGATTGGATCTACGATCGTGTTAACTTCTGCAGCACTTTTTGTCGTAAGCTTTATTATTTCACCAAAACAAAGAGAAAGAAGGAAATCTCATGAATAGCATGAAGAAACTTTTAGTAGCTGCTCTTGTTGTCTTAGGGATTGCAGGATGCGCTACTGGCAAAGAGAATAGTTCTCAAACGACATCTGCGACAGCAGAAAGCAAAAAATTACAAGTAGTGACAACGAACTCTATTATTTATGATATGACAAAAAATATCGCTGGAGATTTAGTGGATTTACATAGTATCGTTCCAGTAGGGCAAGACCCTCACGAATACGAACCATTACCAGAGGATGTTCAAAAGGTTCAAAAAGCAGACTTGATTTTCTACAATGGTATCAACTTAGAAAATGGTGAGGATGCTTGGTTCGCTAAAATGGTGAAAAACGCTAAAAAAGAAGCCAACAAAGATTACTTTGCGGTAAGTGATGGCGTTCAAGTAATTTACTTAGAAGGACAAAACGAAGCAGGGAAAGAAGATCCACACGCTTGGTTAAACATCGAAAACGGAATTATCTATGCTAAAAATATTGCAAAACAATTAATTGCTAAAGATCCAAAGAACAAAGAAGCATACGAAAAGAACTTAGCTGCTTATGTTGAAAAACTAGAAGCTTTGGATAAAGACGCAAAAGCACGTATTGCTAAAATTCCTGAAGAAAAACGTTTAATCGTAACGAGTGAAGGCTGCTTCAAGTACTTCTCTAAAGCGTACGATATTCCATCAGCTTACATTTGGGAAATCAACACAGAAGAAGAAGGAACTCCAGAACAAATCACAAAATTGGTTCGTCAATTACGTGATTCAAAAGTTCCGTCATTATTCGTTGAAAGTAGTGTGGATGACCGTCCAATGAAAACTGTATCTCAAGAAACAGGGAAACCAATTCACTCTACAATCTTTACGGACTCAATTGCAGAAGAAGGAAAAGATGGAGATAGCTACTACAGCATGATGAAATGGAACCTAGATAAAATCATTGAAGGGTTAAGCAAATAATCAAGATGAGCTTCTTAGATTTCTATTCGATTCGGTGGATAGAATCTGGGGCTCTTTTATTTTGGGAAATCAGATAAAAAATTCAAATAAAGAATGACGAGGTGAAGAAGATGAACAAATTTTTAAGAGTACTGTTTATAATACTATTGGTGGCGATGGGAGGCGCGATGATTTATCAAATTTTCTTTCCAGAGGTGATGGGAGCTCATTCGGGATACGGAGTTGCAGTTGGTTGGCAACGAGAAATCGGATTTTGGAATTTGGCGGTTTTGATGATTTTAGTGGCCGTTAATGTTAAGTATGATTGGTTTTATTTAAGAGTCGTTTTAGGAGCACTAATAGTCGGCGGATTAGGGATTGGTACGAATCATCTTCTTGCTTATTTAGAGGGAGCTACCTTTGTCAATCTCGTTGGAGCAATTGAAAACTATGTGCTTGTCATTGGTTGGGTGATTGGGTGGAAATTGCAAGAAAAGGTCGAGAAGTAGACCTTTTCTTTTTTTTTATTCTATAATAATCATAAGGAAGTATTGACTTTTAAAGAAAACAGGTTAGAAAGAATATCAATTGATGAAAAACTATATTAGAGAGGAGATGAATGATTCCAGCATTAATCGTCAGAAAATACATTATTTATAATAGTAACGATGTTTTCGTTTAGTTTAGCGCTATTAAGTAGGGGAGTAGGTGGATTTTATGTTGAATAAGATTTATTATAGCTTGTCGATGGTGGCCTTTGTATTGAGTGCTGTAGTTGCATTTTATGCACTAAGATATGGAGATGTGTTTGCGCAAGAGGGAATTCAACTGTTGTTTTTGGAATTGACTGGTGCTGGTGTGACATTGATAGGCTTATTGAATGTGAACAGCAAGCATTCTCTATTCATAATTGTTGTCGCTTCTTTAGTGCTTCTAGTGGTTTTCTATCAAATGAATGCTAGTCATATTATGATGGCGGATTCGCTATCGAGTATTCAGGGTTCAGTTTTCTGGAAAGAAAGTTTTGTTTGGATTTCGCGTCTAGTATTGATGATGATGGCTTGGAGTTTGATTCAATCAGTTTGCTTGCTAATTTATTTCTTAGTCCATCGTTTTTTCGGTACCAAAAAAATCAAATGATCCATTGATATAGAATGTCGTGTTGGAGTAGGGGTTAAGATTCCGTATACAAGCGGAAAAATAGTTTAAATTTTTTGATTGGATTTTATTCAATTTTATCTTACATTTTAGCTTAGAAAAGAACTATTGAACCAGTGATACAAAAACAAGCGAGTTTAGATACCTGAGCCTCTAAAGCTTTTTTAGAGGCTTGTTTGTGCTGAAAAGACTTGATAAATAGAATTAATAAATCAAAGTAATAAAAAATAATCAAAAGAATTATCATGTATTGAATGTATTTTCTTTGAAGACCCTATAGAGGTATGGGAAAGGATTCTATTAGAGTTGAATTTTCAGGAAAACAGAAAAATTAAAAAGTCTTGCAATGCTTCACGATAGATGCTACAATGTAAAACGTAAAAATTACGATTTAAGAAAAGGGGACAGAAACTATCATGAAAAAAACGACCTTTATTGGATTTTTGATGTTGTTTTTACTTGTTGTGGCAGGATGCGCTACGAACAATTCAAACACTTCAAGTACTCAGACCAAACAAGGAAAACTAAAAATTTCAACAACGTTTTATCCAATCTATGACTTTACAAAAAATATTGTTGGAGATGAAGCAGACGTATCTCTCGTGATTGGGGCAGGAGTAGAGCCTCATGATTACGAGCCTTCCGCAAAAGAAATCGCGAAAATGAGTGAAGCGGATGCGCTAGTTTATGATAGTGAATATATGGAAACATGGATTCCTACCGTATTAAAGACACTCTCTGATAGTAAAGTAAAACCAATTAGTGCAACAAAAGATATGGTATTACTACCAGGTGGCGAGGAAGAAGAACATGATCATTCAGAAGAAGGCCATAGTCATGAATACGATCCTCATGTGTGGTTGTCTCCAGAGCGTGCGATTAAAATGGTTCAAACCATTACGAAACAATTAGTCGAAGCTTTCCCAGATCGTAAAGAAGTATTTGAGAAGAATGCCAATGCATATATTGAAAAATTAACCGCACTGCATAATGACTACACAAATGCATTTAAAGATGCGAAACAAAAGAATTTTGTGACACAACATACGGCATTCCGTTATTTAGCATTAGATTACAATCTAAACCAAGTCGGAATTACAGGAATTTCACCTGAGGCAGAACCAAGTGCTTCACGTCTTGCAGAATTAACAAAATATGTAAAAGAAAATGACATTAAAGTGATTTACTTCGAAGAGAATGCTTCTGAAAAAATTGCGAAAACATTAGCCGATGAAACTGGAGTAGAGCTTGCGGTCTTAAATCCAATTGAGTCTCTTACGAAAGAGCAAATGGATAAAGGGGAAGACTATATTTCAGTAATGCGCGAAAATCTTGCAGCGTTGAAGAAAACAACAGATCAACCGGGAAAAGACATTCAACCTGAAAAAACAACAGATAACAAGACGGTTCATAATGGATACTTTGAAGATAGTGCCGTGAAAGATCGTACTTTATCGGATTATGCAGGCGAATGGCAATCGGTATATCCTTATTTAGTCGATGGGACTTTAGACCAAGTATTTGATTATAAAGCAAAATTGAAAAAGACAATGACGAAAGAGGAATTCAAAGACTACTATACTAAGGGATATAAATCAGATATCACGAATATCAATATCACTGATAAAACAATGGAATTCAAAAAAGAAGATGGAACAACGGTGAAAGCCGAATATAAATATGTTGGCTATAAGATTCTTACTTATAAAAAAGGAAATCGTGGTGTTCGTTACTTATTTGAAGCAGTAACACCAGTTGAAGGAGCACCAAAATATGTTCAGTTTAGTGACCATAACATCGCTCCAGTAAAAGCAGAACACTTCCACATCTTCATGGGCAATGAAAGCCAAGAAAAACTACTGGAAGAAATGGATAACTGGCCAACATACTACCCAACAAAACTAAGCGGATTAGAAATCGCACAAGAAATGCTTGCGCACTAAAAAACAGGATGCGAGCAATCGCGTTTAGAAATGGAACGTTGGACCGGAACACCGGAAGGAACGTGAAACGTTCTGCGGATGTTTCGGGAAACGCACGCCATTTCTGCGATTGTGAGCTCGACTAAACAGCATACGAGGGCGAACGCTCAGGACTGAAACACTGGACCGGAGTAACGCAAAGGACTCGGAACGGGTCGTGCGGATGTTTGTTGAAGTGGACGTCGTTTCTGCCTTTTCGAACTCAACTATCAGGATACACGGGTGAGTGGTCGCACCCAAGTTTAACTTCATCAAAACCAAAAGAGATTCGCCAAGCGAATCCCTTTTGGTTTATACAGAATCTCTACTATTTTTCGGTTCAATGATTTAGTATAATATGGTTGAAAATAATAGAAGTAATGAATTCAGTGATAGTTTGTACAAAAAATATAGGGTATGTTTAAAAAGAAAGGCTTAGAATAATGTTGAAGGAGGAATGAAGATGAATATGATGCATTCTTTTAATCGAACCATTGATTATCTTGAGACCGTTCTAGAAGAGGATATTGATGAAAAGAGAATTTTAACCTTATCTGGATACTCTTATCCAATGTTTAGCCGGCTATTTTCAATCCTAACGCAGACCACGCTCTCTGATTATCTTAGAAGTAGGAGATTAACAGAAGCTGCGATTGTGTTACGAGATTCTAATGAAAAAATTATAGATATTGCATTTAGATTTGGTTATGAAAATTCAGACTCATTTGGAGCGGCATTCAAGAATTTTCATGGATTTTCTCCTTCAGAAGTACGACATGGGAAACCGTTTAAAATTGTTTCACGATTGCAATTGGCATTGAGTGTCAAAGGAGGAAGAAGTATGAATATCAAAATCGAAAACAAAAAAGCCTTTACGGTGGCAGGTCTGAATAAACAAAGCATTAATGCATCCCTTTGCCCAAGTGTATGGGGAGAGTTCTATTCAAGGTACTCTCATGAACAATTAGCTAAGATTGGAACTGGAGAGAGTGTAGGGATGTGTCATGATGTTCAAGATCCAAGTGAGATAAATTATTTAGCAGGATATGTGATTACAGATTCAAAAAAAGCACAGGAGTTAGGTCTCGACATTATTGAGGTCCCTGAAGCAGAGTATGCGATTATTGAACTAACAGGTCCGGTTCCAGAGTGTATTCATCAAGGATGGAAATACGCAATGGAGGTCTTTATGCCTGAGCACGGTTATATGCATTCGGGAGCTCCAGACTTTGAATATTATTACGAAGGAGATATGGCGAGTCCTGATTATAAAATGGAATTGTGGATTCCGATTGTAAAAGCTTAAAACTGAATAAAAAGAAAAAATCAAAATTAACTTTTAAGTTAATTTTGATTTTTTTATTTTCCATTCAATTATCATATATGATAATTGGGCTCTTTATCTCCCCTAATAAATATCTGTCAAAATAGCAATCTTAAGCTAAATAAAACTTCTAAAAAAATCTGTTTTTTCAGGTTCTTTCGGTTGACTATTACTAAACTTAATGTATAATAATCTTTGTGTCAGTAAACAATTAGTTTAAAAGGAGAAGACAATGGAAATCGGACATCAACTGCGTGCCTTGCGAATTCAAAAGGGACTAACGCAAGAAGAGTTAGCGGAGAGAACAGATTTGTCAAAGGGATATATTTCGCAATTAGAAAATGATTTGAGCTCGCCATCCATGGATACATTCTTTGATATTTTAGAAGTATTAGGGTGTCCTGCTGCAGATTTTTTTGATGAAGGTCCTGAAGAAGCACTCACGATTTACCGTGAGGAAGATATGACAATGATGGAAGATGCTAAACACCATACTACGGTGACATGGCTCAACCCAGATTCAAATGAGCATGAGATGGAACCCGTGATTCTGGAGTTTCAAGTTGGAGGAGCGTATAAAACATTCCAACCTTCACTGTCAGAGACATTTGGGTATGTACTTGAAGGTTCTGTTCAAGTCAAAGTCGGAAAACAAGTCGAAATAGTCTCTAAGGGAGAATCGTTCTATTTCGAGGCAAAAGCCAAACATCAAATTAGTAATGCTGGTAAAACGACTTCTAAAGTGTTAGTCGTGGCAACAGATTCCTATTTATAATAAAGAAAGTTAGGTGCTAGCAATGTCAAACAACACCATTATCTCATTTGAGAATGTGAACAAATTTTATGAGGATACTCATGTATTAAAAAATATTAATTTCGAAATCGAAAAAGGAAAATTCTATACATTACTAGGGCCTTCAGGATGCGGTAAGACAACGATCTTACGTATCATTGCTGGATTTACAGATGTATCAAACGGAAAAGTGACTTTAAACGGGGAAGACGTTACAAAACTTCCGCCGAACAAACGTAAAGTAAATACAGTCTTCCAAGACTACGCATTATTCCCACATATGAACGTATTCGAAAACATCGCGTTCGGCTTACGCTTAAAGAAAACTCCTGAAAACATCATTAAAGAAAAAGTAGCAGATGCTTTAAAAATGGTGCAATTATCTGGGTATGAAAACCGTGAAATCTCACAAATGTCTGGTGGACAACAACAACGTGTAGCCATCGCCCGTGCGCTTGTCAATGAACCAGAAGTACTACTACTCGATGAGCCATTATCAGCGTTAGACTTAAAACTTCGTACAGACATGCAATATGAACTTCGTGAATTGCAACAACGTCTAGGCATCACATTTATCTTCGTAACGCATGACCAAGAAGAAGCGTTAGCGATGAGTGACGAAATCTTCGTTATGAGTAAAGGGGAAGTCATTCAATCAGGAACGCCAGTAGATATTTACGATGAGCCAATTAACCGCTTCGTTGCGGACTTTATCGGTGAAAGTAATATCGTTGATGGAATCATGAAGGAAGACTACCTTGTAGAATTCGTTGGCAAAGAATTCGAGTGTGCCGATGCCGGAATGCGTCCAAACGAAAAAGTTGAAATCGTGATTCGTCCAGAAGATTTAGCGTTAACGACGATTGAAAAAGGAAAATTAACCGTTGAAGTAGATACTCAGTTATTCCGTGGGGTTCACTACGAAATCATCTGCTATGACGAAAATGGCAATGAATGGATGATTCACTCCACTCGTAAAGCAGAAGTAGGATCAAAAGTGGGCTTATACTTTGAACCACAGGATATCCACGTAATGCGTTTTGGAGAAAGTGAAGAAGACTTCGACGCTCGTCTAGAAAGCTACGAAGACGAGGTAGAAGAAAATGACTAAACAATCTCGTTTCTTATTTTCCATTCCATACTTTATTTGGTTGTTATTATTCGTAGTAACACCGCTTGGAATGATTTTTTATAAATCATTCTTCGACATTAATGGACAAGCAACTGTTGGAAATTATATAAACTATTTTGCGTCAGGGAACTATTTAGAAATGACGTTCAATTCTGTTTGGTATGCATTTCTAGTCACTCTAGTAACATTGCTAATTAGTTATCCAACAGCGCTTTTCCTTAGTCGTACAAAACATAAACAATTATGGCTCTTATTAATTATTTTGCCTACATGGGTTAACCTCTTATTAAAAGCCTATGCATTTATTGGAATCTTTAGTCAAACAGGAACAGTTAACCAATTCCTTTCCTTATTTGGAATTGCACCACAAGAGTTCTTGTTTACAGACTTCAGTTTCTTAACGGTAGCAGCGTATATCGAGTTACCATTTATGATTTTGCCAATCTTCAACTCTATTGAAGAATTGCCAGGCTCTCTGATTGCGGCCAGTCGCGACTTAGGTGCGACGAAATGGGATACCTTTAGACGAGTTATCTTCCCATTAACAATGAACGGGGTTCGAAGTGGCGTACAAGCGGTATTTATTCCATCACTCTCACTCTTCATGTTGACTCGTTTAATTGGAGGAAACCGCGTCATTACACTGGGTACAGCCGTTGAGCAACACTTCCTCGTAACACAAAACTGGGGAATGGGGTCAACCATCGGCGTGGTATTAATCGTAGCGATGATTATTTTAATGTTTGTTACAAGAGATCGTAAAAAAGGAGGCGTATCAGAATGAAATTAGAAAATAATAACAAGTGGAGTAATCTCTACTTAGTGTTTGTATTTGTCGTCTTATATGCGCCTATTTTTTACTTGATTTTTTATTCCTTTAACAGTGCTGGAAGCATGAATGGTTTTGAAGAGTTCACTTTAAAGCATTATGAAGCTGTTTTAGCGGATACGCGATTAATCGGGATTGTGCTTGATACACTGATTCTTGCACTATTATCATCACTCATAGCGACTGTGATTGGAACACTTGGAGCTATCATGATTCATTACATCCGTTCCAACCATCACAAGCAAGTCCTATTAGGATTTAACAATATTTTGATGGTATCGCCAGACGTTATCATCGGGGCAAGTTTATTGATTCTATTTACAGTCGTAGGATTTAAACTCGGCTTCATGTCTGTACTGCTTGCTCATATTGCGTTTAATATTCCAATTGTCGTGTTAATGGTTTTACCAAAATTATCTGAAATGAATCCATCAATGATTACAGCGGCTCGTGACTTAGGAGCAACAAGTTCTCAAGTGTTAACACGCATCGTGTTGCCATCGATTACACCAGGAATTCTTAGTGGATTCTTTATGGCATTTACGTATTCATTAGATGACTTTGCCGTGACATTCTTCGTAACAGGGAATGGATTCTCAACAATTGCCGTTGAAATCTACTCACGTGCGCGTCAAGGGATTAGTTTAGAAATCAATGCTTTAAGTACGTTGATGTTCCTATTCTCATTATCCCTCGTGATTGGCTATTACTTCATTCAAAAATTCCAACAAAAACGATTGAATGGGAAGACTTCTGAGAGTGACTTATTGAAAGGAGTCACATTATGAAGCGACTAACGCTCTTAATCGGGGCGATTTTAGTTTCTTGCCTATTGCTGTTTGGAGTTCGTAAAAACTTTGAAACGGCGACAGCTGGTAGCCCAGAAACGATTATCGTTTATAACTGGGGAGACTATATTGATCCAGCGTTGATTGCTCAATTCGAAGAGGAAACTGGATATAAAGTCATCTATGAAACCTTTGATTCGAACGAAGCCATGTTAACCAAGATTAAGCAAGGCGGAACAAATTATGATGTCGCTATTCCAAGTGAATATACGATTCATAAAATGGTTCAAGAAAATCTATTAGAGAAATTAGACTATTCGAAAATCAAAGGCATAGAACATATTGATCCACGTTTCCTTCATCAGTCTTTTGACCCGGATAATACGTATAGTATTCCTTATTTCTGGGGAACTTTAGGGATTGTATACAATAAAAATGTCTATCCCGAAGGAACCATTAGTGAGTGGAGAGATTTATGGAAGGAAGAATTTAAAGATTCGATCTTATTCATTGATGGCGCCCGTGAAATGATGGGGATTGCACTTCAAACACAAGGCTACTCTTTAAACGAAAAAGATGAAACCATTGTGAAAGAGGCGGGCAAGTTCTTGAAGACGTTAATGCCAAATGCGAAAGCCATTATTGCCGACGAAATGAAGACATATATGATTCAAGAAGAAGCGAATATTGCGGTGACATTCTCAGGGGAAGCTGCCAAGATGATGAGCGAAAATGAAAACCTTGCCTATGTAGTTCCAAGCGAAGGAACGAATTTATGGTTTGATAATATTGTCATTCCAAAAACAGTGGGCAATAAGGAAGGCGCCTATGCGTTTATCAACTTCATGTTGCGTCCAGAGGTGGCGGCTCAAAATGCGAAATATGTAGGATATGCCACTCCAAATAAAGATGCACTAGCATTATTGCCAGAAGACATTACTTCGGATGAGAGTTTTTACCCGACAGAAGAGGCGATGAGTAAGATGGAGGTTTACGAAAACTTAGGAACCGACCTATTAGGCCTTTACAACGATCTCTTCCTTGAAGCAAAAATCTTTAGAAACTAAGAAAAGTCGAGATGCGCTCTCGACTTTTTTGTGCATAAAAATAATAAATGAGGAACTTCGTTCCTTTGAAATTCTTGTGCAGGAATAAAAGAAGAGAAATTGGAATAAAATCCAATTCGCCTTTAAATTCTACGGATTTCTTCATAGTATTGATAGTGGCTGTACCGTGTTGAGCCTTTAGTCTCAACGACTACCGAGCTTCAAAGTGACTCTAGGAAATGAATTTCCAGAGTCACTAATTCACATCAGTTACAACCGCCACTATTCCTACTATAGAATCCGTGAATTTGAGGCTCATTGGGAGTATAGAATCCAATTCCCTCTTTTATTTTGACGAATTTCAAAGGAACGAAGTTTTTTATGAAAAAGGGAGAGTGTGCGGACTTTTAAAATTCTAGTTTTTAATAGAGGAGATATAAAGGCTAATAGGTCGTATGGACGGCTAGAGGAAACTAGGAAATGCGAAAAAGGGTGTTAAGATGTTGTTTGTGCTTTTGTTAAATGTCCATAAAAAAGTCCTCGTCCAAATGGACGAGGGCTTGGGGTTAGTTTGTGTAGTAAAGGTTTGTGCCAGCAAATTGTGGTTCGCAAGTCACCATGACTCCGAGGCTTCGGAAGGTATCTTCGTCGGCTTTTTGAAGGATGACGGTGCTGTGTGCTTGTAAGTGGCGTAAGTTTTGTAATTGGTTTTTGGCGGCTTCTGCGGCAGGGTTTGTGACTGCTGAGATGCTGAGTGCGATGAGCACTTCTTTGCTATCGAGTGAGCGGCGTTGATGTTTTAAAACGTCGCTTCCGAGTTGGCCAATCGCATTTAAAATGACAGGTGGTAATAAATGGATGGAGTCGCCAATTTCTGCTAATTCTTTGATGCAGTTGAGTAGGCAGGCCGCGCTGGCGGTCATGGTATCCGATTGTTTTCCTGTAATGATTTTGCCAGTTGGAAGTTGTAAGGCTACTACGGGAACTTTGACTTCGGCTTCTTTTTCAAGAGCGGCTTTTACAACTGGACGGCCTTGTGGAGAGAGCCCACTTTCTTCCATGATGTACTTGCCACGTTGAGCCGCTTCAAGTGTTCCGATACCGCGTTTGTAGTCACACTGACCTGCATAATAACGGCGAATAATTTCTTGATTAGAAGCTTCGCGAACAGCTGCATCATCAGTGATAGCAAATCCGACACGGTTCACGCCCATATCTGTAGGAGAGTTGTAAGGAATTGGAGCGTCACCATAAATCTTCCTTAAGATACGACGTAATAGAGGGAAGGCTTCAATATCTCGGTTGTAGTTCACCGTTGTTTCACCGTAATGCGCCAGATGGAAAGTATCAATCATATTGACATCTTCTAAGTCGGCCGTTGCTGCTTCATACGCTACGTTTACAGGGTGGTTGAGTGGTAAATTCCATACAGGGAAGGTTTCAAATTTAGAATATCCTGCACGGTGACCGCGTTTGGTTTCATGGTAAAGTTGGCTTAAACAGGTTGCTAGTTTTCCACTGTTAGCACCAGGAGCTGTTACGACAACAAGAGGACGTGTTGTTTCGATAAATTCATTTGCGCCATATCCTGCGTCACTCACGATGGTTTCCACGTCCATTGGATAACCTTCTGTGTAACCATGCGTATATACTTTGATCCCACGACGCTCGAGGGAGTTTTTAAATTGAGTAGCAGCAGGTTGCCCTGTGTAACGAGTGATGAGAACGCTATTGATTTTGAGGTCCCAATAGTGTAGGTCGTCCATTAAGCGAAGAACATCTTGGTCATAAGTGATTCCAAGATCACCGCGAATTTTGTTTTGTTCAATATCGCCAGCATATACACAGATAATAATTTCTGCTTGGTCACGAAGGCGGTGGAGTAATTTAATTTTTCCGTCTGGGTCAAAACCAGGTAATACTCGCATTGCATGGAAATCACCGATTAGTTTACCACCAAATTCTAAATATAATTTGTCATAAGCATTCACTCGTTGGAGAATGAACTGACTTTGTTCTTCTAGATATTTCTCACTATCAAATCCTAATTTCATACGACAACCCCCTTCAATTCATTTCAGTAGTATAGCATAAAAAGGAGGGGAAATTCTATACAAAATGGGCAAAAAAAGCCCGTAGAAAAAAGAGTTGCAAGTGGTATAAGGGCAGAGTAAAATAGTATTGGACTCACTCAAATTTATGGAGGACGATTCAATGAAAAATATGATGGATTATGTACAAGAGTTCGGAAAGGACACATTTGAAGAGAGACCCTTCTCTGAAATTGATGCCCTTGTCTTAACAGAATTAGGATATTCGCCACTGGAAGAAATCGTTTCTTCAGATATGAGTGGAAAAGAATTTTCAACGATGGAAGAGATTGCTCACTATTTTGGGGAAAATGCGGAGAGATTATTGAGAGATAATCCGATGATGATTACGCAAGAAAGAGTCGATTTAACGCAGGAAATTGGAAGAGCTAAACGATATCAATCCCTTAAGTTTTTTGGGATGAAGAGTGAAGTGGACTCAGATATTACGAAACAATTCGCTGCATTGACAGTGGAAATAAGTCCCAACGTGCGCATCGTGATTTATCGTGGAACAGATGAAACGCTGATTGGTTGGAAAGAAGACTTTATGATGACTTATTCTCCTATTATTCCAGCACATAAAGATGCCAAGGAATATTTGGAGCAACAGGCAAAAGTGTTCGATGGAAAAATCCTCTTGTCAGGACATTCAAAAGGAGGAAATCTAGCCTTATACGCTGCGGCTACCCAAGAGAAGGAAGTTCAATCGAGATTAGGAAAAATCTTCTGTTTTGATTCTCCAGGCTTACACCGTTCAATTTTAGAAACGGAAGGTTATCGCGCAGTGGTTCCATTAGCGATGCGTTACATTCCTCAGGATGCGTTAGTAGGATTGCTTTTAGAATCTGAAATTCCTTATGTCATCGTCAAAAGTAATGCTTTTGCGGCTCTCCAACATAGTGCTTTGACATGGGAAATTGAAAATGGACAATTTGTAACGATGGATCATTTGACGAAGAATAGTCAATTGAATGACCAAACGTTTAAAAAATGGACGGAAGAAGTGAGTGATGAAGAACTAGAACTGTTCTGGGATGTCTTCTTCGAGCTTCTCTTTACGATTGGTTTAGATACGATTAATGATGTGTTTGGCAAATTTATGCATTATGTTCAGGAGTTCTTCAAAGCTGCAGGACAAATGGATGAAGAAAAACGTGAACTACTCACTCGAGTAGCCCTGCTTTTACTACAAACTCGCTTCAATGTATGGAGAGATTCTATTAGTTTTGCGGATACATTTAATGTCGAATTTCCAAGCTGGGATGATATTTTAACGAGGATTCATTGGAAAAAAGAAGGAGTTTCCATTAAATATCAGGCCAGTCAGGAGAATGAAGAAATTCGAGAATACTATCAACAGCGCCACGAACAAAAGAAACACGAAGAGAAATAAATTAAGCTATAGGATTACTTCGAATCTTAACATGAATTTCTTTCTTCGTACTTCCGATTGTTAAAAAGAAAAAAGAGAGTTGCTCAAAATTCACTTATAAGTGAATTTTGGGCAACTCTTCTTGTTTCTATTATTTTTCGCGCTCAATCGCGATGGCAACACCCATGCCGCCGCCTACACAGAGGGAAGCGACCCCGATTTTACCATCGAGTTGGTTGAGTGCATTAATCAGTGTGACCACAATACGGGTGCCAGAAGCACCGATTGGATGGCCTAGTGCAATCGCCCCACCAAATGGATTTACTTTTTCAATTGGGATTTTCAAGTCTTTAATGACGGCCATACTTTGTGCCGCAAAGGCTTCATTCAATTCAAAGATATCCACTTTTTCAAGTGGGATGCGTGTACGTGCTACTAATTTTTCGATGGCTGGAACAGGCCCAATCCCCATGATTGCAGGATCTACACCTGCTTCTGCATATCCTTTTAGTGTTGCTAGAATAGGTAGATTCAATTCTTGGGCATATTCGCGAGTTGTCATGATGACACAAGCGGCTCCATCATTGATTCCTGAAGAGTTTCCAGCAGTAACTACTCCGTCTTTTTTGAAGGCGGGTTTTAATCCAGAAAGACTCTCCAGTGTTGTGTTTGCACGGATGAATTCATCGCTAGCTTTGAAGTCCTCAGATTTTGTCTTACGATTGAAGACTGGGACTGGAGTGATTTCCTTCTCGAAACGTCCTTCTTCTTGAGCTTTAGCAGATTTTTGTTGAGAAGATAGGGCAAAAGCATCGAGTTTCTCTCTGGTAAATCCGTATTTTTCAACGATGTTTTCAGCGGTAATGCCCATCGCGTCTGTTGAATAAGCGTCTGTTAACCCATCATTAAATAATGAATCGACTAAAGTAACCGGTCCGTTTTTTGGAGCAAACCGTTGTTGTAATAAATGAGGTGCTAAACTCATATTTTCCATACCGCCAGCTAAGACGATTTTAGCATCTCCTAGTCGAAGCGATTGTGCTGCAAGAATAATGGCCTTTAATCCAGAACCACAAACTTCATTGACCGTTAAGGCTGTACTAGAATGGAGTAGACCTGTTTTTAATCCTACTTGTCGAGCAGGGTTTTGACCAAGTCCAGCTTGTAAAACATTTCCGAAAATCACTGTATCAATTTGGTCTGGAGATAATTTGGCTTTTTGGATAGCGGATTTTGCGACCGCTGTACCTAATTCAATCGCAGAGGTTGTAGCAAATTGACCTCCGAATTTACCAATGGCAGTCCGGGTGGCACTGACAATGACAATATCATTTCCGTTCATATTTTTTATTCCTTTCTATAGTAGATTCACTTTCATCTCCACCATTTTATAAGATTTTGCTTGTAAAACCTAATTTTTAATCGTTCTAAATAGTAAAGAATTGTTTAAATTATAGAACAAATAGTAAATTAAATTGTCCAGACGGCAATTTTTTGCTAGTATAGTTGTTGCTAAGAAAGAACAAGAAGCCCAACATGTAGTTAGGGCTTTTTCGTAAAGGAGAACAACAATGAATATAGGAATAGATAAGATTGGCTTTTTTGTACCGCCAACTGCACTGGATATGGAAACCTTAGCAGTTGCTCGTGGCGTAGAGCCAGCTAAATACACGATTGGTATTGGACAGTCTACAATGGCAGTAGCTCCAGTGACACAAGATATCGTGACTTTAGCCGCAAATGCAGCTTTATCGATTATTGATGATGCTGACCGCGAATCTATTGATATGATTTTATTTGGAACTGAAACAGGAATTGATCAATCGAAGTCGGCTGCAGTTTATATGCAACGGATGTTAGGATTATCTAACCGTGTTCGAAGCGTAGAATTAAAACACGCTTGTTATGGGGCAACGGCAGCTCTTCAATTAGCAAAAGGACATATCGCATTAAATCCTTCTTCAAAAGTATTGGTCATTGCTAGTGATATCGCTAAATATGGATTAAATTCTGGTGGAGAACCTACTCAAGGAGCGGGTGCGGTAGCCATGGTTGTTTCTGAGTCGCCACGTTTATTAGTCTTAGACAATGAAACAAGCTTGTTTACGGATGACGTAATGGATTTTTGGAGACCGAACTATGAAGCTTATCCATTAGTAGACGGTCAATTTTCAAATGAACAATACATCCGTTTCTTCTGCGAAGTGTGGAAGAACTACCAAGAAAAGACTCATTACGAGTTTTCGGACTTCGAGGCCATTTGCTTCCACTTACCGTATACGAAGATGGGGATGAAAGCTTTCAAACCGTTCTTAGAAGAGATGAATGAGGAAGAAAGAGAACGTTTCACAGCAAGATATCAAGAAGCGTCTATATATAACCGCCATGTTGGAAATATTTATACAGGATCATTATTCCTAAGTTTTATTTCGTTATTAGAAAACAGTTCTGTATTAGTAGCTGGAGACCGCATCGGATTCTTTAGTTATGGTTCAGGAGCAGTTGGGGAATTCTTTGCCGGAGAATTAGTTGAAGGATTCCAAAATCAATTGCATATTGCGGAGCATAAGGCTTTGCTTGAAAACCGTAAAATGTTAACCGTTGAAGAATACGAAGAAATCTTTATGGAAGTTGTCGATTCTAGCGGTGAACAAACATTCACACGTGAAGACAATAGCCCTGTGACACTCACAGGGGTTAAAAATCACGAAAGACAATATACTATAAAATAATCAACCAACCGTAGCCACCAAGGTTACGGTTTTTTGTTGTGTGCAAGAATGAAAAAATAAAAATGTAGTATATATGTTACATTTCAAATTTTAAAATCAAAACTAAAATATAAATGTTGAACTGACGCGGTTTTTAGCGGTATAGTCAACAATAGTTTTTCGACTCAAAAGTACAAATGCGGAAAAAATAGTAAAATTTCCGAGAAAAAATTAAAAAAATTTTTTAAAAAAAGTAAGAAAGAGTTAAAGAAATTTTTTAATACAAGTGGTATTTTGTATAGAGAAATGGAATTAAAAGATAAATTGCCAACTATGACAGAAGAAGAAATGTTAAAATTATTAGCAACTGATGGAAAACTTGTAAAAAGACCAATGATAGTTACAAAAGATGTAGTTTTAAATGGTTTTAAAGAAGAAGAATGGAAGGAGTTGCTAAAAAAATAAAATGTATAATATGATGGATGTTATCACAGCGGGGTTTGCTCTATTTGCAATGTTATTTGGAGCAGGAAATTTAATATTCCCTCCTATGTTAGGATATGAATTAGGTAATAGTTGGGGAATAGCATCATTTGCATTTATTCTAACAGGAGTTGGAATTCCTCTTATGGGAATTATTGCTTCAGCTAATGCAGGTAAAAGTTTAGACAGTTTTTCAGATAAAGTTTCACCTTTATTTGCAAAATTTTATGGAATAGCACTTATTTTATCAATAGGACCACTTTTAGCACTGCCAAGAACAGGTGCAACAGCTTATGAAGTTACTTTTTATCATGCAGGCTTTACAACTTCAATTTGGAAATATGTCTATTTAGGAATTTATTTCTTATTAGCGTTGTTATTTTCATTGAAATCATCAAAAGTTGTTGATAGAGTAGGTAAAATCTTAACACCTATACTTTTAATAGTTTTATTTATAATTTTAGTTAAAGGTGTATTTTTTAATGATTTACCAATTGTTGAAAAGATTTATGAATTACCATTTAAAAAAGGTTTCACAGAAGGTTATCAAACAATGGATGCTCTAGCAACCATTGTTTTTTCAACAGTTATTTTAAATGCTATAAGAGGAAAAACTGAACTTACCCCTAAACAAGAATTTTCATATTTATTAAAAGTTGGTCTTATTGCAGCGGCAGGACTTGCAATAGTCTATGCAGGACTTAGTTATATAGGAGCAAGTTTTGGTGGAATGGAATTAGTTGCAGGAGCAGAAAAAACAGATTTACTTGTAAAAATTTCAATAAATCTTTTAGGAAAAATTGGATATTTAATATTGGCTATCTGTGTTGCAGGTGCTTGCCTTACAACGTCAATAGGGTTAATAGTTACTGTTGCAGAGTATTTTAGTGGTCTTATAAAAATATCTTATGAAAAATTAGTAGTGATAACAACAATAATTGGTTTTGTTTTTGCAATGTTTGGGGTTAATAAAATAGTTATCATATCGGTTCCAGTTTTGGTATTTTTATATCCAATAAGTATTGCCTTAATAATTTTGAATTTCTTTCGTATTAAAAATGCTAATATATTTAAAGGAGTTGTGCTAGTAGCAGGTATTATTGGACTGTATGA
>NZ_CALHIF010000044.1 GCF_938030755.1 uncultured Granulicatella sp. | reverse complement strand
GCGTAGTTCAACACGAAGTAGGACAAGTGTTTGCGAGAGTTCTCGAAGATGCTGGCGTTTATAAGAATACTCCGTTTGGACATGAAGCATTTATGAGATTTGTTAAGTCGGTTGAAATTAATTAGGAGGAACCCAAATGGCAATATTGGTGACAGGCGGAGCTGGTTATATAGGTAGCCATACCGTAGTAGAATTATTAAATTTAGGGAAGGAAGTTGTCATTGTTGATAATCTTTCGAACTCTAGCATCTTAGTGTTAGATCGTATTGAAGCAATTACAGGAAAACGTCCTACGTTTTACGAGTTTGATGTTTGCGATAAACAATCATTGAGAAAAGTATTTGAACAAGAATCAATTGACGCTGCAATTCATTTTGCAGGATACAAAGCTGTCGGCGAATCCGTGCAAAAGCCTGTGATGTACTACGAAAATAATATTATGAGCACATTAGCTCTTGTTGAAGTGATGTCAGAGTTTAAAGTTAAGAAGATTGTATTTTCATCGAGTGCGACTGTATACGGCATTCACAATCAATCACCCCTCATTGAGACAATGCCGACAAGTGCAACAAACCCTTATGGGTACACCAAAGTGATGCTTGAACAAATTTTAAAAGATGTTCATGTAGCAGATTCAGAGTGGAGTATTGCATTGCTTCGTTATTTTAATCCGATTGGGGCTCATGAGTCTGGGCTTATTGGTGAAGACCCCTCTGGAATTCCCAACAACTTGATGCCTTTTATTGCACAAGTAGCTGTAGGCAAGCGATCAGAGCTAAGTGTTTTTGGAGATGATTATGATACGGTAGATGGTACTGGTGTTCGCGATTATATCCATGTAGTGGATTTAGCGATAGGGCATATAAAAGCTTTAGAAAAAGTATCCGAAAAAACAGATGTTTATATTTATAACCTGGGCTCAGGAGAGGGAACTAGTGTATTACAACTTGTAAATACATTTGAAAGTGTCAATAAGGTTCCAATTCCTTATAAAATTGTTCCAAGACGATCAGGAGACGTTGCGACTTGTTATGCAAATGCAGACAAAGCGTATAAGGAGTTAAATTGGAAGACTACGAAAACGGTTGAAGACATGTGTAGAGATACATGGAATTGGCAATCCAAAAATCCTAATGGATACAATAAATAATAAAGCACAATAGTCTTGTGATATGTATATATAAAAAAAATCAAAAAAAAATTATGAAAGCGCTTGACAAAGTAATCGTTTACATTGTATAATGTAAACATGAATGACACCGATGTCAAAAATAAAAAAGAAGGTCTTTTTATGAAAAACTTAACAAAAATTAAGTTCAAAGAGAACGGGGAATTCAATCATTTCCCAGGGAATACAGTTGTTGCAAATCTTTATACTAATTCAGATTTGATGGAAGTTGTTGATATCATTCAATCACGTTATAGAGAGTTGCCATTTATAGATAAATTTACATTAACTCCAAGAGATTCTATTCATATGACAGTAATAGAGTTACTTTGTCACGAAAATCGTGAGTCTGAATTTTGGAGTAGTCATCTACCACTAGATACACCATTACAAGAAATTCATGATTACTTTGCTAAGCAACTAGAAATCTTCCCATTACTAAACGAAGAGATTCATATGCGTGTGACTGAAATGGGCAATCAAAACATTTTAGTTGAACCAGCAGATGAAAAATCAGCTAAACGATTAGAAGAAATTAGAACGTATGTTTCAGAAAAAGCAGGTGTTCGATTCCCTAATCATGATCGCTATCAATTCCATATCTCAATTGGATATCTTCGAGTTCCATTAACTGAAGAAGAAAATGAAGAGTTTACAAAGGTGAAAAAGGAATTAACAAAAGTTCTACTTGAAAAGATTCCTGTAATTACTGTAAATCGTATTGATTATACAGTATTTGAAGATATGAGACGATTTGTTCCATATTGTGAAAAATTTTAAAAAAAAATTATTATTAAAAATATAAAGGAGTTTTCATATGAAAAAATCTAAATTATTATCGCTTTTAGCTGCAGGGGTTGCGGTTACAACATTGGCAGCATGTTCAGGTGGTTCAAATAATTCATCAAATTCTTCGAGCGATACACCTCAATCAGAAGAAAAAGCTGATAAGAGCCAAGAATTAGTAATTTATTCTAACTCTGTTTCAAACGGACGTGGAGATTGGCTAACTGCTAAAGCAAAAGAAGCTGG
>NZ_CALHIF010000043.1 GCF_938030755.1 uncultured Granulicatella sp. | reverse complement strand
GTAGCGCATGACTGTTAATCATGATGTCGTAGGTTCGAGTCCTACTGGCGGAGTTCTTTTTTTTTACCCAAAAATGCTGCTTTAGCTCAGTCGGTAGAGCGTCACCTTGGTAAGGTGGAGGTCGCCGGTTCAATCCCGGCAAGTAGCTTAAAAAACAAGCCAATTTATAAAGACTAGAAATGATTGTTCATTACTAGTCTTTTTCTTTGATTTCAAAGGAAAGCTCCTTTCATATTCAGGGGGTTATTTGCTATAATGAACAGTATGATAGTTATTTGAGGTGGAATAGATGAAGAAAAAGTATTTTATTATTGGAGACATTCACGGTGAGGCTGACATGATGGAAGAAATGCTTCAAAACTGGGATGAAACCACTCAGCAACTGGTCTTTATGGGAGACCTGATTGACCGTGGTCCCGACAATAAACGAAGTGTCCTTACAGGGATGAAATATGCCAAAGAAAAAAATGCTTGGTATATGATGGGAAACCATGAAGTCATGTTTCTTGCGTTTATCGATGATCCAGAGGGACGTTTTCCACATTACTTAAGAAATAACGGAGATACAACGATTAATGACTTACTCGGACGTCCGCAAGATACGCCGGTAAATCCTGTCGAAGATGCAGAAGCAATTAAAGCGCAATATCCAGAACTGATAGCTTTCCTAAGAGAACGTCCACTCTATATCGATGAAGGAGATTTACTCTTAGCACATGCCGGGGTAGATTTACGTTTGGACGACTGGCACGACACAGAGCCAAAAGATTTTTACTGGATTCGCGAACCGTTCCATAAAGGAGTTAACAACACTGGTAAAACGATTATCTTTGGACATACGCCTTTACGTGGCTTGAACGAAGATGGCAACTTTATGAAATTATGGCAACAGGACGGTAAAATCGGGATTGATGGCGGAGCTGTTTTTGGAGGTGCGCTTCACGGTATCGTATGGTCAGATGGACAAATTGAAAAAATCTATAGCATTAAAAATACAAAACCAGTCCGTTTCACGGATGACTAGAGGTGAATCATGAAAAAGAATGCAGTTTTACTATGGATTGTTTATTTTCTGAATTTAATTTTTTTCCCAAGTTTCTTTATTATAGAAGTATCTTCAGGAAAATATGCGGTAGATACCCAAATGTACGTCGTATTACAAGTCTTGTCGATGGTCATTGGAATTTGGCTCTACAGAACCAAAATAGCGCAAGCGGCAAAAGAGTTTGTTAAACGACCTTTTATACGTGATTTAGCGATAGGATATGCCCTTCGAATTGTACTCGCGATTATTGTGTCGAATTTATTAGGGGAATTTACTTCAGATAATCAAGCGCAAATTGAATCCATGATGTCAAAATCCAATCTTGTGATGATGTTTGTATTGCTTTGCGTGGTGGCACCTATTTTGGAAGAATTAGTCTTTCGTGAAGCCATCATTGGGTCTTTCAAAAAATCGATGAATATCCATGTGTTGACTATCATCTCGGCTGTATTATTCATCCTTTTACATTCCCTTTCTAGTGATGGAAGTGGCATTAATTGGATGTCTGCCTTGCTGTACGTTCCTTTAACAATTCCAATCGTAGGAATGTATCGTTACTATGAGAATAATATTGTTGCATCGATTACGATGCACTTTATCAATAATTTTGTTGCATTTTTATTTTTAATGAATATGTAATTTAGGAGGATGAAATCATGAAAGTCGATCAATGGGTAAGATTCATTATTCGGTATGGTTTCATCCTTTTTGCGCTTTTTGAATGGTCACAACTACCGAATATGAACGCAGGAGACATCGCCTTCTTCTTTGGCTTTATCACGCTTGTGCAAGTTGGCTATTATTCATTGAAATATCAGTGGTATATTCTGATTGAAGGCATCGCGGTCGTCCTTCTCTGTTTGTATTTTAACACCATTTTTACAGGCCTGATTCTTCTTCTCTGTTTCGAGGTGAGTTTACGTTTCTCCTTTAGAAATTCATTGATTCTACAATTCATATTAGGGGCGGTCGTTATCATTCCAGCCGTTCAAAAAGGCGATAGCATTCAAGTTGTCATGACCATGTTCTTCCTTTTATTCTTCTCTTATGGAAATCATATTTTGGAAGAGCGAAGAGCGTTGCAAGAAGAGCTGGAAAAAGCCGAGCAAAAACTCAGCGAGCAACGGTATGACTTGCAACAAGCCCAATATAAAATGGGGACAATGAAGGAAATCTTCACGCTGCAAGAACGAAATCGAATTTCGCGTGAGATTCACGATTCCGTGGGCCACAGTCTGTCCACGATTATTATTCAGCTAGGGGCGATTTCACAACTGGCCAAGCAACAAAACTCGTCGATTCAAGAAATGAGCGAAGGACTGCGTGATTTTGCAGTTGAGGGCTTGCAAGAAGTGCGTAAAATCGTTCATGACATGAAACCAGAACAAATGGATAGGAAGCAGCTGGATATTGCGCTGGAAGAATTTTTCCACGAAGTACAAGTCAACAGCGGAATCGATATTCAGTTTAGAAAAAATGAGCCAACGTTCACGCTATCAAGTGAGGCGGAACTCAGCATCTTCCGTGGGGTGCAAGAGGCGATTACAAATGCGATGCGACATGGCCAAGCCACACGCATTACCGTGCTATTGATGTATAATCCATCGCAATTAGTCGTAACGATTAAGGATAACGGAACAGGAGCGGGCGATTTAACTCCAAAAGGCGGACTTAAATCCCTCCAAGAACGCCTGAGAGGAGAAGGCGGGTCTGTTGTCATTGAGGCGTCAAATCCTGGCGTGACGGTGCAAATGATCCTACCGAATACAGAAAAACAATAGAAACGAGGAGAACCATGACAAACCCAATCAAACTTATTATTGCCGACGATGAAATGCTCATCCGTACCGGTTTAAAAATCATGCTTGAGGCTAGCGGTAATGTCGAAGTCCTCGCTTTAGCAGAGAGTGGACGCGCGGCCTTTGAAGCCTGCAAGGAGCACCGACCAGATGTGGTCTTGATGGATATTCGCATGCCTGAGAGCAACGGAATCGAAGGCACGAAGCTGATTAAAGAGGCCTTTCCGGAGGTGAAAGTGTTGATTGTGACGACCTTCCAAGATACCGAATATATCGTCGAAGCCGTGCAAAATGGCGCTTCGGGGTATTTATTAAAAGACAGCAGTCCAGAGGCGATTCTTGATGGGATTAAAGTAGCTCTTTCTGGAAAAGTCGTGATGGATACGGTGATTTCAGAGGCATTACTGACGAATACGACTGTTGAGAAGCCTGCGACCTTTGATGCGGAGAAATGGGGACTCACACCGCGTGAGGTGGAACTCATCCAGCAAGTGGCGCAAGGCTTAAGCAATAAGGAAATCGCCCAAACGCTCTTCCTCTCAGAAGGGACCGTGAAAAATAATATTAGTACGATTCTTTCGAAATTAGAACTTCGCGACCGCACGCAGCTTGTAATTTTTGCGTACGAAAATAAACTAAAAAAATGAGTATCACTGCTCCGATTCTTTCAGACAAAACGCTAAGGAGTATCACATCTGAAAGAGTCGGGGCATTTTTTGTAAAAACATGACTTTAGTCATGATACTAGATGACGTTTTGGACTATAGACTCCGATGGATGTTTGCTATGATAAGGGTACAAACAAGTAGGAGGGTAAACAAATGAACGAATCCAAGAAGACTCCGAAAGATTTAAAAGAGGAAGCCATTGTAGCGATTGTTCTTTGTTTATTAACAGCCATTCTTTCATTTATTCGATAAAGAGGTGTACATATGATTGAAATTAAAGACGTAACTAAATCTTACGGACGACATAAAGTCCTACAAAATGTTTCCTTTGAAATTATGGAAGGGGAACTATTCGGATTACTTGGTCCAAATGGAGCAGGGAAAAGTACATTGATTGATATTCTGACAGGGATTCAATCGATGGATAGCGGTGAGATTTTCATTAACGGAAAGTCGATTAAAACCGACAAAGTAGAAATTCGAAAACAATTAGGCTTAGTACCACAAGATATCGCGCTTCTTGAGGAATTGAATGCATTTGATAACTTAGAATACTTCGGAGGACTCTATGGCTTAGCGGGACAAGAGTTAAAGAGCCAAATTGAGAAGTTATTAGAAGTGGCCAGTCTTACCGATAAGAAGAAAGAAAAAGTGAAAAACTACTCTGGCGGGATGAAACGTCGCTTGAATATTGCCGTTGCGATGTTGCATAACCCTTCGATTTTGATTTTGGATGAACCAACTGTTGGGGTTGATGCGCAGTCGCGTCAACATATCTTCGACTATATTCAATCTCTTGCCGAACAAGGGACAACGATTCTTTATACTTCGCATTATATGGAGGAAATCGAAACCTTGTGTAAACGCGTCTTCATTCTCGATTTAGGAGAAGAAGTGGCGTATGGCACAAAAGAAGAAGTGAAAAAACTCGTGGGGCATACACAAACGGTGTCCCTCACATTGGATCGCGTGCCTGCTGGATTTGATGAAGTATTGAAGAACAGCGAAAACGGCATTCAATTTGTAACAGTTAATGGCCAAGACATAACCCTCACGATTGACCAAACGATTTTCTCGATGATGAAATTGATTGAGCAAGTCGAACAGGCACAACTCGTGATTAAATCCGTCAACGTAAAAGAAACGACATTAGAAGAGGCGTTCTTACAATTAACAGGAAAGACGCTTCGTGATTAAGGAGGACTTATGAGATACATTCGTTATATTAAAGCCAATTTAATATCCTCTCTGAAGTCTTTTCCGGCGCTGTTGATGCTGGTCTTAATGCCATTTCTGTTAATGTTTTTCTTGGCGTTTTCCACAAAGGGTGCCTTCAATCCATCTGATTTAACGATTGAAACGAAGATTTATATCGATAATCAAGATAAAGGTGCTTACGGAGAACAAGTGGTTGCGTTGTTTGAGAAGCTTACGGAGGAAAAACAAATTGCGCTGACAAGTGTGAAAGAAAATGCCAAAATCATTGCGACGATTCCTTCGGATTTTACAGAATCGATTCAAACACGTTCACAAACGACGCCGATTGTCCTTGAAAAATTAGGAAGAACATCGAATACGTCATTGGCGGTCTATCAAACGCTCTTTCAAACAATCACTTCACAATTGTTAGAAGCAAGTTCCGTGATGAATAAAGTCGCGGAAAGTCAAAATGCATCGATTACGCCAGAACAAGCAGCGGGGATGCTTGTATCCTTACAACAGGAAATTGCATCAGAGGCTTTTGTGACGGAACAGGTGGAAGCAGAGTCACAAGTAACTGCAAACCAACACTATGCAATTACAGGTTTAGGATTTCTATTTATGATATTCCTTGAAACTGCGATGCGTTTTGGAGTACAAAAGGAACTTAAAGGTCTTCGTAAACGCTTGGACGTATTACCGTTTAGCATCTGCGAAAAGGACAGACTCGATTTAGCCGTGAATATGATAATGACGACTCTATTGTCATTCGTGTATATTGGCCTATGGAAGATTCTGGATCCAACGACTTTTGGAGGAAACTTCGGTAGCATTATTGCTCTTGTCGTTTTCTATAGTTTAGTCTTTAATGTACTTGGAAATTTAATCGGCAATTTCGTGACCGAGAAGAATTTACCAGCATTTTCGACTTCTATGAACTTAATCTATTTGTTCTTATCAGGGGTAATTCCGCTCGACCGTATCAGTTCAACCTTTAGTTTCCTCAGCGGAAATCCACTTCAAAAATTTGTGTATACACCATTTGTCGAGATAATGAATGGGGTATCGATGAGAGGGATGGTGACCGTTGCTTCCCCTATTATTTTAATCCTAGGGCTAGTCTTTAACTGGTCATTGAAGAGAAAGGAGGCACGTCAATGAATCTTATCAGAATGACAATCTTTCATTTGAAACGATTATTGAAGATGCCGATGATTCTCTTTATGATGATTGGGATGCCAGCTTTAGTCAATGGAATCATGATTGCATCACAAGGAACAGCGGATACCACAGTACCAAGTACAGTCGCAAAAACGGTTGCCTTTGTGTTTGAAGAGGGAAATGATGAATACCAAGAATTGATCGCGCCGTATATTCGAGAAGAAAATGTGTATTTCGACTTAGATAGCGCCAAAGAGGCCTTGAAAAAAGGAGAAATGAACGTTATTTACCAAGTGCCAGCCAATTATTTACAAAAGGCGAAAGAAGGCCAAGTGCCTACGATTCGCATCTTGAATACGCAACGTGGGACAAGAGATTTTCTTCTCGATGCGCAATTGACGAAGGTGCTAAAAGAAGTCATGCTGAATGCAAAACTGCAAGCAGTAGGTGTATTGACGAAAGAAGAGATTTTACCTGTGGGTGACAATCAAATGGTGGTGGTCAGCGAAGAAACGAAGACGAGTGTAGCAACCGGAGTCGTAATGCTCATGCTTCTGCTTTATGTCATCATGAATGCGGCAGTGATTTCTTCCGACTGGATTAACTTTAAGAAGAGTTATGTATTGAAACGCTCGGTTGTATCTCCACGTTCGAATATGGAAATCATGCTCTCGTTCTTATTGGCATACTTTGTCTTTATCTTTGCCGCAAATATGGCACTCATGGCATTAATGCACCTTTCTGGTTTGGTTCCAGAAATAAACTGGGGTGTGTTCACGAGTCTATTAGCTGTAACGATTATTTACAGTCTCTGCCTAAACTTATTTTTCTTTAGAATTTTCAAAATGCCAGGACATGCAACGACATTTGGAATTTTGTTTGTAGTGATAATGGCGGGATTTGGGATGCCAGCGGCGCTTGGAGATTTGATAGGAGGAAGTTGGTTCAGTATCGTATCTTATATCAGCCCAATTTACTGGTTGTACAAGGCGATTGACCTTCAAACCATCTTCCCAGCAGTCTGGGTTATTCTTGCGATGGCAGGTGTCTTCCTCACAGCAGGAAGCTACCGACTAGAGCAGTATGTGCAAAATAAATAGGACGGACAAAAAACAGGACACTATAAGCTCCTATGGATATCTTCATAGTAGTGACAATAGCCGCACCGGATTGAGCCTTACGTCTCAATTCCTTTCAAGCTTCAAACTGCCGCTAGGAAATAAATTCCCAAGCGGCAGTAATTCACATTGAATGCACACGCTATTGTTCCTACTATAGAATCCATGGAGCTTTTCGTGTCCTGTTTTGTCCGTTTTGCTGAAAAGTTAATGAGGTGCTTCCTGAGTGAGGAGACCTGCAAGATTAAATATCTGATGAGACTTGGTTCTCAAATTGAACGGAAGCAAAAAAGCAAAATATAACTTATATGTGATATGCCTCCTCTAAAGTAGTTTACTTTTTTAGTGTCTACTTTAGAGGAGGCATATCAATGTTACATTTTGCTTTTTCTACTATTAGTCTTCTAAGTTTACGTTGTGGTACACTTTTTGAACGTCTTCGTTGTCTTCAAGAGCGTTAATCATACGTTCGAATAAACGTAAGTCATCGCCTTCAAGTGTCACTTCTGATTGAGGAATCATTTCGATATCACTTACTGTGAATTCTGTAATTCCTAAGTCTTCTAGCGCTTTACGAACTGTGTGGAAGTCGTTTGGTTCAGCGTAAACAATCGCTTGGTCGTCTTCTTGGACAACGTCACGTACATCCACTTCTGCTTCCATTAATTGTTCTAATAATTCATCAGCATCTTTGTTTGCGATACCGAAGATTGCTGTGTGATCAAATAAGTAAGTTACAGAACCTGGCGCACCCATGTTCCCGCCGTTTTTGCTGTAAGCGGCACGTACGTCAGCTGCTGTACGGTTTACGTTATTTGTTAAGGCATCTACGATAATCATAGAGCCGTTTGGTCCGAAACCTTCGTAACGGAGTTCTTGGTAGTCGCCATCGCCGCCACCTTTTGCTTTTTCAATCGCACGTTCGATGATATGACGTGGTACATTATAAGTTTTCGCACGGTCAATAACGAATTTTAATTTTTGGTTGGAATGAGGATCGGGTTCCCCTTGTTTTGCAGCTACATAGATTTCAATCCCGAATTTAGCGTAGATTTTACTGTTATTTGCATCTAATTTTGTTTTCTTTTCGACAATATTTGCCCATTTACGTCCCATTGTTTCACTCACTTTCTGATTTTCATCTGAACTTAACTCCTCCATTATACACAATCAAGACGCGGTTTGTTAAGTGTTTTCTACTAAAAAAGGCTCATGAGCAAAGTTTGCAAGAATTCTTGAGCTATCGGGTATGATAGAAGTGAGGTGAGAAAATGGAAACTGTAAAAATCATATATATATCCATGCCAACATGTGGGGTGTGTCATGCGATTAAACCACGAGTAAAGGAACTTGCCAAAGAGTATAAGATTCCAGTAGAAGAAATTGATGCCACGCTTCATCCAGAAGTGGCCAGCCGCTATGAAGTGTTAACTGTACCGGCCGTTCTCTTGATGGTTGGGGAGAAAGAATTCGCGCGCCAAGCACGCTTTATTGACTTGTTAGAACTTGAAAAGCGAATCGTTCAAGCAAAGACGTATGCAGAAACGGCGGAGACAGAATGAAAACCATGAAAGAACGCATGCTCACAGGAGACTTATATATTCCGTCTCTCACAGAAGGGCTAAGAGATTTATCAATTAAAGGAAAAAAACTAGCGCAACAATACAATCGTTTGGACTTCGATGATTTCGAAGGAAGACGCACGTTATTAAAACAGTTATTTGGAAAAACAGGCGAGAAGATTTACATGGAGCAACCCGTCTATGTGGACTACGGAGTGCATACAACGATTGGGGAAGGCTTCTATGCGAATTTTGACTGTACATTATTAGATGTAGCACCGATTACGATTGGGGACAACTGCATGTTCGGTCCGCATGTATCGCTTGTGACGCCAGGACATCCAACCGATGCAAAAACGCGCAATGCGGGTCCTGAATTTGGCATGCCGATTACGATTGGCAATAGTGTATGGCTTGGGGCCAATGTGACGGTGAATCCAGGAGTGACGATTGGCGATAATACGGTCATCGGGTCTGGCTCTGTGGTGACAAAAGACATTCCAAGTAATGTGATTGTGGTTGGCAATCCATGCCGCGTTCTTCGTGAAATTACCGAAGAAGAGAAGGTAGATTGGCGCCAAAAACACCAAGAACTATTAGATGAACTTGGAAAATAAAACGGTAAACGAAGAAGGTTAAGAGGAGTCTTGGCCTTTTTTGTGTATGATACAAGGTGATTATAATGGGATTCTTTGACGGGTGGTTTATCGTAGAATATTCTATTAAAAGGAAAAGGTCGTCCAAGCAGGACGGCCTTTTCGTTTGATTTATTTTTCAGTACATTTAATAAAGCTTTCGCGTAATTGGTTTTCTGGAAGGTTCTTTCCGATGAAGACCAATGTTGAGCCGCGTTTCGTATCTTTCCAATCGCGACCTCTAGAGATATCAAAGCTCATTTGAACTCCTTGGAAGATGATTTGGTAATCTAATCCTTCCACGTTCAAGATTCCTTTGTAGCGGTATAATTCTGGTCCGTAAATATAGACAAGCTCGTTCAACCATTCGTTAATGTTTGCGAGGACTAATGGTTTTTCAGTCTCGATAACGAATGAGTTAATACCGCTATGGTGGCTATGACTATGGTGATGATGTTGTTCGTGATCATGATCATGTTCATGGTCGTGATGGTGATGCTCGTGATCGTGGTCACCGTGAGCATGTGTATGGCCACATTCTTCGCAATATTCTTCTTCGGCGTGTTCTTGCATTTCTAAAATTTTCTTCTCAGATGCGTAGAATAATTCTAGTCCGAACATGTCACTCATATGAACAGGACGTGCGTCAAGGTCTTGGATTTCCGCAAAGGCATTGATGCTACGAACTTCATTTACCACTTTAGCGTAAATCGTTTCGTCTACTAAGCTATGTTTTGACATGAAAATCTTATCTGCGAACCCAACTTGTTTTGCTGGTTCAGGTTGATGCGTTGTTTGGTATAGGAAGTTTTTAGCATCCACAACCGTTAATACTGCATCTAGGATAAAGTGCTCGTTTAAGAAGGGTACGTTAATAAAGGTTTGTGCGATTGGAGCAGGATCCGCAAGACCTGTTGTTTCAAACAATACGCGATCCACGCGAATACCGTTTTGTTCTTTGACCATTAAGATCGATTTCAACATATCGGCAATGTCTGTACGAAGCGTACAGCAGAGGCAGCCGTTATCCATTTGATAGATTTCTTCTTCAACGTCAAGCACGAATTGATGGTCTACACCGATTTCGCCGAATTCGTTAATGACAACAGCGATATGTTCGCCGTGTTTTTCTTTTAGAACTTTGTTGATTAAAGTCGTTTTCCCAGCGCCAAGGAAGCCGCTGACGATAGTAACTGGAATTTTTTGTGACATTTAATTTCTCCCTCTCCTCAGATTTTTTCGTTTTCATTTCGTAAATTAATTGTAGCACTCTCCTGAAAAAACTCAAAACAGACTGTTTTATCTTGTTTCACGATTACAGCAGGGGGTAACGGAATGTGCTATACTGAAATGGAGAAAATTAGAAAGAGTGTGTCGAATGACAAAACAGGAAACACCAACTGCGGCCATTAAGAAAATCGATTGGGCCGAGCAATTTATGAACCAATATTTACAAGCATTTCGATGTCCTTATTGCCATGATGCGATGGTTTCTTCCGAAAATCATAGTGTGGTTTGCAAGAAGGGGCACCGATTTAATATTTCGAAAAAAGGCACCTTACATCTGATGAAGCAAAACGCGAATACGGATTATGATGCAACACTTTTCCAGCACCGTTATGAACTCGCGCAGAGTGGATTCTTTGAGCCTTTATTAGAGGCAATCTTACCGCATCTTTCGGGGAATGAAGAGAAGTTTATTGTTGATATTGGATGTGGGGAAGGCAGTCATTTATCGTGGATCTCTAAGTATGTACAGGCACCTTTATGCGGAATGGATATCGCTAAAGAAGGTATTCATCAAGCATCGGTTCATTTTGGAAACCAAGCGCTTTTCTTCTTAGGGGACTTGGCGAATCTGCCATTTGCGGATGAATCTTGCGGGACGCTTCTAAATATTTTAACGCCGTCAAACTATCAAGAATTTATGCGCGTATTGGCTCCAGGAGGCTCGCTTATTAAAGTGATTCCAGGCAACGATTATTTGGCCCAGCTTCGCCAACAGCTCTACCGTTCCAATCCTGAAAAACAAACGTATTCGAATGCGGATATTCTAGAACGCGTGCAGTCTGAATGTCCTCAAGTGACGTTTGAAGAGGTACGATACACGGTGAATTTAACGGATGCGACCTATCACCATTTACTAGAGATGACGCCTTTATACTGGGGTGCCACTCCAGAAGACAAAGCCTATAGTAATGAACATCCACTTGCTACGGTAACCGTCCATTACATCATCGCCGTCGTGAAAAAGCCGTAAAGAATGAATGAAATGTGCTATAATAAAACTATTAACCATTAGGAGGTTTTACAATGGGATTTAAAGATTTTTTTTCTCGTAAAAAAGAAGAACCAAAGAAAGAAGCAGTGGTTCAAGAAGAAGTAAAACATGAAGAAATTAAAAAGGAAGAACCAGTAAAAGCAGAAGTGAAAGAGGAAGCGGTAAAAGCAGAAGAAACTGCCGAATCAGCTGAAGGGGGCCAAACTTCTGAGGACGCTAAGAAAGGTTTTGTACTTGGGGTAGAAAATGTATTTAGCGCAGGGAAGGATTCTCCTGACTTAGTTGTTACAGGGTATGTCACAGGAACGATTAAAGTTGGGGATGAGGTCATTATTACAAAATTGGGAAGTGACACTGACAAACCTGTAAAATCTGCTGTATATGCATTAGAAGATGGCCATCATGGTCGCGTGATGGAAGCTTCTAATAAAAAAATTGCAGCATGGATTGAAAATGGTGCTCAATATGGTCTCTATAAAGGTTCAGTCGTGCATTCAGAAGGGACTAGTGAAAATGAACTTTACGGAACCTATATTAACGCTATCGGCGAATCCTTTGTAGGCGTTCAAAATGGCGAGATTTCAGATATTGACCGTGTGTACTTATCCGTAACGGATGTAGCTGAAATTTGGCGTCTTTTCTTATGGTATTGCAATATTAATGCCGCAGAAGACACGGAGGAAAGACGTTCTGAAAATATGGAAAAAATCCACAAATTAGTAACGATTACCCGTGATAAATTATTCTTAGTGGATGAAATTTATGCAGTTTATTCTGTCTCAACTGGTGAGCCGTATTTATTCACAAAGACAATGAAAAAAGAAGATGGCAGCTACTATACAACTGCGCCATTAGTACGCTTAATTCCAGCGGCTTATAAAGAAAATCTCAAAGAAAAATTTGAAGATAATGACGAGTTTGAATTACGTCGCATTGAAAATGGACCGAATAAAGACGGTATCCGTAATTTCTTAAGCGAAGTTATTTTATTAGATGGAGCTCGAGGAATTCAATTTGTGGCAGAAGAAACGGCGATTGCTGCGGAAGGGTTGATCGAGTTTCCGAACTACGAAGGGACGAGAGAAATCGATATTCCTGTAACGAATCCAGATGTGGTCCGCTGGTTACATCTCCTTGGACAATTAGGCAAACCAGATACGCCAGACCGCGAAATTCTATTCAATATGTATTTCCACCATCTAGCTGAAGCGTTGAAAACAGCGCGCTTTATTGTTCCGATGAGAGGACATGGGGAATTGCCAAAGGTGGATGAAAATGGCAATACCACCTTTAAAGAAGGATTCACATTTGACTTAGCCATGCAAGATGGAAAAGAAAAAGAGAAGGCACTTCTATTCTTTACAGATTGGAAGAGACTTCGTAAAGAATTTGGAGAAGAATGGCAAGGATTGATCCAACAATTGGACGGCAACTTGAGTCTTCATGATGTTATTATCAATGGAACAGGCAAAGAAGAAGCAGGAGCCTATATTACGGAAAGTATCTTTAATAAAATTAAAGATGCCAACTAAAAAGAATCACAAAGCATAAGGACTCACAGGGTGGGTCCTTATTTTTTGTCTCTGTATTCGCGAAATGAGCTATGTTATAATTGAAGTATCAGCGATTAGCAACGGGAGGAAAATGAATGGGATTATTCGATTTTTTATTTGTAAAGAAGGAACAGGATCCGAGTTTTACTCTTGGTGTTGTTAATTTTTTTAAGGGAAATGACAATCCCTCAGACTTAATGGTAGTGGGCTTTGTTAAAGGAACTATCAAAGTAGGGGATGAAATTGTTGTAACGAACATGAGTTGTGTAACGGAAACGCCTGTGAAAACAACCGTTTTATCACTTGAGGTTCCTGAAGGTAAGGTACAAGAAGCTTCAGACACAATGGTGATGGTAAGAGTCCAAGATGGGGCTAAACTTGGTATTTATAAGGGGCGAGTGTTGCATTCGGAAAATGCTCCGGATGAACAACGATATAATGCTTATATTGCTGCGCTGGGAATCGCTTTTGTGAATGAACAAGAGGGCAAACTTACTAAAGAGGATTGTGAAAAATTAACTGCTTCAGATATTTCGGAGATTTGGCAATTATATTATAGAGTGCATGCTGAAGAGGCTAAACGATTTGAAGCCAAACAGGTACTATTAAATTATAAAAGACGAGAATTGTATAAACTGATTCGAGAAAAACTATTTTTATTAGATGATGTTTATGTAGTGTATTCAGTAGAAACAGATGAGCCTTATTTGTTTTCTCATGCATCAGAAGATGAGAAGGGCTCACTTTCTGTTACAATGCCAATGGCTCAATTGATTCCAAGCTCATACATGCATTACCGTAAAGAGATTTATAAGAAAGATGAGAT
>NZ_CALHIF010000042.1 GCF_938030755.1 uncultured Granulicatella sp. | reverse complement strand
GAGCTTTGCTAAATACAGTGTTAGATCCGTTATATATTTTTGGATTTAATATGGGGATTGCTGGAGCTGCTTGGGCAACGGTAATCAGTCAAATCGTTTCTACCCTTGTATTAGTAGCGTACATTCCACGGTTTAGATCGGTTCATTTTGAGAAGGGCGATTTTAAATTATCATGTGAAGATGTAAAAGTCATTGCATCTCTTGGGTTAACCTCGTTCATCTTCCAAATTTCCGCGACCATCGTTCAAATCACATCGAACAACTTACTTCGTACGTATGGTGCACAATCGGTTTACGGTAGTGATATTCCGATTGCAGTCGGGGGTGTTGTAAGTAAAATTTTCGTTATTTTCATTGCAGTTGTAATTGGGTTAAATCAAGGAGCGCAGCCGATTTTAGGATTTAACTATGGTGCGAAGAAATATTCGCGTGTGCATGAAATGATGAACTTACTACTGAAAGTAACCGTTATTTTATCGACGATTTTATGGATTCTATTCGAAGCCTTTCCGCTACAACTCATTCAAATGTTTGGAAGTGGGGATGCTCTTTATTATGAATTTGGAGTCAGATATGCAAGAGCATTCTTATTCTTTGCGTTTATTAATGGAATAACAATTATTGTGACGACCTTCTTCCCAGCAATTGGGAAAGCAAAACTAGGAGCGATTCTTTCTTTAACACGACAAATGTTTATCTTGCTTCCAGTGATGATTATTCTTGCAACAAGTTTTGGAGTAGATGGATTAATTTTCGCAGGTCCAATTTCCGACTTTATCTCCTTTATCATTTGTATTACTGTTTATATCCATCAAATACGCAAGATTCCAAAGGTAGACGAACTTTTGGTATAATGATAAAAGGTAATGGAAGGGGTATGATGTATGGAATGGTCTAAATTACTATCAACAAAACGGATTTCTGGAAAAAAAGCGACTCATCGTAATGAATTTGATGATGATTACAAACGAATTGTAACGAGTCCTGCTTTTAGACGCTTGCAAGATAAAACGCAGGTTTTTCCGCTGGAAAGGCTTGATTTTATCCACACGAGACTGACCCACTCATTGGAAGTTGCTATGGTGGCGAGGTCTCTTGCTAAAGAAATAGTGATTCTATTACAGGAAGAAGTTAAAAAACAACCGGATGCGAGTCGCGAAGAAATGATTGATAGACAAGAAGATGTCTTGAAAATTGTTGAATGTGCGAGTTTAGTTCATGATTTAGGCAACCCTCCGTATGGACATTTTGGAGAAGATATTATCCGCCAATGGTTTAAGAAAAATCTTCCAAATATTTTGAGAGAAAGAAGCGATGTTGCGGATGAGTTTTTATCAAGTCCGTATGTAAATGATTTTTACCGATTTGAAGGGAATGCTCAATCCCTACGCATTGTTTCGAAACTTCATGATTTCAAAGGGAAATTTGAAGGTTTGGATTTAACAGTGGCTACTTTAAATACTATTTTAAAATATACTTACCCCTCTTCTCATAAAAAAACAAAGGAAATAACTTCTAAGAAAGTGGGATATTTCTATTCAGAAGAAGAAGCGTTTAAAACAGTGACAAAAATTACGGGGACTGGCACTAATCGACATCCACTGACCTATATTTTGGAAGCAGCCGACGATATTGCTTATTTAGTAGCTGATATGGAAGATGCAATTGGAAAAGGCGTGATCTCTTTTAGAGATGTGCGAGAGTTCTTGCTAGAGAATTTAAGTAATGATGCCTATCAATCGCCTCACTCAGTACATACTCGCGAATTATTGACAACTATTGACGAAGAGGTCTTTAGTGTGAATCGCTTCTTTGTGGATTTGCGCGATAAATTAATTGATGGAGCCCGTCATAATTTTGTAAATCATTATGATGAAATTATGGCAGGGGTATTTAACCAAGATTTGTTCAAAAATTCTTGGGCAGAAGATTTATATGTGATTCTTCGCAAACTATCTGAAGAAAGAATTTATGACAATAAAGGAATCCTCCGTTTAGAAATTGCAGGCTATACGACGTTAACCTATTTATTAGATAGTTTTGTGCCTTCTTTAGTAGCATATGACACGAATCGTCAATTAGATTATGTAGAATTGAAAAAGATTGGTATCATTTCTGAAAGTCAGAAACGCTCGTATCATTATTTTGCTAAAGGAAAGAGTGAAGTAGAAAAATTATACTTACGTCTTCTTTTAGCAACAGACTTTATATCAGGGATGACAGATAGTTATTCACATCGCCTCTATTTAGACATGGTTGGAATCTAATACAACAAAAAAAGACCATATATGGTCTTTTTTTGTTGTATATATAAAGAGTACTGCTCATGAAGTTGCTTCATTAGTAGTTTTAATTGCTTTCTTTAATTAAAAGAGGGCCGTTTTTTCTCCACTGGAATACTAATTTCAACAAAGTTATCTGCATGGATAATATCAAGGCCATCAGGTTCCATATGGAACAAACGATGAACGACAAATTCAATTTCAATATCTTTGATGCGTCTTTTTTTATTTAAGATAACAATATCACGGTGAGTGGAAGCGTCAGCATAGAAAACAGTTGTTTGGCCAAGAGAGTATACTTTGATATAGAAAGCATCCGTGTTAGCTAACTGTTCATTGACAAGTTGAGAGTGGGAATTAGTAATATCGATAAGTTTCATTTCAGACACAGCCTCCTTTATTTATGTCGAATATTAATATTATTATACAGCGTTTTTAATATTATTTCATCTCTCTTTTTTTGAAAATTTAATTTTCTTGAAAAAGGATAAATAGCTTGCTCTCAGTAAGATGAAAGTGCTTTTAAAAAATATATTGAAATAGTTGTTAAAATCGAAAAAAAATGGTAACCTTATTAAATGAAAGGGTTGTATTTTTGAGGACTACATGCTCTCGAATGTACATTTCTTAAAACAAAATTTACTTTCAAAGGAGACTTTCAATATGGAAAAGAAAGAATATCATGTAATCGCAGAAACAGGGATCCACGCTCGCCCAGCAACTTTATTAGTTCAAACAGCAAGCAAATATAGTTCAGATATCCAATTAGAATACAAAGGAAAATCTGTTAACTTAAAATCAATCATGGGCGTTATGTCATTAGGTGTTGGCCAAGGTGCTGACGTAGTGATCACTGCTGAAGGTGCTGACGAAGCAGAAGCATTAGCAGGAATTGACGAAACAATGAAAAAAGAAGGATTAGCTGAATAATATGAAACCAACATTACAAGGGATTGCTGCTAGTGATGGCATTGCAATTGCCAAAGTATATACTTTGACTGAACCAGATTTAACAGTCACAAAAGTAACTGTTGAAGATTCAGAAAAAGAAGTTTCACGCTTGGATGATGCATTAGCAGCGTCAATTAAAGATGTCGAATTAATCAAAGAGACTGCTTTGAAAAACTTAGGTGAAGAAGAAGCGCAAGTTTTCGATGCTCACTTAATGGTTTTAAGCGATCCAGAATTAATTGGACAAGTAAAAGATAGCATTACATCTAACAAAGTGAATGCGGAATCTGCATTAAAAGAAGTAACAGATATGTTTATTTCTATTTTTGCAGAAATGGAAGATAACCCTTATATGCAAGAACGTGCTGCGGACATTCGTGACGTATCTAAACGTATCTTAGGTCATTTATTAGGCGTTAAAATTCCTAGCCCAGCAACGATCAAAGATGAAGTGATTATCGTGGCTGCCGATTTAACACCGAGTGATACAGCTCAATTAAATCGCCAATACGTAAAAGCTTTCGTTACTGATATTGGTGGACGTACTTCTCACTCAGCGATTATGGCGCGTTCTTTAGAAATTCCAGCGATCGTTGGTACTAAAGAAGTGACTTCAATTGCTAAAGACGGAGATATCATTATCGTTGATGGATTAGCAGGGGATGTATTCCTTAACCCATCTGAAGAAGTGATTGCTGAATACCGCGCTAAAGCGGAAGCATTTGCGGCTCAACAAGCTGAATGGGAAAAATTAAAAGACTCAAAAACTTACACGAAAGATGGCCATCAAGTTGAATTGGCTGCCAACATTGGTACACCAAAAGACCTAGAAGGTGTTGTAAACAATGGTGCAGAAGGTGTTGGTTTATACCGTACAGAATTCTTATATATGGATTCTCACGAAATGCCAACAGAAGAAGATCAATTTGAAGCTTACAAGGCTGTTTTAGAAGGAATGAATGGAAAACCTGTTGTCGTTCGTACAATGGATATCGGTGGGGATAAAGAGTTACCATACTTACCATTACCACACGAAATGAACCCATTCTTAGGATATCGTGCAATTCGTATTTCATTAAACGAACCTGCAATGTTCCGTACACAATTACGTGCGCTATTACGTGCTTCTGTATACGGTAAATTACGTATCATGTTCCCAATGATTGCGACATTAAATGATTTCCGTGGCGCTAAAGCGTTATTAGAAGAAGAAAAAGCGAAATTAATCGCAGAAGGTGTTGCAGTCAGCGACGATATCCAAGTTGGTATCATGATTGAAATTCCTGCAGCGGCAGTTTTAGCTCACCAATTTGCTAAAGAAGTGGACTTCTTCAGTATCGGAACTAACGACTTAATCCAATACACAATGGCTGCTGACCGTATGAACGAACGCGTTTCATACCTATACCAACCATATAACCCATCAATTTTAACGTTAATCAAACACGTAATTGATTCAGCACACAAAGAAGGCAAATGGGCTGGAATGTGTGGGGAAATGGCTGGAGATCAAACAGCTGTGCCTCTATTAGTAGGTCTTGGATTAGATGAGTTCTCAATGAGCGCAACATCTATCTTACCAGCACGTAAGATTATCAACTCCTTAAGCTATGCAGAGATGAAGGAACTAGCTGATAAGGCTGTCGCTTCCTCTACAGAAGCAGAAGTTGTAGAACTGATTAAGAACACAATTTCAAAGTAATGTAATATAAAAAAACACTGTATAAGCGAATCAACTTATGCAGCGTTTTTTTAATATATGATAAAGTATTTAAGTGCGGTCTGGCTGTAAACTTGGAACATAGAATTCTTTTAAGTCATCTAAACGTAAACAACCTAATGATTTACCAAATACACATCCACAATCGATGTGATAGATTTGTTTATTCTTACCTATAGCAATTTTTCCTCGGTATTCATCGCCATAACGAAAGGTTGGTGTGTGACCAACAATCATCGTTGTATCGTTGAAGGGATTTGCATCCAATCCTATCTTCTCCCATACGAGGATATGATGTGGTACAGAGGCGACGATAGTTGTAGGTTTCATATACTCTTCGCTAAGACCTGCGTGAATGAATAGGAATTTTTTGCCGTGAACGGTTAATTCCTTATAGTACGGACAGTTTTCAAGATAGAGTTTGATGTCATAACATTCATGATAATCTAAATCCATGAATTGATCAGAAGTGATGAGTCCTCCATTACGTAATGTCCATCTTAGGTAATCATCATCTGCACGTTGTGCACGAAAATCTCGTTTACAGTCAATCATGTATTGAGCATATTTTAATAGCCATACATCGTGATTGCCCATGATGAGATGCATATTCTTGCTGGAGATAATCTTTTGAAGTAACTCCATCGACTTTGGACCACGGTCGCAAACATCACCAACGATCCATAGTTCATCATAATCACTAAAAGAGATCAAATCTAACATCTGC
>NZ_CALHIF010000041.1 GCF_938030755.1 uncultured Granulicatella sp. | reverse complement strand
AGAGGTGTTTGTTAAGAGTGCTTCAGAAATCACTGTGTCCATCACGACTTTTCCAGAAAGGGCTACTTTAATACCGTCAAGAATGGCATCTGGACTACTATCTTTTAACAAATATCCAGAAGCCCCATTTTGAACAGCTTCGACAACATATTCAGTATCTTGGAAAGTCGTCACAATTAACACTTTCACTTCTGGAAAGGCTTCTTTAATCAGCTTTGTACCTTCGATTCCGTTACTTTCAGGCATTCGAATATCCATCAACACGACATCTGGCCGGTGAATGGTACAAGCTTCAAAAGCTGCTCTCCCGTTTTCTGCAAGGGCTAGCACTTCTACATTCCCACTGGCTTCGAGCATGATTTTTAATCCTGTCCGAATTAGCATCTCATCATCTGCAATAATTAATCGAATTGGTTTCGTCATTAGTTTCCTCGTTTCTACCCCTGATTCGGGTTTGGAATAATGAATTGAATGGTCACTCCTTGGCTGGAAGGGTTCATCTCTACAACTCCGCCCTCACGTCGAAGTCTCTCTTGTAGGGATTTTAATCCACCCTTTGGAACAAGCTCTTCGCTAGTTGCGCCTTGTCCATTGTCCTTAATCGTGACCACTAATTGCGCTTGATTATACATCAAAAGTACGGTGATTTTTGTTGCGTTTCCGTGTCTCATAGCATTCGTAATCGCTTCTTGGACTCCACGAAAAACACTCAGTTCCGCTTCACTGTTAAGTGCAAATGTAGGATCATTTTTTCTGAACTGTATTTCAAGCCCTGAATTCACTTGAACTTCATGGAAGAATTCTTCCAGTGCAATATCCAATTGCTTCCTATCCATTTGCTCCGGTTTCAAATCATGGACAATTTTACGAACCTCTTGTAGTCCTTGCGTCGCAAATTCGCGTAATCCTTCACTCATTTCTTGAATCGGAGAATTTTCCATCTTCGCTAATTGACTAATCGCACCTAGTTGAATAATGATGGTCGATAAACTATGTCCGACAGAGTCATGAATTTCCCGCGAAATCCGATTCCGCTCTTGTAGTGTGAAGATTTCCTTCATTGTCCCCATTTTATATTGTGCTTGTTGTAAATCGTACCGTTGCTCACTTAGTTTTTGATACACTTCATCTAATTCCTCTTGCAGTGCTCTTCTTTCTTCTAAAATATAATTTCCATACAAGAAGAAAAGAATAAAGAAGACGGTCATAATCGCTTTAAGCGTATCGAACTGCTGCATGGCTGGGATGATAATGATTAGCCCCAGAAGCACCTGCATCACTACCGCGTTCTTAAAAGAGAAGCGTAGGCTAATTTCAAAGCAGAGGAGTAGGATGAGTCCCGAAAAAACTGTTTGGAAATAAAAACAAAGAAGTGCCACTGCAATTCCTTCTACTAAAATATACCATTGATATTTTAACCAATAATAACCAATCTGAACGACCGCGATAAAGGCCGTAAAGAACACGATTTGATGAGCACTCATCCCTGGCAATTGGCTCCATTCAAACAAAGAGAAAAGGATGAAACCATACCGAATAATGAATCTTACCCATTGATCGACTTTCA
>NZ_CALHIF010000040.1 GCF_938030755.1 uncultured Granulicatella sp. | reverse complement strand
ACTCTTGTAGATTTTTTAATGATTCTCCCCATTGTTGGATGGTTTGATTCGTTTGTCCATGCATGGAGGTAATATCGTTAAATTTTACGTGATAATTCATTTATCATCTTCCTTAAACTTCTAAAAGTAAATTATGTTTGTAAAAAATAGTCGCTCTCAATTGGTATTATAGCATAGTGACTTAAAAAAAATGAGAGAATAAGAAGTTTAATGATATAAAAATAAGCAGTCATTGACTGCTTATTTTTATGGATTGGTATTTGTTTAGGAGGGAGTTCTTTTATTTTCTCTCCTGTGCAACGTAGGCTTGAATCGCGTCGCAAGCATATTGCCCAACGCCTTTTCCGTATTTATCCAAGTTCGTTCTGAATTCTTCGTTTTGAGCGTAGCCAAATCCGATGCTTGAGAAGACGTCGATGGGGCAGTCGAACGCGTAGGCGCACATGTGTTGGTGGAGTTGTTTTGCTAAATCCACGTTCATAGCGTCTGTTGCTGGAAGGCCTTTTTCGATATTTTCAGCAAATGCGAACCAGATCTTGTTAAAGCCGTCAGCTACGATTTCTTCTTGTCCTTTTTGTTTTGCTTCGGCTTCGTTCATTACTTTTTTACCGTATTTTTCAGTCGCGGCCTGTTTATATTTTTCGTTATCTTTAAAGGTGAACCCTTTGAATTTTTCTTCTGTTGTCATTGTCATTTTCCTTTCTTTCGACTCAATGGTCTTTTCTAATGTGTCGATTAATGTTAGAAGACGTTCTTTTTCTTTGTGCATTAAAATCAACTGATGTTTCAAGTGAGGCAACAGATCTTCCTCTTCTTGTTTCATGAGAGTTTTGATATCTTTTAGTGAAAATCCTAAATACTTATAGTATAGGATGGTTTGAAGGAGGGACAATTCCTCTTCACTATAGTAGCGGTATCCATTCTCATGTTTTTTGGGGGATAGTAAGCCGATTTCGTCATAGTGGTGTAAAGTGCGCACTGATACACCACTGATTTCGCTCACCTGTTTGATTAAATACATATTTTAACCTCCTAACAATTTGAAGTATAATCTATAACGTTACGTAAGAGTCAACCCTTTTCTCTTTCTTTTTTTCTTTTTTCTTACAATAAGAAACGAAGAAGGAGGACACCGCCCGTTTTAAGAAGCAGTTCCCCGCCTTCCCGGCACAAATCAGTCTCGGACCAACACCAGCACAAAAATACGATTACTTCAGTTACGCGTTTCCGAAGAATCGGACGGATTCTATAGAAGCAATAGTGGGGGATGGCATTGAATGCGAATAAGAGAGCGTAGGGATTGATTCCGTACGCTCTCTTTGAGGCTTCAAAGGTGAGAGACTATAGGATCGAACCGGTGCCCCATTATCGCTTCTATGAAGAAATCCGTCTGGATTCGAAGGAAACGCAACTGAAGTTGCGTATTTAAATGAGCACCCCATCTAAGTGGTCGATCTCATGTTGGATGATTTGCGCCGTGAAGTCGGTGAACGTTCCCGTATGCTTCTTGCCGCTTGGATCCGTGTAAGCTACTTCAATCGTTTGATAGCGCGTCGTTTTCTTCGTTCCAGTATGACTTAGACAGCCTTCTTCTGTTTCATAGGGTCCTTGCTTCTTCGTAATACGTGGGTTCAACATCACCAAATCCATCGGTCCAATCGCAACGATAATAATGTTCTTGTTCACGCCAATCATATTCGCCGCCATCCCTACACATCGGTCGCGGTTAGCACGAAGCGTATCTTGCAGGTCGCGGACTACCTGAGAGTCGGCTTTCGGGTCGGCTGGACTAGATTTTTGGCTCAAAAAGAGTGGGTCTTTCATAATTGGTTTTTGCATGAGTTTTCTCCTTTATACGGTCATTCTGAAAAAGATTTTTGCAATTTCTTCGGGACTTTCCACGGCTCCTTTTTGAATCCAGTGGATGAAAATCGCGCTATTACTATAGATAAACACTTCGGTAGCATAATCTGCCGGAAGCGGATAGACACTCTGAATCGTTTCTTGAATCGGAGTGATTTGCTTCGTTAATTCATAGAGAAAGTCATGAATAAGTTTGGTCGTGTAGTTGAAGCGATTTAAAGTCATCGCGTGAATAAAGTCGAAGTCTTCTCTTAAATACTCGAAGATTTTCACGATGCTTGGCAAGGCCTCTTCCTTATTTTTTGGATTTCCTTCTTTTAATAGAATTAAGATATTTTGCAAAATCTCGTCGATGAGCTGGTTCATCATATCGAATTTATCAACGTAATGGAGATAGAAGGTTCCACGGTTCACGCCGGCTTCTCTAGTGATATCACTTACGCTAATGGCTTCGAAGTCTTTTTCTCTAAGCAATCGGGTGAGAGCGCCTTTTAGATCAGTTTTGGTTGTTGTTTTCCGTTTTTGTGTCGTCATTCTTAAACTCTTTTCTTAAATCAACACATTGTTGAATATTGTGTATTGTTTTTTCGCTACTGCTAGTATAGAGTAAATACGAAAGAGAATCAACACGTTGTTCATTTAACGATTGTTGGTAGGAATGAGGGATAGACATGGCTTATATCGAAATGAAGAATAGCTATAAACGTTATCAAGTCGGCGATACAGAGATTATCGCGAATAATGATGTGAATTTTGAAATTGAAAAAGGGGAGTTAGTCATTATTTTAGGGGCCAGCGGTGCAGGGAAATCGACGGTCCTTAATATTTTAGGAGGAATGGATACCAACGATGAAGGGCAAGTCCTTATTGATGGCGTAGATATTTCAACTTTTGACGAAAAACAACTCACTTACTATAGAAGAGATGATGTCGGCTTCGTCTTCCAATTTTATAATCTAGTACCAAACTTAACAGCGAAAGAAAATGTGGAACTAGCGGCTGAAATCGTAAAAGATGCTCAAGATGCAGAGGAAGCCTTGAAGGCAGTGGGGCTTGAACGCCGCATGAATAATTTCCCTTCTCAATTATCCGGTGGGGAACAACAACGAGTATCGATTGCACGTGCAGTTGCGAAGAATCCAAAACTCTTGCTTTGCGATGAGCCAACAGGAGCGCTCGACTACCATACCGGAAAACAAGTGCTTCAAATTTTGCAAGATATGTCGCGTAGCCAAGGGGCAACGGTGATTATCGTAACGCATAATTCTGCGCTGGCGCCGATTGCCGACCGAGTGATTCGGATGCATGATGCACGTGTTCAAAGTATTGAATGTAACCCAAATCCACAAGATATTCAAACGATTGAATATTAGAAGGGGTGAGAATTGTGACTAAGAAAACCTTAAACAAGGATATTCGAAACTCCCTTCGTCAATCAAAGGGACGCTTCCTATCGATTATGCTCCTCATGATGCTGGGGGCGTTCAGTTTGGTCGGATTGAAAGTGTCTGGCCCGGATATTGAAGATACCTTGAACAGCTATATGGAAACTGCCAACGCTGCCGATTTATTCGTGGTGGCAGGCTACGGTTTAAGCGCAGAGGACCAAGTAGAGATAAAACAAGAGAATGCCGTTGTGGAGTTCGGCTATTTTGTGGATACGGTGATTGGCGATACGCCTAACGCGATTCGTGTCTTCTCACAGACGACCGATATTTCGACATTCGAGTTGATAAGTGGCGCGTTTCCTACAAAATCAAATGAGGTGGCGCTTGACGGGGTGATGGCCGATCAGTACAAGATTGGCGATACCATTCGATTGAATGAATCCGGAAATAACACTTTACTGAAGGGACATGAATTTACCATTACGGGGTTTGTGAACTCCAGCGAGATTCTTTCGAAGACGATTAAAGGGGTATCGAGTGCGGGAAGCGGGGATCTTAGTGGATTTGCCGTAATGCCAAAAGACGCGTTCGATTCTGAAGTTTATACGATTGCGCGACTTCGTTATCCGGATTTGCGCAAATGGAAAACAACGAGCCGTGAGTACTCTGACAAGGTGACGGCGTTGCAACAGGCGCTTGAAGAAAAGTTAGCCGACAATGGAACGGCGCGTTTAGATACATTGAAGACGCATGCTGACGAGAAGATTTCAGAAGGAAAAGAAAAGATTACCGATGCCAAAACGCAGCTTTCGGACGCCGAGAAGAAACTGGCAGACGGTAAGAGCGAAATCGAAAAGAACGAAAAGACGCTTGAAGACGGGCAAGAAGAAATCCATAGCAACGAAGCAACACTTGCCTCAGGAGATGAAAAGCTTAACGCGGCGTGGAAACAGTTGGAGGCAAGTCGTGCGCAACTCGAGAGTGCGCGTGTGCAAATCGAACAAGCCGTGGCGACTTTAGCCGAAAAGAAAGAACAGTTAGAGGATGCAAGTACTAAAATAACCCAAGCGGAGACGCAACTTGCTGCGAAAAAAGAGGAACTCGCAAGTGGAAAAGAGCAGCTTGAAGCCGGTAAGACGCAATTAGTGCAGGCCAAAGCGCAACTAGAAACAGGTAAGACAGAACTCGAAGCTAAAAAGACAGCCTTAGCACAAGGGAAGGCACTACTAGCCAGCGACCCGGATGCGGCTGCGGCAAAAGGCATTACCGAAGCTAGCCTTCAAGCGATGGAGACAGCTTTAACACAGGCTGAAAACCAGCTTACTCAAACCGAAGCGACACTTCATGCCAAAGAACAAGTGCTCGCTCAAAAAGAACAAGAACTTACAGCTGGCCAAACAGCGATTTCAAATGCTGAAGCAGAATTTGCATCGAAGAAACAACAATTACGCGCAGGGCAAGAAGCGTACCAACAAGGTTTAGCGAAGTATTACGCTAGTTACAGCCAGTACGTCGATGGGCTAGAACAATATCGCCAAGGTGTGGCGGCCTTTGAAGCCAACGCCGGAACTTTAGAAGAAGGAAAGGCAAAATTAGCCGAAGCCAAGAAAACGTTAGCGGACGGTGAAGCAAAACTCGCGGACGCAAAAACACAGCTAAAAGAAAGCGAAGAAACTTATAATGAGAAGAAAGAAACTGCCGATAAAGATATCAAGAAGGCTGAATCCGAACTTGAAAAGGCGGAAGTGGACGTTTCAAAACTCACGAAGCCGAAGTACTCTGTCTACACACGTTCGACGATGCTTGGAAGCGAAGGGTTCTTCAATATGAAGACGACGGCTGAAGGAATTACGTCGGTGGGGAATCTATTCCCGATTGTGCTTTATGCCGTGGCCGCACTCGTGACGGTTACGACGATGACGCGTTTTGTGAATGAAGAACGCATCAATGCTGGGGTGTTGAAGGCACTCGGTTATGAAACCAAAGACGTGATGAAGAAGTTTGCCGTGTATGGCTTTACAGCAGGGGTCAGTGGTACAGTTTTTGGAATCTTACTTGGAACGTACGCTTTGCCAAGTGCTTTGGGTGCGACCTTGATGAAGGATACGGTATTGCCAAGTATCCAGTTGAATTTCCATCCGCTCATTGCCGCGATTGCGATTCTTTGCTCGCTCATTTGTAGCGTAGTACCTCCGTTATGGATTGCTCGCCGCGAACTGCATGAGCAAGCATCGGCCCTTCTCTTGCCGAAAGCTCCCGTGGCTGGGGCAAAGATTTTCCTTGAGCGTATTCCATTCATCTGGAATCGTCTTAGCTTCACGCATAAGGTAACAGCACGGAATATTTTCCGCTATAAACAACGGATGCTGATGACGATTTTCGGGGTAGCCGGTTCCGTGGCGCTTCTCTTTGCAGGGCGTGGAATTCTCGGGTCTCTTGATGGGATTGCTGATCGCCAGTTCAAGGAAATCGTCACCTATGATGCGATTGTTTCAAAAGAGGCTGTATTAACCGTTTCAGAAGAAACAGCGTTACATAACTATTTAACCTCTTCAAGCGTGACTTCCTATAGCGACGTCTATAGCGAATCGGTGACGCGTGAAGTGCCAGGGGTGGACGATGAGCAGTCTATTACGGTGCTTGTTGGGAATGAAGACAACCTTTCTCCATATTTACATTTGAATGATGCGAAGACGAAGAAAGCCGTGACGCTTCCTGAAGATGGCGTGTTGATTTCCGAGAAGTTAGCCAAACTCTTAAACGTGAAAGCAGGCGACACCTTTACGCTTCCGAATAAGGACGGTGTGGATGTGACATTAACGGTCGGTGGTATCGTGGAAATGTACGCTGGGCACTTCGTCGTAATGACGCCAGAAGTGTACGCAAAGGCTTATGGAGAGGTGCCAAAAGACAACGCGATTTTCGTACAGTTTAAAGATAAAAACGCCTCTAGCGTACAAAAAGCCGCAGCGGACTTAATGGCTCTTGACGGTGTAAAAGCAGTCGTGCAAAACACGTCTATGGTGAGTCGTATTGATACAATTGTTGGTTCATTGAGTCGTGTTATGATGATTTTAACAGCCGTATCGATTTTACTAGCGGTTGTTATCCTATATAACTTAACCAATATCAATGTAGCAGAACGGATTCGCGAGCTCTCAACGATTAAAGTGCTTGGCTTCCTAAACAAAGAAGTCACGATGTATATTTACCGCGAAACGATTTTGTTATCGGTCATCGGGATTGTTGTGGGGCTGTTGTTTGGGCGAGTGTTGCATAGGGTAATTATTGAGACGGTGGCGCCGGGGTTTGTCATGTTTAATCCCGCTGTCGGATGGTTTGTATATGTGTTGCCAAGTGTGATTGTGATTGTCATCTTGGTGGCACTGGGGTATATGGTGAACCATCTTCTCCAACGAATCGATATGCTAGAAGCCCTTAAGTCTGTGGACTAGGAAAGCAAAAGTAATATAAGCAAAGAAAAATTCTTACGGATTCATCAATAATGATTGTAAGTCGGGTACCGGCTGTAGTCTATTGTCTACAGCCTACCGAGCTTCAAACTGACTCTAGGAAATAAATTTCCAGAGTCAGTAATTCACATCGGTTACTAAACCGTACTACAATCCTTATTGGATCCGTAGGATTTTTTTCTTTGCTTTTTTATGTCCACAGACTTGGGGTTCTGCTTATGGAGCAGGGGTCACCTATACCGCAGGGCAACAATATACAAACCGTCCTTTTTTAGAGAGGGACGGATGGGGTTTCCGTTCGTCACCCGCAAAGCTCCACAGACTGAGTGTGGCGTATGATAATTCCCATATCCCAATCAAGTTGACATATAGAAACCTTCCTTTAGATAACAGGAAATGTGCATAAAAAAACGGAGCTGGGAGGCTCCGTTTTTCTATTCAAATTCAAGTTGTTTTGGTTTCAAAATGGCGGATGCGATCGTGAAGAGGATTGCGCCTATGAATGTTGGGACAATCCACTCAAGGCCGTATGTGGCTAGTGGGAGGGTTCCAATCCAAGTGGCTGCGTCTCCTAGTAGGTTTCCGCCTAATAATTGTGAAAGAGTGTTGATTCCTTGTACGAGGCCCACGATTCCAGCTCCAACGACAGCTCCAAGATATGTCCAGTCGTATGGGATGTATTGGTCGAAAGCCGAGAAGAGAATGAGTGCAATCACGATTGGGAAGATGAACGTTAACACTGGAACGGCGAGGTTAATCAGTGAGTCCACGCCGACAAGTGAAATGATGAATTCCACCGCAACCGTTACAAGGATGGTTTTCTTATAAGGGAGTTTCCCTTTAGATACTTCTTCGAAATATTGACCACAAGTGGTTGTCAGTCCAATCGCAGTTGTGAGGCAGGCGAAGCAGACAGCAAGTCCCATTGCCAGTTGTCCCCATGAGCCGAGTAAAGTTTTAACAATGGTTGTTAAAATAACAGAACGTTGCGCAGTTGAGTCAATAACTGTGCTCATGCTGGCCCCGCTGTAAGCTAGGGTTGAGTATACGACAGCGAGTAGGACGAAGGCCACGATGCCGACGCCGAACATCATTCTGAATTGCTCTTTTCGATTTAAATAGCCACGACGCGTGATATCTTTCATAACGACTCCAGCTAAGAGGGGAGCTCCAAGCACGTCCATGGTTTGGTAACCTTCTTTAAATCCTTGTGCGAAAAGTCCACTTCCATCTGTTGTCGCAAAACTTGCATTGGGTTGAACGATGGCAGCCACAAAGATACACAAGAGAATAAGTAAGAGAATTGGTGTTAAATATTTTCCGATAGCATCCATGACGGAGTTTTCCTTGTACGTAATCCAGAGGACGATGCCAAAGAATACGAGCGAAGTAATCCATTGAGGTGCGCTTGGAAAATACGATTGTACGAAAATTTCATGCGTTGATGCCCCAGTACGTGGGACGGCAAAAATGGGTCCGATTAAGAGAACGCAGATAGCATTCAGGACGCCTGCAAAAACAGGGTGAATCCGTCGTCCGACTGCTAGTGCACTTCCGCCAAGAGTGGCCACGACCATTACGGCAACAACGGATAGAAGTGGATCACTGATTAAAAATGCAAGAGTAGCAGTTCCCCAATTTTCTCCTGCAGTCACTCCTAGATAAGGTGGAAAAATTAAATTTCCAGCTCCAAAGAAGATGGCAAACAGAGCAAAACCGATAATGATAATATCTATGAATTTCTTTTTCATTGAACCACATCCTAACATTAAAAAATAATTAAAAATAGTTTAACATAAACTAAGAACGAATGCACTCGAAAACGAAAACAAACGTTAAATAAAATAGTTTCTTTATTGTTCGTTTTTAGGTATAATAAAGCGTGCAAGAAAACCATTTTAAAGGAGCGTAACTCATAAATGCGTAAAGTTTATTTAAACCACGATGGTGGCGTTGATGATTTAGTATCATTATATTTACTATTAAAAATGGAAGACGTGGAATTAGTAGGGGTCGGCGTTATCGAAGCGGACTGCTATTTAGTACCAGCAGTGGAAGCCAGCAAGAAGATTATTCATAAATTTGGATCTGAAAAAGACAAACAATTGAAAGTTGCTTCTTCAGACTCACGCCCTGTGAACCCATTCCCGAAAGAATGGAGAATGCATGCCTTCACAGTGGACGCACTTCCAATCTTAAACGAACATAAACCAATCACGGTGCAAGACTCACCATTAAAAGCGCACGAAGATTTAATCCGTGCCTTAAAAGAATCGGATGAGAAAGTGGACCTTGTTTTCGTAGGACCATTAACAGACTTAGCACGTGCATTAGACCAAGACCCTACAATTGAAGGAAACATCGGTAAACTTTACTGGATGGGTGGCACTTTCCTTGATATGGGGAATGTGGAAGACCCTGAACACGACGGAACTGCAGAGTGGAACGTCTACTGGGACCCATTTGCGGCAAAACGCGTTTGGAAATCAGGCATCCAAATCGAACTTGTGGCGCTTGAAAGTACCAACATGGTGCCATTATCTCTTGATGTCCGCGATCGTTGGGCAAGAGAACGTGCTATCGAAGGCGTTGACTTCTTAGGTCAATGTTATGCCATCGTTCCGCCGCTCATTCACTACGTAACGAATTCTACTTATTTCTTATGGGACGTGTTAACGACCGCTTCATTCGGGAAAGAAGACCTTGTGAAACGCTCTGTGGTAAACAGTGACGTAATTGTTGCCGGTGCAAGCCGTGGCCGTACCGTTAAAGCCGAAAATGGCCGCCCAGTCGACCTTGTTTACCACGTCGACCGCGATGCCTTCTTTGACTATATTACTGACTTAGCGAAATAAGAATATAAAACCTTACTATTTTTATTATCTACCCCCTTTTGCTAACAAAAAGTGAAGGGGGGATTTTTAAAGCCTTCTTTATTAAATTTTAAGAAAGGGTTTACAAATTAGTTGTATAGTATTATACTTGGCGTATAGTGATAGTACAAAAAAGTGTATTTTATATCGGGGGTGCATTTTATGTTCGTTTAAGTGAAGGCAGTTTCTGTTGTACAAAAAAATGTATATTGAACGGAGGAGTTAAGATGTTGAAAAATAATAGGAAGAAAATGTTACTAGTTACTGCTGCTCTAAGTGTTTTCGGGTTAGCAGGGTGTGCAAATAAAGTCGTTCCTCAAAGTTCAGAAACAACGGTTGTGGCTGAGAATAAAGAAAACAATGAGTCGTCAAAAGCTCTTGAAAAAGCAATTGATGCAGTTGCTTTTTCTTATGTGAAAAGCCAATTAGCAGAGGCAAACCCTAAAGCAACTCCTGGAGCTCAAATTGTGGTTTTAAAAGACGGGAAAATCGTTTTTAAGAAGAGCTATGGAACGATTCAAGCATTTGATTTTTCGAAGAATCCTGCTGAAAAGATTGAGAATCCCTCTGCAGTTACTAATGAAACGCTGTTTGATTTAGCCTCAGTTACGAAAATTAGTGCGACAACTCAAGTTTTTATGCATTTAGTATATGAAGGGAAAGTGAAGTTAGACGATAAGGTAACGAAGTATTTACCTGAATTTGGAAAAAATGGAAAAGAAGATGTGACGATTGGTCAATTGCTCAGTCATACATCCGGTCTGCCGCAATGGAAAGCAATTTATTTATACTCGAACAATCGACAAGATACTTTGAAATATATTGAAGAACAAAAATTAGAATTTAAACCTGGAGAGTATAAGTACAGTGACTTAGGTTATATGACTTTAGCGTTTATTGCAGAAAAAATTACAGGAGAAGCATTTGACAAATATGTTGCTAAAACGATTTATGAACCGCTTGAAATGAAAAATACGATGTTTAACCCAACTAAAAATGGTGTTGATAAATCAAAAATTGCGGTAACTTCATATGGAAATCCTTTTGAAAAAATGATGATCGATGAAGTAAACTTCCCTAAATTTGGATACGACATGACAGCAGATAAAGAAGCATTCGAAAAATTCAATGGATGGCGTAATTATGAGCTCCAAGGCGAAGTGAATGATGGGAATGCTTTTATGGCAAATGAAGGATACGCTGGTCACGCAGGGTTATTTTCAACTGCTACAGATTTATCAACCTTATATCAAGTTTTAGTAGATAAAGGAAAACGAGGAGATACGGTTCTATATGATGAAAAAACCGTGGAACTATTCTTACAAGACGTGTTTAAAACAAAATCAGGTTCAATTCAATCTTATGGGTATTTAAAGAATGCTGGGTGGATGCAATCTTTGGCGGAAGATGCGATTGGACACAATGGATTTACTGGCACTTATGTAACAATTTCTCCAAAAAATAAGATAGTAGTAATTGTTCTGACCAATAAAATGAATAATGGGCAACAAAAATCTGGAAATTATAGTAACACTCACGATTTTGCTAGTGCAGTCAATTATGCAGTTCATAATGAATTTTTAAGTGAAAAATAGAGGAGGATGTTAGATGAAAAAAATTGTAGTTGGTGGGCAAATTGATAAAGAGGAAGTAAAAGCTTTAGTGCTTCAGTATGGTTTACCAGAAGATAGCGTTGAAGTGAAGAGTGATTTGGATGCTGCGATGGCTATTAAATCTGGTACAGCTGATTATTATATTGGAGCTTGCAACACTGGCGGTGGAGGAGCTTTGGCGATGGCTCTAGCTCTTTTAGGAAGAGATAATTGTGTGACAGTTTCGATGCCTGGAAAAATAATGCCAGAAGAAGAAATTAGGGAAAATGTTCGAAGTGGAAAGAAAGCATTTGGATTCACTGCACAACATAAAAATGATGTCGTTCCAATTATCATGGAAGAACTAAATAAAATTTAATAGAAAAAGAGGGAAAGATGATGGATAAAACTTTAGAATTAATAGTTATTGCGTTGCTAGGCGCTTTGTGCTCAATTCTAGCGAATAAAGGGATTGCTGTTTTTAATGATGGGTTAAGACCGATTCTTCCAGAATATTTAGAAAAAAAGATTGGTAAAAAGGAATTAGCAGCAACAAGTTTTGCATTAAGTTTTGGATTGGTTATCGGATTTGGTATTCCAGTATCGATTGGAGCTTCCATTATTTTAGTGCATAGTATTTTATTAATGACAGATATTATCGGTTCTTGGGCTCCGGAAGGAAATATTGGAATGGTAGTATCAGGTGTAGTCGGAGCACTCTATGGTGTAGGTCTTGTGTTAGGTTTACAAGCTGTAGTTGATTTGTTCAATATGTTACCAGTGAACTTTATGCCTGCACTATCTTCTGTAGGCTCGCCTATTATCGTAGGATTTAGTATTTTCCCTGCAATTGCGATTGCAAGTCAACATGGATTTAAAAAAGCAGCAATCACGCTATTAGCTACTTTATTGGCTTTGTTTGCAGTAAAACAGTTTGGAACGATTAAATTAGAAGCGACTACCATTAAACTAAGTGCAGAAGGTATGTCTTTACTTGTAGGTATGATTTTCATGATTGTATTTGCAATGCAAGTAAAAGGAGATGGAAGTAATTCTAATGAGACTTTAGTGAGCGTATTCTTAGAACGTGTAAATAGAATTAAGAAAAATTGGATTTGGTTATCAATCACAGGGGGACTTGTATCAGCGTCTACTAGTTTAATGATTCTTGCAGGAGACCCAATTTCATTAAAATTATTGACTGAAGGAAAAATTAGTGAAGCTGCTTTAGCTGCATTTGCGAGAGGGATTGGATTTATTCCATTAGTATTCTCAACAGCAATTGTAACAGGGGTTTACAGCCCAGCAGGAGCGACGTTTGTATTTGTTGTAGGGATGTTACTAAATGGTAACCCATTAGTTGCATTTATTGCAGGTGCGGCATTGATGTTTGTTGAAGTTCAATTGTTAGCATTAGTGGCTAAAGGATTAGACAAATTCCCTGGAATTCGTGAAATGGGTGAACATATTCGTACAGCAATGAATAAAGTCTTAGAAGTAGCTTTATTAGTTGGTGGTGCTATTGCATCTGAAAAAATTGCACCTGGGATTGGATACTTCTGGGTAATCGGATTGCTTCTTCTAAATAGAAAGGCTAAAAGCCCTATTGTTGAACTAGCTATTGGACCAGTTGCAGCAATCAGTTTAGGAATTATTGTTAATATTCTTTACATGGTTGGATTATTCACACCAGTTGCTGGATAGGAGATTGTTGATATGACGTTCATAGATGGAATTACTTATATGCACGAGCATACGACCATTGATTTATCTAGATTAAAAAATATTGATGATACTAACTTAAATTGCTTTGATGAAACAGTAGAAGAATTTAAAAAATTATATGATAAAGGGGTTCGTAACATCGTAGATGTTACGAATCTTGATATGAGAAGAAATCCTTTATATGTTCAAAAAGTTGCTGAGCTTAGTAAGATTAATATCATTCAAGCGACAGGCTTTTATCAAGATAAATTTTTACCAGATTTTGTAACAGATGCTAGTGTTGAAGAATTAGCTGATTTAATGCGTAGAGAGATTCTGGAAGGGATTGACGGTACCAATATAAAAGCTCAAATTATTGGCGAAATAGGGACTAGTAAAAATACAATGACTGATAGAGAGAGAAAGGTTTTTCTCGCTTCGTCAATTGTTCATAAAGAGTTGGGAGTTCCAATTACCACTCATACAACCCTTGGAACATATGGTCACGAACAAGTTGCCTTCTTCAAAAAAGAGAATGTAGCCTTAGATAGAGTAATTATTGGCCATGTTGATTTAACAGGAGATGTAAATTATATTCTTAAAATGTTAGATGAGGGAGTCTATGTAGAGTTTGATACTGTTGGTAAAGAGAATTACCAACCAGACTTATTGCGAGTAGAAATGTTAAGAGAAATCGAAAAAAGAGGGTATGAAGATAAGGTGTTCTTATCTATGGATATTACGCGGAAGTCAAACCTAGAATATCAAGGTGGAATAGGGTATTCTTATCTGTTAGATCGTTTTGTACCAATGTTACGAGAAGGTGGAGTGTCAGACAAATTCATTCGTAAAATGTTAATGGAAAATCCTAAACAATTTTTGGCAAGGAGTAAAAAATGAAAAGTTATCCTTTAAAAAGTTTGACACTCGCAGAAGCGCAAGAAATGCAATTCAGGTTAGTAGATGAGATTACTAAAGTCTTTCCTGGAAATGAAATTTTAACTAGGGGAGATTTAGGAGTAGTGAAAGGTCTCAATCAACCTGTGTATACAGGGAAGGTTGAAAAAGTTATTGCAAACTTTTTTGATGCAGATGAGGCGCTATTAGTTAGAGGTTCAGGAACAAATGCGATAAGACTTGCTTTGCATGTGGGTGTTAACCGTAAAAAGAAAATATTAATTCATGATGCGCCCATTTATCCTACTACAAATGTGAGTTTTGAAATGTTAGGTATTACATTTGAAAAAGTGGACTTTAACGATTTAAATGCTCTGAGAGATATTATAAAAAGTAAAGAAATAACATCGGCTCTAGTTCAAATTACAAGACAGCTTCCTTCAGATTCTTATGAAGCTGAAACGGTAATTAAAACAATTAAAGAGTTGCGCCCTGATATGTTTGTGATAACAGATGATAACTATTCTGTTTTTAAAACAGATAAAATAGGGGTACAGTATGGAGCTGATGTTTCTTGCTTTTCAACTTTTAAGCTTTTAGGACCAGAAGGAATAGGATGTATAGTAGGCAAGTCAGAATCGATACAAAGCTTGAAAAAAGAAAACTATTCTGGTGGAGGACAAGTCCAAGGTCATGAAGCTCTAGATGTTTTGAAAGGAATGATATATGTTCCAGTTTCTCAAGCTATTTCCGCGAAAGTCGGCGAAGAAGTTTGTGAGTTACTAAATAAAGGAGCTATTGAGGCTGTTAAAGAAGCAAATATAGTAAATGCTCAATCGAGAGTTTTGATTGTAGAATTAAAAGAACCGATAGCTGAAGAAGTTATTGAGGAAGCAACAAAATTAGGCGCATTGCCTTATCCTGTAGGGGCAGAGTCGCAATATGAGTTTTGTCCTCTATTTTATAGAGTTTCGGGGACTTTTAGAAATGCAGATCCGACTGCAGAAAAAAGATTGATTCGTATTAATCCGAATCGCTCTGGGACTAAAACCATTTTAAGAATACTGAAAGAATCAATAGAAAAAGTAAAAGAGTAAAAAAGAGGAAGAGTATGGCAGAAAAGTTTTTAATGAAAAAAGGTCAAGTAATCAATGCTATCGCATCGGATTTTTTAAAGAAATCTGTAGGAGATAAAGTGCCGAGTATTTCTGAATACCAGGAAGATTTAGGAGTAGCTCGTGGTACAGTTCAAAATGCGATTTCTTATTTAAAGAACGAGGGAGCCTTTAAATTAATCAGCAAAGGTCACCAAGGTTCGTTTATTTCAGAAATTAATTATGAAATATTACAATCTTATGCATTGTCAGAAACGGTTCTTGGGACGATGACTTTGCCATACTCTAAACTCTATGAAGGTTTGGCAACCGGAATTTACGAAGAATTTCGCAATAATCATGTTCCATTAAACTTAGGTTATATTCGTGGTTCTAAAGAAAGAATTAAAGCAGTTACGAGCAAGTTTTATCGTTTTGCAATTGTTTCTAAATTTGCAGCCAAACAAGCTATTCGTAATCGTGAACCATTAGAAATAGCGCTAGACTTCGGTAAAAATAGTTATTTAAGCGAGCATGTTGTTGTCTTCTCTAGCGAGAATACAGATAAGACCATTGAAAGCAAGAAAGTAGCTATTGATTATAATTCAATCGACCAATACCTACTGACAGAAGAAGTAGTAAAAGATAAAAATGTTCAATTAGTTGAAATGCCTGGGTTTCAAATCCTCACAGCGCTAAGAAAGGGAATTGTAGACGTTGGTGTTTGGAATTTAGATGAATTAATTGATAAAGATTATTCCGATTTAAGCTATTCGAAATTAAAACACAATCAGTGGATTGATGATATGACATCTGCAGTTGTTGTAGTTCATAAAGATGATGATTCGCTTAGAGCATTTTTTAATCAAAGTGTAGTTGCAGATAAAATAATTGAGATTCAAAATAAAGTTAAAAATAATGAGATGATTCCTCAATATTAAAAGGGGTGAGTTCATGCTAGAAGAGAAATTGGATGTTCTGGTAGTGGCAGATGTTATAGATGAAGATACAAAAAAATATATATTGAAGGCTCGTGATTTCTTTCAAAATGAAATGAAGATTAATGATGAAACGAAGGTTGAAGTATTTCTTATTCATTTAGCAATGGCTGAATCGAGACGTAGAAAAAATGAAGTTTTAGATGCCAAAATGGAAGAAATCATTCGAAACGAAATTAAAAATCACCTCAATTTCACTGAATGTAAAGAAGTCTGGAGTCGCTTGTCAAAATATATCGGTGAAGAAGTGTATTCAGAGAATGAGTTAGAGTTTATTTATCTTCATTTATTGAATTTATTAGAAGGTGACAAACATGTTTCTTAATCTCGTTAATAGAAGAAATCGATCTTTAGTAGATTTTGCAATTAAACTTCATAAAGACGGGGCAATCCTTCCAGATACTTATGTGATTGATTTAGATGCTGTTATCCAAAATGCAAAATATATGTCTGAAATCGCAAATAAAGAAAATGTTGAGCTTTATTATATGCTAAAGCAGATTGGACGGAATCCATTTATAGCAAAGGCGATTGCTGAAAATACAAATATAAAAAAGGCAGTTGTCGTGGACTATAAAGAAGCGTTAAAGATGATGGAAGAGGGGCTGCTTTTAGGGAATGTTGGACATCTAGTTCAAATTCCGGATGCTATGTTGGAGAAAATTATTTCGTATGGAACAGATTACATTACGGTCTACTCAGTTGAGAAAGTTCAACAGATTATTCGTGTTGCGAATCGACTAAAAAAACATCAGAAGCTATTGTTAAAAGTTATTGAGAAAGATGACAATATTTATGATGGACAATACGGTGGTTTTCATTTGTCTGATTTAAATGAGGTCATTTCTATTGTTGAAGCGTCTGAATGGGTAGAAATAGGAGGATTAACCTCGTTCCCTTGTTTTTTATTTGATGGTAAAGAAAATATTATTCCGACAAATAATATGAAAACAGTAAGAAAAGCGAAAGAAATTCTTGAAAAAGAAGGGATTCAACCGATACTGAATATGCCATCTGCTACTTGTTCAGTAACAATTCCTGAGATTCGTAAGTTAGGAGGGCATCAAGGGGAACCTGGTCATGCTTTAACGGGAACCACTCCACTTCATGCCGTACTGGATCTACCAGAAATACCAGCTTTAGTATATGTTAGCGAGATTTCTCATAACTTAGATGGCCATTCGTATTTTTATGGCGGAGGATATTATAGGCGAGGCCATTTTGAAAATGTTGAAGTCGTGGATGGAAATAATCTCATTTTCGATGCAGTTCTTCCTCTGAAAGATGAAAGTATTGATTATTATATTGAGACTAAAAATGAGCATCCAGTTGGTTCAACTGTGATTGGTTCTTTTAGAACACAGATTTTTGTTACTAGAAGCGATTTAGCTATTGTTTCGGGACTGCAGAGTGGGAAACCACATTTAGTTGGAATTTACGATAGTTTGGGAAATAAAGTGAGAAGGTGAAAAAAATGGGAAGATTTGTTCTCATTGTTTTAGATAGTTTTGGCGTAGGGGCAATGGATGATTGTGTAGAGGTAAGACCTAGAGATGTTGGAAGTAATACTGCCAAACATATCATTCAATCAAAACCTGATATAAAAATTCCTACACTAGAAAAATTAGGACTTATGAACGCTATTGGTGAAGAAGTTGGAGAACATAAATTTTCGGATATTGCTAATTTTGGGACAGCGAATTTAACTCATTATGGAGCAGATTCTTTTTTAGGGCATCAAGAAATAATGGGGACTACTCCGAAAGTTCCGTTGATACAACCGTTTAATGAAAAAATAGATGAAGTTGAAAAGAATATTTTAAGAAACGGCTATAAAGTTAGACGTGTTGGAGAACCAGGGTTACAAATTCTTGTTGTGAATGAAGTTGCAACCGTTGGGGATAATTTAGAGACAGATTACGGACAAGTTTACAACGTTTCAGCTTGCTTAGATTTAATTAGTTTTGAAGAGTTGAGTAAGATTGGACATGTTGTTAGAGATGTTGTTCAGGTATCGCGTGTTATCACTTTTGGAGGCGAACAAATTACGTTGGACAACCTTCTACGAGCTAGGAAAGTGAAGAATGACAAAATAGCGGGTGTAGATGCTCCAGAATCAGGAGTTTATAACCACGGATATCAAGTAGTTCACTTGGGATATGGAATTGATAAAAATGTTCAGATTCCAACGATTCTGGATAAGAAAGGAATTACAGTCTCTTTCTTAGGTAAAATAGCGGATATCATACAAACAACAAGTACAAGACTTTTTCCTGGTGTTGACTCTGAATACTTATTTGATTGTTTAATGAAAGAAGTGAAAAGTATACAAAACGGCTTTATTGCATTAAACATTCAAGAAACCGATTTGGCTGGTCATGCTGAAGATGTGGAGAGATATGCAGACCGATTAGAAGTGAGCGACAAACGTATTGCTGAATTGTTACCAGAATTAAATGTCGGTGATATTTTAATTGTGATGGCGGACCACGGAAATGACCCAACGATTGGTCATAGTAATCATACGAGAGAAAGAGTACCATTGATGATATACAGTCCTGGTATTACTGGGAAATATGTTGGAGAACGTGATACTATGGCTGATGTTGCTGCTACTGTCGGGGAATATTTTGATGTCGAAGCTCCTCAACATGGACATTCATTCTTAAATAGGATATTAGAAAAATAGGTTTTGCTATGAAAAAAATACAAAAATATGCGTTCAAAACAATGCTTGCTATGAAAAATCCGGTAAAATCAGTAGATGCGGTCTATCCATTAGCCTTTGACAATATTTCTAATGAATCCGGTTATTATTTAGGAGTAAAAAATAGTCTGTGGGTAACTGACGAGATGGAAAAAAGATTAAATCAATGTTCGTATTATTTGCATACTAGAGATCAATCTAGTTTAGGTGGTCGAGCAATTGATATTGATTTAAAGAATCCAATAACTGGATTGGCTATGACTGGTTCTTCTAGCGGAACGGCAATCAATGTTTTCTTGGGAATAAATGATATAGGTATGGGCACAGATGGTGGAGGCTCGGTTCTAGCTCCTGCAATCTCGCTGAATTTATTTTCTTTAATTGATCCCGTGTTGTTTCGAGAAGAACGAAAGAGAGAAAAAGATAAAATATCAACAGATGGAATTTCATTTGTTCCATCTATAGGTTTAATATCTAAAAATCTAAAGCTGGTTCAAGAATTATATTTTAATTTAAGAGATTTAGAAAGTTCAAATCGAGAAGCAAAAATACTAGTTGATGACGAAAATATCTGTAATTTGCTGAAGGGTGAGAACGTTGAAGTTAGCTCGTTTGAAGGAAAATATGATAATGAGCGTTTAGCGTTGATAGAAACTACAAAAAGATTATTGGAGAAATACGATATCATTGTGAGCAAAGAAGGGCCAGTAGATTTGCATGGGTTTGGAGATACTGTCTTTGGACATTTTGATGATAAAACAAAAGAAATTCAGGTTGCTGCCAATAAAGGTTTTCTCCGAATAGCTAATATGGCAAACTGTTTTGCTTTAACTGTTCCAAGCGGTGAATTATCTACAGCTTTTGTGATTTTGTGTGATACTAATAATGTTTCTGCGATAAGAAAATCTTTTATGGTCGCAGAAAGTTTGTATAGAGAAAATGATGAATTATCTGAAAGATACTTTTTGAATTATAAAAATTACTTTATGAATGGATATAGTAACTAAGTTAGGGTTAGAAAAATCTAACCCTTTTTTTCGAACGCATCTATTGACAACTCATAAAAATAAGGATATACTTTAAATATAAATTGGAATAATTCTAAATAAGAAAGAGGTAATGAATATGTCAAAAGAACAAACAAAACAAGTATTAAATCAATTAGTGGCTGATTTAAGCCAACAATCAGTAATCGTACACCAAGCTCACTGGTACATGCGCGGGGCAACTTTCATCACAATGCATCCATTAATGGATCAACATATGGAAATGTTAGACGCTCAATTAGATGAAGTTTCAGAACGTTTAATCACATTAGGTGGCGCTCCTTATTCAACATTACGTGAATTTGCCGAAAATACTAAAATTGCAGATGCTAAAGGAAACTACAACGATAGCATGGAAGATCGCATCCGTCATTTATTAGTAGGTTACCGTTACTTAATCGACCTTTATGAAAAAGGAATCGAAGTTACTGGTGAAGAAGGCGACGATGTAACACAAGATATCTTCATCGGTGCAAAAGGCGCATTAGAAAAATTAGTTTGGATGCTTACAGCAACTATCAACGAAGCACCAGGATTATAATTTTTGAAGACTCTAGGGCTGGGCAGTTTGTCCGGCCTTTTTCTTTTGCCCAAATTCTGAAAATTATCATATATGATAATTACCATATATGATAATTTCATCAACGCAAAGCTCCGAAGTGTAACCTCGCCTAATCGGCAGTGTTAGGAAGCACATTTTTCCTTGGAACTCATCCCATCATAACGAAGCTTTTATAAGCTTGGCTTGGCATACTTCGCAGAACTAGCATGCTTTTAAGTAAAATAGCAGATGAAAAGCCGTAGGAGATTGGAGTCTATAATGGCAGTAATAGCGAATGTAATTAATGTGAATTACTGACTCTAAAAATTTATTTTGTAGAGTCAGTTTGAAGCTTAATAGGCAATGAGACTATGGCTCATGCCGGTACAGCTATTACAGCCATTATGAAGAACTCCAATCAGCCGAAGGATTTTGTTTTTCTTCATTTTTTACCTAAAAATATCACAATACTAGCTGGTGGGTATGCTATAATAAAGCCAATCTTATGAAAGGTGGAAGGTTTATGGAAACAAAAAAATACAAGGGCAAAGAATTTACAATGAACGTCCTGAACGCTCTGGCGCTAGGCGTTGTCGTGACCCTTATCCCTGGAGCTCTCCTTGGTGAATTAGTGAAGGCACTCCTTCCTATCTTCCCTCAAGGACAACTGATTATCCAAGCGACTCAAGTGGCGAATGCACTAATGGGGGCAATTATCGGATTGATGGTCGGTCAATTCTTCAAATTCACTCCAATTCAAACAGGAGCATTGGCACTAGCGGTCTTATTTGCAGGGGGAGTTGCGAATTTTAATCCAGAGGTCAAAGGAATTATCTTTAGTGGAACAGGGGACATCATTACGATGGGACTGACCGCCGCATTAGGTGTAGCCGTGATTTTATGGATTGGCAATAAAGCGAAAGCCTACTCTATTATCGTTATTCCAACAGTGTTGTTAGTGCTTGTCGGCGGACTGGGCCGCTTAGCGTTACCTTATATTTCAACATTAACCACCTTGTTAGGACAAGGAATTGGTACGCTATTATCCTTACAACCCGTTATTATGTGTTTATTATTGGCGGTTATTTTTTGTATGTTGATTGTGTCTCCATTTACAACGGTAGGCATTGCATTAGCCATTAGCCTTAGCGGGGTGAGCTCAGGAGCAGCAAATCTTGGTATTTGTGCAGCAGGCTTTGGTTTTGCGATTGCCGGATGGAAAGTGAATTCAAAAGGAACAGCAATTGCGCATTTTATCGGCTCGCCGAAGATGTCTATGGCGAATGTTTTGGCAAAACCAAAAATTTTATTGCCGATGATGTGTTCTTCTGCTGTTTTAGGAGTGTTAGCTGCCTTATTTAATATTCAAGGAACCCCTCAAAGTGCAGGCTTTGGATTTAGTGGTTTAGTTGGCCCTATTAATGCGTTGAACTTAGCAGAGGGTGGTTGGAATGCGACTAATGTGATTGTAGTGGTGCTCATTTTCGTGGTTGTACCAATTGTATTAAACATCGTATTCGTTCATTTGTTCGAAAAAGTGTTAAAATGGATTCAACCAGAAGATTATCAATTAAATGTTTAATGAGAATAGGAGTGAAAAAATGAAAATCGCGATTGCAGGAGCAGGAGCAATGGGATGCCGTTTCGGCTACATGTTAACAAAAACAGGTCAAGAGGTGACGCTGATTGATGAATGGCCAGCGCACATCGAAGCCATCCAAAAAAATGGATTGAAAGTGGTCGATGGTGACAATACCGATACGATTGATATTAAGATTGTTAAACCAGAAGAAGCAACAGATGAGGTAGATGTAGTTATTGCCTTTACAAAATCAATGAAGTTAGGCGAAATGCTAGAAAAAATTAAACCAATTATCCACGAAGATACGAAAGTACTTTGTCTTTTAAATGGTCTAGGTCACGAAGACACAATGGCAAAATATGTTCCTCGTAAAAACATTATTATGGGAGTTACGATTTGGACTGCTGGTCTGATTGAACCAGGGGTAGCGCGTTTAGGCGGAACTGGTACAGTAGAAATGCAAGCGGCTGATCCAAGTGGTGTGGCGATTGCTAAAGAATTAGTAGAAGTGATGGACAAAGCCGGATTGAACGCAAGCTACAGTGAAGACGTTCATTTCTCAACATGGCGTAAAGCGTGCGTAAACGGTACGATGAACGCAACATGTGCGATTTTAGATGCCAATATCGGAGAAGTTTTTGATACTTCAACGGCCGAAGCCATCGTAACGCAAATTATTGCTGAATTTGTGGCTGTTGCCGAAAAAGAAGGTGTTCATCTTGATCCAGCTGCAATGAAAGATTATGTGTACACTGCGTCTAATAAAGTTCGTAGCCACTATCCTTCTATGCACCAAGATTTAATCCAAAATCACCGCTTTACTGAAGTGGACTTCTTGAATGGATTTGTTGCTAGAAAAGGGAAGGAATATGGCATTCCAACGCCTTACTGTCAATTGATTACAGAATTTATTCATGCAAAAGAAGATATTTTGAAAGTTAAATAATACAGCAATATAAAAGAACAATTTAAAGAATCAGTTTGTTATTGAAAGAGTCATATTGGGGCACCGTATTGAACCTCCTATTCTTTCAATCAACTGATTCTTTTTTATGTGGAGAGTGCCTTTTAAAGGACAATATCACTTTTGATTCAACCAATAGTAAGAGTATCCGATGAACTGCGACAACACACAAAAAGGAGTGAGGCGAGTAGCCTGGCTCCTTTTTGCGTTTAGCGTTTGCGTAAATCTAAGAAGATTTATAAGAAGTTTTCAACGAGTACACGTACAGCTTCGAATGCGTTTTGAGAAGCTTTTTCAAGGGTTTCCTCGAAAGTACCCGGAGCGTCTCCACCAACATGATCACTGATGCCACGGATGTTCAACACAGGGATGTCATAGAAACTAGCTACTTGCGCAATAGGTGCTGCTTCCATGTCGCTGGCTGTAATATCCGGCATTTTTGCACGAATGTTGGTAACCGCATCAACCGAACTCATAAAGGAATCACTTGTCGCGATAAAACCGCTATGGACTGAGAAGTTTTGGACTTGTTCGCGAAGAAGCGTGAGTACTTTTTGTTGTAATTTTACATCGACAGGGTAATCGGCTGGCATTTGAGGGACTTGTCCCCATGCGTAGTCGAATCCGGTCGCGTCCACATCGCTATAAGCAAATTTCGTAGAGACAATCACGTCTGCTAATCCTAATTCGGTATTAAAACTTCCTGTTGTCCCGGTGTTAATGATGAGATCTGGATGGACTTTATCGCATAACCAAGCACTAGATGCGGCAGCATTCGCTTTTCCAATACCAGATTGAACGAGAATCAGATTTTCATTCACTTCTAGAATACGAATAGGTCCTTTTGAAAAGATGACCTTTCCTGGAGAAAAGTGCTTTTCAAACGGAAGGAGTTCTTCTTTCATCGCGGCAACAATTGCAATCTTCATGAATTATTTCCCCCATACTTCAGAAATGGATTTATTCACTTCCACTTTAGTGCCGTCGAATTTTTCTGAAATCCATTTTTGAATCTCTGGATCATGATACAGTTCCACTAGTTTTAAGGTTTCCGGATTCTTTGCGTTTTCGGCCTTTACGACAATCACGTTAATACTAGTAAGGGTTGATTCATCCGCTTTTTCATAGAATAAAGCATCTTTTAATACATTTAATCCACCTTCAAGTGCGATGGTGTTTCCGATTGCGATTAAATCAGCATCGTCTAAGACACGTACGCTAGTCGTATCATCAATCATTAAGAACTCAAAATTCTTCTTGTTTTCAACGATATCACTGGTAGTCCCCGTTCCGTCTTTGAAAGAACTAGATAGTTTAATCAGTCCGGCACTTTCTAATAAACGAAGGGCACGAGTCGCATTATATGGACTATCTGGAAGTGCAATTTTTGCACCATTTGGTAAGTCATTTAGACTTTTCACCTTCTTAGAGTATAGGCCCATTGGTTCGATATAAGTCGTACCGATTGGAACGAGTTTGTTGGAGTTCGCTTTGTTAAATCCTTGCAGGTAGCCAATAGATTGAAATGCGTTGGCGTCGACGGTTCCATCTGCTACGCTCTCATTTAAAGGGACGCCTCCATTGATTTCTTGCACTTCGATTTTAAGACCTGCTTTTTTAGCTTGTTCAGACTCGGCAATATGTCTCCATATATCCGCATCAGAACCAACGGAAGCAATTTTTACGGTTTTAGGTTCACTGCTTGAAGCCTCTGATCCTTGCGAAGCTTGAGAGCTTGAAGCAGTGTTGTTTCCGCAAGCGCTTAAGACGAATGCAGTAGAGAGAGCGATAAGGGATTTAGCAATCGTTTTTAATTTCATATGGGGGGTTCCTCCAGTCTAGGTGTCTAATGTTTCTTACTGAATGAGTGATTAAATGACTTTTCTCTCGAAAGGATCGATACTAATTCCTTGTTCCAATACTTGTTTGGCGTATTCTTTTGCGCCAAATAAGGAATGGTCACGGTAGTTTCCACACTGAACGGCGGAGACGCCTTGAATATCTTTGAATTGAATCTTATCAACGATTTCTTCTAGCGTTGATTTCAATGCGCGAGCGATGTCTTCCGGAGAGCGCTCTTCCCATAAAATCAAATGGAATCCTGTACGACATCCAAAAGGAGAGATATCGATAATTCCTTCTAAGCGGTCTCTTAAAAGATCAGCTAATAGATGCTCAAAGGTATGAACCACACCAGTTGGCATTTCTTGTTTATTCGGTTGTAAGAAACGGATATCAAAATTTGAAATCACATCTCCTTTTCTTCCGTGCTCATTCGCAATTAATCGAACATAAGGAGCGATGACCTTGTTGTGGTCGAGTGTAAAGCTTTCTACTTCAGCCATGTTTATTCCTCCAATCATTGAAACAAAATAAAAAAAGCCCGCACTTCTAGCCAACGCTAAAAGGACGAGTTGAAGTTGTGGTGGCGCCTTTACAGTCTTCTTATAGAAGATTACTTCCGTACAACTATACGGTAACTCTGTAACGGGAGAACCCGTATTGCCCTAGCAAATCAGGCAATCAGCTCAAAGACTTCGTGAAAAATAGAGAGGATATTTTCTTATGCTAAGCTCTATTTTTGACTCTCTTTTCATAGCGTTTCAAATAAGTTATATAGAGACTATACTAGAAATAAAGAAGGTTGTCAATCTCAAAAACAAACTATATAAATTATTTTTGAGAAATAGTTCGTAAATTTTTGAATTATACGTAATATACAGTCGTTCGCGCTAAATTCGTTCGCTTTTATGTCTGGGAGTACTATTAAATCCGTGCGAAGAGAGGGAAGATTATAAAATAATAGTAGAATGTCATGAATTTGTGATTTTTTACGCTGTACTAAGGATAACAATTTCAAAATGAAGGGTGACGACAATGACATTATTAGACGTACAACATATACAAAAAGTATATCAAACAAGATTTGGAGCTGCGGAAGTAACAGCTTTGAAAGATCTTTTTGATGAAATTTTCAAAGTGACAAAAATGTAAGAAACAAATAAAAAATGATAGGATGGTGTCATGAATTTACTTTTTATTTCGGTTATACTGTGTTCAACAAATTAAAACAAAGGGTGAAAACAATGACATTATTAGATGTACAACATGTACAAAAAGTATATCAAACAAGATTCGGAGCTGCGGAAGTAACTGCTTTGAAAGATATTAACTTCTCAGTTGAAGAAGGCGAATATGTGGCAGTGATGGGAGAATCCGGTTCAGGGAAAACAACGCTATTAAATATTTTAGCGACTCTAGACCGTCCAACAGGTGGGAGTGTCCTATTAAACGGGGAAGACATCCAAAAGATTTCTTCCAAAGTACTAACAGAATTCAGACGCGACCATTTAGGGTTTGTGTTCCAAGATTTCAACTTATTAGAAACATTATCAGTATATGACAATATCGTATTGCCACTAGTTTTAGCAAGACGTCCGATTGCGGAGATGGAACAAAAAGTGAAGCCGATTGCGGAAATGCTAGGGATTTCAGATTTATTGAAAAAATATCCTTATGAATTATCAGGTGGTCAACAACAACGTGTGGCCATTGGTCGTGCCATGATTACAGATCCAAGTTTACTACTGGCCGATGAACCAACTGGAGCGCTTGATTCTAAATCAGCTAGCAACACATTAGATTTGTTCGATAAAATCAACGAAAATGGGCAAACCATCTTGATGGTAACACATAGTACGGTTGCGGCAAGTCGTGCTAAACGAGTGCTCTTTATTAAAGATGGCTTAATTTATAACCAATTGTATCGTGGAGAAAGAAGCGACCAACAAATGTTTGAATTAATCTCTGAAACGTTAACCGTGATGGCAAACAGAGGTGAGGCACATGTTTAAACTACTAAGTTCATTAGCCGTGACGAATTTGAAAAAGAATCATTCGCTTTATTTACCATTTGGACTTGCAACAGTCATGGTTACGATGATTTCTTATATTGTTCACGCGTTATCTTCAATGCCAGAACTTTCCACTTTAAGAGGGGGGGCTTCTATCGCTCTTTCCTTAGGATTGGGAGTGTTAGTGATTCAAATTGTGGCGCTATTAATCGTACTTTACGCCAATAGCTTTGTAATGAAGAATCGTTCGAAAGAATTCGGATTGTATGGAATTTTAGGCTTAGACCGTAAAAATGTACAAATTCTTAGCTTTATGGAATTGTTCCTATTTGCACTTGTCAGTGTGACGGCAGGGATTGCTCTCGGGATGGTTTTTCATCGTTTTGCGTTTGCGGTCCTCTTAAAACTGATTCAATATCCAATCGGACTAGAGTATCACTTACAAATCGGTAGTGTCTTCTTTGTATATATTTTCATGGGCGTCATCTTCTTGATCGTGTTCTTCTTGAACGCTACGAAAATTTATACAAGCCGTCCGTTAGAATTACTAAAAACAAAGAAATTTGGTGAAACAAAAGGTCGTTTCATGAAGACGCGCGCAATCATTGGGTTTGTGATTTTAGGGCTAGCGTATTATATGTCCCAAACGATTGAAAGTCCGATGGCAGCCGTCATGATGTTCTTTGTTGCGGTTGTTATGGTTGTGATTGCAACGTACATTCTGTTTGATGCAGGTTCTATTGCGATTTTAAGTGCATTGCAAAAAAACAAAAAACTATTCTATCAACCTACAAACTTTATTTCAATCTCCAATTTAAAATTCCGTATGCGTAAAAACGCTGCTGGATTGGCTAGTGTGTGTATTTTATCTACCATGGTATTAGTAACACTAGGAACGACGGTGTCTTTACAAGTAGGAGCTTTTAAAACACTCAGTGAATCTTATCCTACGGAATATTCAGCTTCTTCATTCCTGACTTCTAAAGAGGAAGAAGCAGAAGCAAGTAAAGCGATGAAAGATATTCAAGCTAAATCTTTATCAACTGTTAAGAATGAAATTTCATTTGGACAATTCGTTCGTTTTGGTCTTCAAAAAGGGGATTCTGTTGAGATTATGAATTCTTTCTCTGGGGCGGAGAATGTGGTAGCTCTGACGGTGATGTCTCAAGAGGATTATAACCGCATTTTTGGAACGAATCTTTCCTTGAAAGAAAATGAAATGGTAGTGGGCCATACAAAAGGAGACGGCAAAGAGTTTTCAACACTGACTACTGCCAAAAAAAACTATAAAGTTGTTGGTGATTTAAACGATGATAAGTATAAGACGACCTTGCCTCAACTATCAGCCTTAGTGGATAATATTTATATGGTGGTTGTTAAAGACGTATATGACTTTATCAATCCAGGAAATCATGAGAGAGTACAGTACTATTCACTATGGAACACAGATACAAAAGAAGATCGTTTGAAGGAAGAATTTGACGCTTATCAAAATATAGATGTAGATCAATATAGTGTTCCTCTAGTCATGTCTAGTAAAACAGAAGCTGCGAAAGAAATATATGGATTTATGGGAAGTCTTCTCTTCATTGGGGCCTTACTTTCAGTGTCGTTCTTTGTGGGTGCGGTATTAGTGATTTACTACAAACAAATCTCTGAAGGATATGAGGATCGAGATCGTTTTGTCATCTTACAAAAAATGGGAATTGATCATAAAACCGTTAAACAATCTATCAATCGCCAAGTATTAATTGTCTTCTTCATGCCTCTATTAACTGCATTCTTGCATACAGGATTTGCGTTTAAAATGTATACGAAGATTGCGCAATTGTTTGGAGTGAACACTCAAATAACATTGATTGCATCAATCGTCATTGGGATTATTTTCTTAATTGTTTACTTTATCGTCTACAAAGTGACCTCTAGAAGTTACTTTAAGATTGTGAAACGATAAAAAAACGTTCACAAAGAGCAGACTGTTTTGAATAAGAAACCTATTTTGAATGGCTTCTTTCACATTAAAAAACACACAAAAGGACAAGCGGTTTCTTGTCCTTTTTATGTACTCAAAAATAGGATAACTGTCCACAATAAAAAGCTTTCAAAAAAAACAAGATTTCGGTTTTCAGAAACTAAAAAACATGGTAGAATGGAATGTATTCAAGTAAATAAAACTGGAGGATTAGTCATGATCGATGTTATTGACTTAAACAAAGTATTCGATAACGGCTTTGAAGCATTGAAGTCAGTAAATTTCTCAATTGAACAAGGGGATTTAGTATGTTTACTAGGTCCTAGTGGATGTGGGAAATCAACAATTTTAAATTTAATCGCGGGATTATTATCACCTACTGGGGGAGACATCCAATTTAAAGGGGAGTCAGTTGTTACGACAGAGCCAAAAGACCGTAATATTGGATTCGTATTCCAAAACTATGCGTTATATCCGCATATGACAGTATTAGAGAACATTATGTTCCCATTAACTGTTGGTAAAAATAAAATTCCTAAGGAAGAAGCTCAAAAAATTGCAGAAGAATATATGCAATTAACAAACATTGAAGAGTTAGCAGGTAAAAAACCTGGTACTTTATCAGGTGGACAACAACAACGTGTGGCCATCACTCGTGCGCTTGTTCAAAAACCTGAAGTGCTCTTACTAGATGAACCATTAAGTAACTTGGACGCTCGTTTACGTTTGAAAATCCGTGAAGAAATCCGCCGTCTTGTAAAAGAAGTAGGAATCACAACAATCTTCGTAACACACGACCAAGAAGAAGCTTTATCAATTTCAGATAAGATTATTCTTTTAAATGAAGGGTATATTCAACAACATGATGACCCTCAAAACTTATACCTAGAACCAAGTAACTTATTCGTTGCGAAATTCATCGGTAACCCAATCATTAATATTACAGAAGTGGAAATTAAAGACGGAGTGATTACTCACCCATCATTCAACTTATCAACTTCTGAATTATCTCAAGACCGCAAACGTCAAGAGTTAGCAGATGGACATTACTATTTAGGAATGCGTCCTGAAGATGTCGTTCCAGCTGCTGAAGGAGAAGAATTATTCTCTACAACTATCAGTGGAGTTGAGTTAATTGGACGTGAACGTATTCTTCACTTCCCATTAGGCGAACAATATTTGAAATCAATCGTAAGTGTGGAGCATAAGATTGAAGAAGGAGACACACTTGCATTTAATATTCTAAAACATAAAATCTTCTTATTCGATAAAGATGGAGCGCGTGTTTACTAATGAGAAAATATAATCCAGAAAACCAACCTAAAGCTTGGTTCTTCCTTCTCCCATCTTTAGGAGTGATTCTCTTATTTAATATTTATCCATTACTTCGTTCGTTCTGGATGAGTTTCCAAAAGGGATCACTATTAAAATTACAATATACAGGCTTGGACAATTACCAAAAAGTAATCTCAGATCCAGTTTTCCATAAAGCACTTATGAACACTGCATTATATGCATTTGCAGTTGTGCCTGTTGCTTTATTAATCTCAGTGGTCGTTGCGTGGATTATTTTTGAAAAGATTAAGCATAAGAGTTTCTTTGAAACCATCTTCTTCATGCCTTATGTTACAAGTACAATTGCTATCGGGATTGTATTCCGTTACTTCTTTAATGGAGACTACGGAATTATCAATTTCTTCTTAGGATTGATTGGAATCCCTGCCGTTAACTGGCTTGATAATGTGAACATGAGCATGCCGACATTAATTATTTTCGGGGTATGGACAAGTTTAGCGTTCAATATCATTATTTTGTTAGCAGGATTAAGAAATATTGATTCTGAGCACTTCAAAATTGCGAAAATGTTCGGTGCGACAGACCGAGAAATCTTCTGGCGTATTACATTCCCGCAATTAGTACCTACAATTGCCTTCCTTTCAACAGTGAACTTAATTGGTGCATTCAAAGTGTATACTCAAGTTTATGCGTTGTTCGGAGGAAGTGCTGGTACAGCCAACTCAGCTACAACAGCTGTGTACTATATTTACGATAAATTCCATGTGGCAGGAAGACCAGGGGTTGCCATGGCAGCAACTGTAATCTTATTTGCAATCATTCTTTTTGCAACATTCCTCCAAAACAAATTCCTAAGAAAGGCGGAGGGATAAGATGAAGAAAGTATTTAATGGATTTTCGGTTGCGCTATTAATTTTCTTAGCGTTAATTACAGTATTCCCATTTATTTATATGATTATGACAGGATTAATGACGTACGCAGAAGCAACAAGCATTCCGCCTTCATTTATTCCTAGTTCATTCCAATTTAGTAACTACCTAGAAGTATTTAGCCGTGCGCCGTTCTTACGTTACTTTGGAAACACATTATTCGTGTCTCTATTTACAACAGTGGCTACGGTCACTACTTCGTTACTAGCAGCCTTTGCTGTCACAAGCTTACAGTTCAAAGGAAAAAATATTGTAATGATGATTTTAGTTTCATTATTAATGGTTCCGTATGAATCAATTATCTTTACAAACTACCAAACAATCGCTCAATTAGGGCTATTAAACACTTATATTGCGTTGATTATTCCGTTCTTAACAAGTATTTTCTATATTTACTACTTAAACGGATACTTAAAAGGAATCCCAAGTACATTCTACAAAGCTGCTAAAATTGACGGTGCCAGTGATTTGGAATACATCCGTCGCATTTTAGTGCCAATGTGTAAACCAGCATTGGTAACAGTAGGGATTTTAACATTTATCCAAAGCTGGAATTCATTCCTATGGCCATTATTGGTTACAAACACGAAAGAATTCCGTCTATTGAATAATGGTCTTTCTGCCTTCACAACTGAAGCCGGAAGTGACGTTCATTTGCAAATGGCCGCTGCTACTTTAACGGTTATCCCTATTCTGTTAATTTACTTCGTATTCCGAAAAGAAATTATTAGAGGGGTAGCGAAGAATGGTATTAAAGGATAAAACAACGATTACCTTTCATAGCGGAATTTTAACGATTGGTGGAACTGTGATAGAAGTGGCGTATAAAGATAGTCATATCTTTTTCGACTTTGGAACAGAATTCCTCCCAAAATTAGAATTGACCGATGAATCGGTACAAACGCTCGTAAATCATAGAGTCATTCCACATTTAAAAAATGTTTATGATGCAAGAATTCCTTACAAATATGAAGGAGATGAAGATAAAGATTATGCCAATACGGCAGTCTTTATCTCTCATGCGCATCTAGACCATACGAGAATGTTGAATTATTTAGACCCAAGTATTCCTTTATATACATTGAAGGAAACAAAAATGATTGTAAACTCGCTCAATCGAAATGGTGTATTCTTGCTGCCATCACCATTTGAAGACGAGTCATTTACAAGAGACATGATTGGCTTAGATGCTGGTGATGTGATTAAAGTAGGAGAAATCGAAGTAGAAATAGTCCGTGTAGACCATGATGCCTACGGGGCTGCTGCTTTAATCATCAAAACACCAGGCCACCATATTACGTATACCGGTGATTTAAGACTTCATGGGCATAATGCCGAAGATACGATTGAGTTTTGTAAAAAAGCAAAACATACGGACATTTTAATGATGGAAGGAGTCTCTATCAGTTTTGGTAACCGTCCAGCAGAAGTGGAAGCTTTCAAACCGGAAACTGAGGAAGATGTGATTCGTCAGATTGCTTTTCTAGAAAAAGAAAATCCACATCGACAAATTACCTTTAATGGATATCCAGCAAATGTTCGTCGTTTTGAGAAAATCGTCGAAGGAACAAGCCGTACTGTTGTGCTTGAAGCAACAATGGCGGCACTTCTTAGAAAAGTCTTCCAGAAAGAGGCCCATTACTACTATCGTGAAGGGGCACCTCGACTAGAAGAGCTAGATCCAGCATTAGAAATTCCATACGAAACGTTATTAGAGGATACTTCAGAGTACTTATGGCAAGTGGTAGATCATTTTGAACGCTTGCAAGAGGGAAGCTTATACATCCATAGTGATGCACAGCCTCTAGGGGACTTTGATCCAAACTATCAACCGTTTCTTGATTTATTGGCGGAAAAAAACATTGAGTTTGTTCGCCTTGTTTGCTCAGGTCACGCAAAACCGGAAGATTTAGACCGAATTATTGCGATGATTGAGCCTAAGTGTTTGATTCCAATCCATACGTTAAAACCAGAGCTTCTGGAAAATCCGTATGGCAAAAGAATATTGCCGTATCGCGGCGAAAAAATTGTGTTGTAAAAACTATATAACAAAAGGAGAAGAAAAATGAAATTCAAATCTTTAGTAAAAGCGACACTAGCAACAGCATCAGTTGTAGCGTTAACAGCTTGTGGAGCAAGTACATCAAACAACTCTTCAAAAGCTGAAGAAACTAAAAAAGATATCGTAACAGAGGTTAAATCAGAAACAACAATCACTTTCTGGCATGCCATGAACGGTCAGCTTGAAAAAGCTCTTCAAAAATTAACAGAAGACTTCATGAAAGCTAATCCAAATATTAAAGTAGAGTTACAAAACCAATCTACTTATAAAGATTTACAAGCTAAAATCAACTCAACTTTAACTTCACCAAAAGATTTACCAACAATCACTCAAGCATATCCTAACTGGTTATTCAATGCTGCGAGCCAAGATTCGTTAGTAGATTTCAAACCATATATTGAAAACGAAACAATCGGATTCAAGAAAGGTGAAGAAATTCGTTCAGACTTAATGGATGGTGCTAAAATCAACGGAGTACAATACGGTATCCCATTCAATAAATCTACAGAAGTATTATTCTACAATGCAGATTTATTAAAAGAATACGGTGTTAAAGTTCCAACTACTTTAGATGAATTAAAAGAAGCCGCTAAAACAATTTACGAAAAATCAAACCACGAAGTTGTGGGTGCTGGTTTCGACTCATTAAATAACTACTATGCAATTGGTATGAAGAACAAAGGCGTTGACTTCACTAAAGACTTAGACTTCACAAGTGACGCTTCAAAAGAAGTTGTTAAATACTATGCAGACGGAATTCGTGACGGATACTTCCGTACAGCTGGTTCAGATAAATACTTATCAGGACCATTCCAAAACAAAAAAGTAGCGATGTATGTTGGTTCAACAGCTGGTGAATCATTTGTAGCTAAAGGTGCTAAAGAAGCTGGATACGAATATGGCGTAGCTCCACGTCCTGATAAATTCAACTTACAACAAGGTACTGACATTTACATGTTCGAAGGTTCTACTACTGATGAACAACGTACTGCAGCATTCTTATACTTGAAATTCTTATCTTCAGCTGAATCTCAATTATACTGGGCACAAAAAACAGGTTACATGCCAACAGTTGCTTCAGTGTTAGAAAAAGATGAATACAAGAAATCAGGTTCTAAAGTTCCTGCAATCTTAGCAGATGCTACTAAGAACTTATTCTCAATTCCTGTAGTTGAAAACTCAGATCCTGCATATGCAGAAGTTCGTACGATTTTAGAAAAAATCTTTGCAACTCAAAACGGCAATGTGGATCAATTAATTCAAGATTCTAAAGCGCAATTTGATGCTGCGTGGAATCAATAATCACTTATAAAGTTCATTCACAACACAATTACAATGAAAGCCTGGGGAATTTTCCTCAGGTTTTTTGTGTGGAATGAGTGCTGGAATAGGTGTTAGTGCGGAATAGGTATTAGTGCTGTGATGCCCCTTCGGGGGAGGCTTCTAGGTGTATGAAGTCCGGTGCGAATTGCTTTAGAAACAAGCGGTTTTTATTGTTGAAAGAGGATTAGTGAGCCACCGACTCGAGCCTCCTGTCTCTCGTCTTTGAAGCCTCAAAGAGACACTAACGAATGGATTCGTAAGTGTCTCTAATTCGCATTCAATGGATATTCTCACTAATCTTTCAACAAAACTGCTGTTTCTGTCGCAATAGACGTTTTCGGTGTACCCCTAAAAGCCTCCTGAGGGGGATTCCACTCAACAAAGCTGAGGAAAGTTGTCTGGCGTTCTTTAGATTGTGTTCCTCATTCACGAAGGACCGGTGCAGGGTCGGAGTGAACGCGTTTCATGGAGAGTGTGCTATAATGGGGCGACAAGAGAGGTGAGTCGGATGCGGTATGTGCTTTTATTAAGAGGCATCAATGTTGGAGGAAAAAATAAAGTCGTAATGAGTGAGCTGAAGGAATTGCTCAAGCGTGAAGGGTTAAGCGATGTGGATTCTTACATTAATAGCGGGAATTTATTTTTTACAAGTAGCGAGAGTATGGAGAAAATAGTTTCGAAAGTCGAAAAATTATTAGAAAAGAATTATGACTTCTCGATTCCGTTTGCGCTCCTTTCAAAAGAGGATTACTTAGAAGAAATGGTGGGACTTCCCAAATGGTGGGAGGATGAGTTTGCTAGAAAAGATATTTTGTTTTATTCTCGGGGGACAAATCCGAATGAGGTCATTGAATTTGCAAAAAACTCTGAGCTTTATAATGAAAAGGTGTATATCGGAAAGAATGCAGTCTTTTGGGCTAAGATGGATGAAGGGGAGTTTTTGAAGACGACTTATCATAAGAAGTTATTAAAACAACCTTTTTATAAGACGATTACCATTCGAAACGGCAAGACCTTTGATAAAATTGCAGAACTACTGCAAAAAGAACAGTAATGTTTATAGAAGTAAAATAGTTTGAAAACAGTAAGTTGATGAATTTACTGTTTTTTTATTTAAAATGGAAGAAAAATCGTAACGCAAGTCAGATATGGAGTAGAAGGAAGTGCCTTTATGATAGGGCTTTTTTATGGTACAATAATCTATGAATTTGTAGAAAGTAGAGGCGCATTATGGAATTAAAAATTATTGAAACAAGTGATATGCATGGGTATGTATTGCCAACGAATTATACTGAAAGAAACTTGGATTTAGGATTCAGTACCGCAAAGGCTGCGACGGTCATTCAACGATTAAAACAAGAAGCCAAAGGACCAGTAATCCAAATTGAAAATGGAGACTTTATTCAAGGGTCGCCTTTAAGCTATTATGTACGTAAAAATGATGCAAAAGTAGCAGCAGATTTAACGAAAGTACTAAACTACTTAGGTTATGATTTAGGAATTCTAGGGAACCACGAGTTCAACTATGGGTTAGATTATTTAAGAGAAGCGATTGCGTCTTATAACCACCCAATTCTTTGCGCGAACATTTTAACAAAAGACGGTAAGCCTGCCTTTGGGGAGCCGTACAAAGTGTTTGAAAAAGAAGGCGTAAAAGTCGCTGTTTTAGGGATTACAACGCCTTATATTCCGAATTGGGAACAACCTGCAACGGTGAAAGATTTAGTATTCGTGAGTGCGTTAGAAACTGCGAAGAAATACGTTCCAGAAATGCGTAAAGTGGCGGATGTTGTAGTTGTTACTTATCACGGAGGGTTTGAATGCGACCTTTCATGTGGGGACCCAACAGAACTATTAACAGGAGAAAACGAAGGGTATGCGATTGCGACGCAAGTAGAAGGAATCGATGCCTTAGTGACAGGACACCAACACCGTGTGATTGCACAAAAAGTGAATGGGATTCCAGTGATTCAACCGGGATACCGAGGAGCATATGTGGGTGAAATCAGCCTAGAAGTGGAAAAAGTAGACGGGAAGTATACTGTTGTTTCAAGCGAAGCAAAACTTCACCCAACTGAAGAAGTTCCAGCAGATCCTAAAGTTGTAGAAATGTTTAGCGACTTACAAGCAGAAGTGGAAGATTGGTTAGATACAACTGTTGGAACAGTAGTCGGGGATATGACGATTAAAGATCCTCACGAGGCGCGTTTAAAAGAACATCCATATGTTGAGTTCATTAACAAAGTTCAAATGGATGCCAGTGGTGCGGATATTTCTGGAACCGCGTTATTTAATAACGATGGACGTGGGTTTAATACTGAAATTCGCATGCGTGACGTGATTACAAATTACATTTATCCAAATACATTAGCGGTTCTAAAAGTGAGTGGGGCGGACTTGAAAGCGGCACTTGAACGTGTAGCCACTTATTTCATTGTTGAAAATGGAAAAGCAGTCTTCAATCCTAAATATGTGGAGCCAAAACCTCAATTCTACAACTATGATATGTATGAAGGAATCGAGTACACCTTAGACTTCACTAGACCATTTGGAGACCGTGTCACACGTTTAGACTATCATGGAAAACCAGTTCAACCGACTGATGAATTAGAAGTGGTGGCAAATCAATATCGTGCAGTTGGTGGCGGAAACTATAGTATGTTTAAGCCGGAGAAGATTGTGCGTGAGGTGCAGATTGACATGACGGAGCTCATTGCGGAATACTTGCGCAAACATCCAGTCATCGAAGCAACCGTCAACAACAACTTTAAGACTGTGGTGAAATAAAAAAATATTTAAAAAGCTACGATTTATTTTCGGATAAACACATAGTAGCTATTATAGCTGTACCGGATTGAGCCAAGGTCTCAATCCTATCGAGCCTCAAACGGATGGTAGGAAATGAATTTCCAACCATCCGTAATTCGCATCGATTACTGATTGCTATAATGGCTACTATGTTATCCGAAAACGCGTAGCTTTTTTTCTTTGCCTCTTAACATTGTTGTGTTGCTTCGATAAAGTGAGTGCAAGTATTCCTTCATTCGAGATAGAAGCACAAGCCAATAGGGATAGATTCTGTTGAGTCTAAGGTCTCAAACTTACCAAGCTTCAACTTTAGGAAGAATATAATTGGATGTCTGCTGAAATTTTAACGCAGTAGACAAATGAATTCCTCTTTACTGACAAGCAGTTCAAGGAATTCTATTTGTCCTTGCGGGGGTAAGACTACGAAAAACTAGTTTCTTCTGTCTTACTCCCAATTCACATTGGTTATGATTCCCTATAATGCTTTCTATAACCTCTGAGGAGTTTTTCTTTTTTTCAGTGTTAAAGAGTTGATTGGAGTCATTCGGAGAGTGAAAGTTTAGGATTTTATTAGGGAATGTGGTGATAGGGATTGGATATGGTATGATGAAGGCACTGAATTGCAAAGTGAGGTTTTTGTGTGAAGTTAAAGAGAGAATCGTGGATTGGGCTATTGGTGTTATGCGTGACGCTATTAGTGGGATGTGTGGATCACACGAGTCGGGGGTATCTTGAAGAGCTCTCTGGGAAAGAGCTGAGCAGGGTTTATCCAACAGAAAATATTGAAGATTTATTTGAGCAGTTTCCGAATGGATTTACCGTGAGTCAGTCGCGTGTCGTAGGGGACTCGACGGTATTTGTTTATCTTAAGGCGAAGGAAAAAGGAAAACCTTTTGTCGGTACGATGAAGCAAATCAATTCTAAAACAAAGGAAGAGGAAATCAGTCAGACGTTCCAATATGTGGATGGGAAGTTTGTGTTTGAAAACGAGGAAGAAGCTAAAAAGCTTTGGCCACAAGGAAAGTTCTTATTTCAGGAATTGCAATTGAATCTGGAGATGTTACGAAAGGAAAAATTGCATTCGAAACAGTATACGAATAGGGAAGAAAGTCCTACAGGAGACAACTCATTTTATCTAGAATATAGTATTCAGCTTCCAGTGGTTAATCGAATTTTGGGGATTGATGAATCGCAACCGATAGATTTCTCTATTTTCGGGTACGATGAGTCCAAAGGATTTTTATATGAAATTGGAGCGAAGCAAGATAATATAACGACTTTATGGGAAATGATACGAGAAATTAGGTAAGAGAAAAGTCGATGCTTTTCTGAGAATTAGAAAGATGTTACAATAAAAGAGAGGTGAGTATATGCAAACAATTATGATTGTAGAAGATGAAAAAGTCATTCGTGATGCGGTGGTATCCGAGTTAGAAAAATGGAATTATGAAGTTGTCGCTGTAGAAGATTTTTCTCAGGTATATACTCAATTTTTATCCGTGAATCCGCAGTTGGTTATTCTCGATATTACATTGCCATTTTTTAATGGTTATTATTGGTGCCAAGAGATTCGTAAAGTGTCTCAAGTGCCCATCATGTTTTTATCCTCTCACGATCAACCGATGGACATTGTGATGTCGATTAATATGGGTGCAGATGACTATATGACAAAACCTTTTGAACCCAGTGTTCTTGTAGCAAAGATTCAAGGGATGATGCGTAGAAGTTATGAATTTGTACAGCAGAAAGACTGGATAGAGTATAAAGGTGCAACCCTTCAATTAGCAAGCACAAAAGTGAGTTTTAATGGAGAGGAAATGGATCTCTCTAAAAATGAATTAATTGTTCTAAGAGTCTTGTTTGAGAAACAAGGAGATATCGCAACTAGAGAAGAGTTGATGAATCAACTGTGGAATAGTGATTTGTTTGTAGATGATAATACACTTTCGGTGACAGTGGCGAGACTTCGTAAAAAGCTAGCTGAAATTGGTTTAGCAAATCTCATCACGACTAAAAAAGGAATTGGGTATGGAATGGCGGAAGAAATTCAATGATGACAAAAAAAGATTTTAGTATTCAATGGCTTAAGTCACACCATACTTTATTGATTTCATTTGCATGTATCGAAGTGTTTTCGGTGGTATTTGCTCTGGTGTTTAACTGGGCTAGTACAGGGGCTTTTTACTATTTATTTTTATTAGGATTGTTCCTATGCTTTATTTTGTTTATTTTGCTCTGGCGTGACTGGAGAAAATATAAAAGCATGGTGAAAGCTTTGAAACAGCAAACTAGATCCTTGGAGGAAGAGTTTTCTCCTGTGATCCATCTGCTCTTTGAAAAGAATCAGAATCTAACGCAAGAGATGCAGCAGTTGAAGACAAAAATGCAACAAAGTAGAAAAGAAGATATAGATTATTACACACTTTGGGCGCATCAGATTAAAACGAGTATTGCGTCTAGCCAGCTTTTAATTCGTAGTCTTCCACAAACTACGGAAAAATCCATGTTGGAACAAGAGTTGGTGCGAATTACAGCTTATACGGAATTGGCATTGCACTATGTACGGATGGAAACTTTCCATAGAGATTTGGATTTACAAAAGGTGAAACTGGATGACATACTCCATCCTGTCATCAAAAAATACGCTACATTCTTCATTCATAAGAAGTTGAAATTACAATATAGCCCTATTGATGAAGTAGTCGTAACGGATAAGAAATGGCTGGGGGTCATTGTAGAACAAGTATTGTCCAATGCGGTTAAGTATACTCCTGATGAGGGAAGGATTGAGATTACTTTCGATAAAGATATACTAACCATTAAAGATACAGGAATTGGAATCGCTTCTCATGACCAAACTCGGATTTTCGAAAGAGGATTTAGTGGATTCAATGGAAGAGTAAACCATCAATCGACTGGACTCGGGCTCTATTTATCTAGTGAAATTGCAAGGAAATTAGGAGTCACTTTAAGTGTAGAGTCTATTGTTGGAGAAGGAACCGCGATTCATATTCAGATTCCTAAAGAAGGATTACAAGTCAAAGATTAGAGAAGGGACGAGAGCCCTTCTTTTTTAGTTTGTTTTCTTTGTGCAATGGAAAATTTCATAAACATTAACGATGACACGCCCGGATATGTTATAATTAAAAAGGTTATTATATCTGAGAAAAGATAGGAGAATGACAATGACAGTAGATCAATTAGAATTAGTCGTCATTACAGGAATGAGTGGTGCAGGAAAAACTGTTGCCATGCAAAGTTTTGAAGACATGGGATATTTCTGCGTCGATAATATGCCGCCAAGTTTATTACCAAAATTCTGGGAATTAGTGAAAGAATCAGGAAAAATTACAAAGATTGCGCTCGTAATCGATTTACGTTCTCGTGCGTTCTTTGATGAAATCATGTCCGCAATCGGAGGACTGGATAATACTTCCTTTATTACTACGAAAATTTTATTTTTAGAAGCGAGTGATGATGCATTAGTCTCTCGTTATAAAGAAACTAGAAGAACTCATCCATTAGCTGGGGAAGGGCGTATTTATGATGGAATTATTGCGGAGCGTCGATTACTACAAGATATTAAGACTCGCTCACAAAAAGTCATTGATACTACGAATTTATCTCCTCGTCAGTTACGTGAAGAAATCATGCAAGCTTTCTCTAGTGGTCAAGAGGGTGTGTTTACGATTCAAGTTATGTCCTTTGGATTTAAATATGGATTACCAATTGATGCAGATGTGGTGATGGATGTTCGTTTCTTACCAAACCCACACTATATTCCAGAGTTACGTCCTTTGACCGGATTAGACGAACCAGTTTATGACTATGTAATGAGTCAGCCAGAAGCGAAGACGTTCTATCATAAACTGATGGATTTACTAGATTTCTCCATTCCTGGTTACAAGAAAGAAGGAAAATCAAGCGTAACGATTGCGATTGGATGTACAGGTGGACAACACCGTTCTGTAGCTTTTGCAGAACGAATTGGCCGTGAATTATTATCCGACTCTTATAATGTGAAAATTTCTCATCGTGACAAAGATCGTCGTAAAGAAGGGAATGGACGCTCATGATGTTTGAGGTAACACCAAACCCTCCGAGGAAGAAAAAGGGCCCGAAAATTACGGTAATTGGAGGAGGAACAGGACTCCCTGTTCTTCTTAGAAATCTCCGAAAGCGTGATGCGGAAGTCACCGCAATCGTAACAGTTGCCGATGATGGTGGAAGTTCAGGAGTGATTAGGGACTACATGAACGTCGTCCCACCAGGTGATATTCGAAATTGTATGATTGCTCTTTCACCAATGAATCCCTTACAAAAAGAAATCTTCCAATACCGTTTCAATTCGGATGATCAGTTCTTTGCAGGACATGCGATTGGGAACTTGATTATTGCGGCATTAACGGAAATGCGTGGGAATAATATTTTTGATGCCATCCGTTTACTGTCTCGAATGATGGCGGTTGAAGGGCATGTTTATCCAGCGGCAGAAGAACCTTTATTACTTCGTGCGGAGTTTAAAGATGGCACGATTGTAGATGGGGAATCTAAATTAGTAAAATTGCGGAAGGAAATTAAAAAAGTTTCGGTTCACTGTTATGATGAAAATCGCCAATTAGATGAACATCGGACTCCTATGGCAGCTAGAGAAGTGATTAATGCCATTATGGAAGCAGATATGGTCGTATTGGGGCCTGGTAGCTTATACACAAGTATTTTGCCAAACCTCATGATTAGTGATATTGGTGAAGCAGTCTGTGAAACGAATGCGGAAGTAGTGTATATTTGTAACATCATGACCCAATTAGGGGAGACTGAGCAATTTACGGATGCTGATCATGTGCGCGTGTTACATGAACATTTAGGAACGAAATTTATTGATACCGTTCTGGTGAATACAGAGGAAGTTCCGGAAGAATATTTAAGCCAACAAAAGAATGAAGAATATCTTTATCAGGTGAAATATGACTTCCAAGGGTTAAGAGACCAAGGATGTCGAGTCATTTCATCAGACTTTATTCGTCTTCGTGAAAATGGGGTATACCATGACGGGGAAAAAGTGATTGATGAATTATTCCGTCTCTTACAAAGTGCAAAAACTGAAAATAATTAAGGAAAAGGAGCCAAGGCTTGTCTTTTGGCTCCTTCATTATGACAAAAAGAGAAAGGAGGAACAAACGAGTGTCCTTATTATCTTTTGCTGCAGAAACAAAACAAGAGTTAACACAGCTAGAAGTGCAATATGATTATTCCAAATACGAATTAGCGGCGCTTATTCGTATGAATGGTGCGGTTGGGATTTTGAACCGCCAATTAATCTTAAATATTCAAACGGAAAATGCAGCCATTGCTAGACGTATTTATATTTTATTGAAAAAATATTATCAAGTTGAGAGTGAACTCTTGGTTCGACGCAAAATGAAGCTAAAGAAAAACAATGTTTATATTGTACGTCTGAAACATGGAACGGAAGAGATTTTAGAAGATTTGAATATCAAATCGAGCGGATTATTCAATATGCGCGTTCCAGAAAATATTAGAGATGATGAAGAAAAAATGCGTGCTTATCTTCGAGGCGCTTTTCTAGCAGGAGGCTCTATTAATGATCCAAAGACGAGCCGTTATCATCTAGAAATCTACTCTATTTATGAAGAACACAATGATGATATTTGCCAGATGATGAATGCTTTTGGATTGAATGCTAGAACGATTGAGCGTCGAAAAGGATATATCACTTATTTAAAAGAAGCAGAGAAAATTGCGGACTTTTTAGCGGTGATTCACGCATCGAATGCCATGCTTCATTTTGAAGATATTCGTATTATTCGAGATATGAGAAATACAGCTAACCGCCTTGTGAATTGCGAAAATGCAAATATCAATAAGGTAGTCAATGCCGCAACTCGTCAAATTGAAGAGATTCAATATATCGAAGATACGGTAGGATTAGATTCCTTGCCGGATAAATTATCTGAAATCGCAAAAATCCGATTAGAAAATCCAGAAATTAGTTTGAAAGAATTAGGGGAGATGCTTCCTTCTGGTCCAATCTCAAAATCGGGAGTGAATCATAGACTTCGAAAAATCTCAGAATTTGCTCAAAACCTAAAAGAAGAAAAATCCAATTAAAAGGAGGGAACGTAGCTTACTATAGAAAAACTATAGGAGGTAGGTTCCATGAACTTAGTATCTTTAATTGGTCGTGTTGTCAAAGAGGTGGAAGTACAACAGCTTCAACCTTCAGGAAAAAGTGTGTTTAATAATACAATTGCGGTGCAAAATGTATATCGAAACAATGATGATTCTTATCATTCACACTTCATTCAAGTGGTCGCTTGGGGCAAAATTGCAGAACGAATCGGCAAGTTTGTCAAAAAAGGAGACCGGATTGGAGTAGAAGGAAGACTGAATACGCGTCGTTATACGAACAAGAATCATCAAGAAGTTTACGTTACCGAAGTTGTTATTGAACAAGTATATTTTTTAGAAAGAAAGCACGAAACAGAGGAGATAGAATCTCCGTTTGAAGATCCACAAAGTCTTTTTGTGGAATAGCGTTAAGGAGAAAAATTCCTTCGCGTCATAGATTTAGAATGAAGGAGTTTTTCAGTGATTATTTTAATAAATGGAGTAGCCATTGCAGTAGGGGCGATTGTGGGAGTATTTCTAAGAAATATTATCGCAGATCGTTTTTCCCAACATATTATACAAGGTTTAGCTCTTTGTGTGTTTTTAGTAGGAATTAAAGGAGCCATTCAAATTCCTAGTAGTATGATTATGATTTTATCGCTCGTTTGTGGAGCTCTTGTGGGTGAAGGAATTCAAATGGAGGAGCGTGTTCGTAAATTTGCGGATTGGCTTCAAGAGAAGACTTCAAAAGGAAAAGAGACAAATGTCAATTTAGGAGAAGGATTTGTCGCTGCGGTGATGATTTTCTGTGTAGGAGCGCTGGCTACAATGGGGTCGATTCAACTAGGATTGACTGGAGAGCCGACTTTACTTCAAACAAAATCCATTTTAGATGGCATTACTTCGATATTTCTTGCTGCAACAGAAGGGATTGGCGTGGGGCTATCATCTGTAGCTGTGATTGCATATGAATTGATTCTAGTAGGTTTATCGCAATTTGTATCCCCTTATTTAAGTGAGACAGTCACAGTTTCTATGTCGGCAGTGGGGTCCTTACTTTTAGTTGGCTTGGCGATGAATCTTCTAGGGATTACAAAGATAAAAGTCCTTAATTTCTTACCCGCTATTTTCATGCCTATTATAATTGTACCCATTTTAACGATGTTTTAATGAAAAAAACTGAGTCGATTTATCGACTCAGTTTTCTTTTTGATTAGTTATTTTCTGCTTCTAATTTTTCAAAAGCATCGTTTAAGATGGATTTCAATGTTCTTGCAGATAAGTCCATTTTCTCTTGTTCAGAGTCTGCTAGAGGGATTTCGATGATTTGACGAATTCCATCACGTCCGATTACGGCAGGAGCTCCGATATAAATATCTTCTTGGCCGTATTGACCTTCAAGGTATACCGATAATGGGAAAATCGCTTGTTCATTATTTAAGATGGCTTTTGTAATACGTGCTAGAGTAGCACCGATACCGTAGTAAGTTGCCCCTTTTTTAGCGATAATTTCGTAAGCTGCATCACGCACTTGGAAGAATACTTCGACTAATTTTTCTTCATCTACATGTGGATTTTGACGAACCCATTCATAGATTTGTAAACCGCCGACGTTTGTATGTGACCAAACTGGGAATTCAGTATCTCCGTGTTCACCCATGATATATCCGTGAACATTACGAGCGTCAACGCCTACTAATTCAGCGATTGTTTGACGGAAACGAGCACTATCTAAAGAAGTACCAGAACCGATAACGCGTTCTTTTGGAAGTCCAGAGAATTTCCAAGTTGCATAAGTTAAGATATCCACAGGGTTTGAAGCCATTAAGAAGATTCCATTGAATCCACTAGCCATAATAGAATCTACAATGTTTTTCAAAATTTTTAAGTTTTTAGAGACTAAGTCCAAGCGAGTTTCACCTGGTTTTTGAGCTGCTCCAGCAGTGATACATACAATATCTGCATCGTGGCAGTCTTCGTATGTCGCTGCGTAAATTTTTTTAGGGGCATTGAAAGCTAAGGCATGTGATAAGTCTAACGCATCGCCTTCTGTTTTTTCGAAATTGATATCAATGATTCCAAGTTCTTCCGCAATCCCTTGTAATACAAGAGCATAAGCGTAACTAGAACCAACGGCACCGTCACCGACTAAAATTACTTTATTACCATGTTTTTGAGATTTTTCCATGTTCATACCTCCTAAAAAATTAGTAATGGAGTATCCATAAATAAGTATAGCACGGTTTTCTGAAAATTGATTTTTATAAGTCCTTTATTATGACAAATAATACATAAAAAAAACAATTTCGTGAAAAAGTGAATTAATAACGGGAAGTTGTGGGGGTATGGTATAATAGCAAAATAGAAGAAAAAAGAATAGGTGAAAGTATGAAATTAGTCGTTGGTCTAGGGAATCCTGGAGCAAAGTATAAAGGGACCAGACATAATGTCGGATTCATGACAATGGACGAAGTGGCCTATCAAGAAAAGTTTGATTTTGATAAAGCACTTTTTGATGCAGTGTTTGCGCAGGTGCAAATGGGCGGAGAAAAAGTCATCTTCATGAAGCCCTTGACGTTTATGAATTTATCAGGGGAAGCGATTCGACCATTGATGAATTATTTTAAAATAGGGATTGAAGACTTGCTGGTTGTTTATGATGATATGGATCTGCCGGTTGGAAAGATTCGTCTTCGTCAAAAAGGTAGCGCTGGTGGACATAATGGGATGAAGAGTATTATTTCATGCCTAGGGACAAGTGAGTTTAACCGAATTAAAGTGGGGGTTGGGCGTCCAAAAGATGGACGTACGGTCGTAGGACATGTGCTCAACCGTTTTGAAAAAGAGGAAGAAGAGGACATTATTTTTGCGGTGCAAAAGAGTGTCGATGCGATTCGTTCGTGGATTGATACGGATGATTTTGTTAAAACAATGAATCAATTTAATTAAAAAAATAGAAGAAGAGATGCTGCGAAGTTTTTCGCGGTCTCTTTTTGTCGTTATAAAAAGGAGAAAGTTATGCAATTATTGCACCAAACCATCAGTAAACTGAAAGGATTTAAGGAGTGGCTAGATACACTCGCTCTCCATGAGAGTCAACTGGTTTTAGGACTCAGTGGTTCTATAAAACATTTGGCCGAGTCGTGCGCATTTGAAAAATTAGATAAGCAATTAGTGATTGTGACGCCAACGCTCTTACAAGCGACGCAGACTTATGAAGAATTGTCAGAGTGGTACGATGAGGATATTATTCATCTCTTTCCAGTAGAAGAGTCACTTGCTGCGGATTTTTCAGTGGTATCACCAGATGTGGTGAGCCAACGGATTCGCACGCTTGATTTTCTAAGCCGTGGACAAAAAGGAATCGTCATTGTGCCGCTCTCTGGAATACAAAAACTCTTAGTACCGGCAGAAGTGTGGAAAAAGAGTTCGCTTGAACTAGCCATCGGGTCTAAAATCGAATCGATGGATACCTTTGTGGAGCAGTTGGTGGAATTAGGATATCGCCGCGAAAATATGGTGGCGACTCCTGGTGAATTTGCGCTTCGTGGAAGTATCGTCGATATTTATCCGCTCGACCAAGAATATCCACTTCGTCTTGATTTCTTTGATACAGAAGTGGATTCAATTCGCGCATTTAATGCGGAAACACAACGTTCGATGGATGTGATTCAAGAAGTGCGCATCTTACCCGCCACAGACTTACCTCTGCAAAAGGAAGCCGTTTGGAAGGCGCAAACGAAAATTCATGCGCTCTATGAAAAGGACGTGAAGTCTTCCCAAAGTCAAGAGCGAAGAGACCAAGTGTCGAGTATTCAACAAGCTATCGATGCACAATTAGAAAATGGAGAGATTCCTTCAAACTTATCGTACTTCTTAGAATGTATTTATCCTGAGAAGACTAGTTTATTAGATTATGTTTCTAAAGATGCGTACCTCATTATTGATGACTACGCTCGTTTTATCGAAAAGAGTAAATCCTTAGAAGAAGAGGCTGGCTATTGGAAGACGCACCATATCGAAACAGGTGCGATTGCGTCTGGATTGTCGCTCGTTCAAGATGGACGAAAAGTATTAAAGGAGAGTCCTCTTAAGAGAACGTATTTAGCCATTTTCCAAAAAGGACTCGGACGACTATCTCTCGATGCGATTCATCCGATTACGACCCGCACGATGACACAGTTCTTCTCGCAAATGCCGATGGTGAAAGTCGAAGCGGACCGCTGGAAGAAACAAGGCGCAACAGTCATCGTTTTAGTCGATGATGCCAAACGTGCACAAAAAGTAGAACAAACCTTTGCCGATTTTGATATCAAAAGTGTGATTTCAAACGGGACTGTACTAGAAGGGCAACTTCAAATCATGGTCGGCAAGATGCACAATGGATTTGAACTGCCAGAAGACAAATTTGCTATTTTAACGGAACGCGAATTATTTAATAAACTCACAAAACGCGCACCGAGAAACCAAAAGATCTCGAATGCGGAACGCTTGAAGAGCTATACTGAATTAGCGGTTGGGGACTATGTGGTTCACGTGAATCACGGGGTCGGTGTGTATCAAGGGATGGAGACGCTAGAAATCGGCGGCATTCACCAAGACTACATGTCGATTCATTACCAAGACGGCGGGAATTTATTCGTTCCAGTTTCTCAAATTAAGCTCGTTCAAAAATACGTGTCGTCTGATGCCAAAGTACCAAAACTCAATAAATTAGGTGGTACGGAATGGGCGAAGACAAAACGAAAAGTGGCTGCGAAGATTGAAGATATCGCCAATGAACTCATCGAATTATACGCTAAACGCGACGCCGAAAAAGGATATGCGTTTAGCCGAGATACCGTGGAACAACAAGAATTCGAGCAAGCCTTTCCTTACACGGAGACTCAAGACCAACTGCGAAGTGTGGCAGAGATTAAGGAAGACATGCAAAAGGACAAACCGATGGACCGTCTGCTGGTAGGCGACGTTGGATACGGGAAGACAGAAGTAGCGATGCGTGCGGTCTTCAAAGCTGTAATGGACGGGAAGCAAGCAGCTGTTCTTGTTCCGACAACGATTCTCGCCGAGCAACATTACGAAAATTTTGTTCAACGATTTTCTGACTATCCGTTTAAGATTGGTTTACTGAGTCGATTCCGAAGTAAGAAAGAACAAGAAGAAACCATTGAAAAGCTTCGAAAAGGATCAGTGGATATCGTGATTGGGACACATCGTCTTCTTTCAAAAGACGTGCAATTTTTAGATTTAGGACTCCTCATTGTCGATGAAGAACAACGTTTTGGTGTGAAGCATAAGGAGCGTTTGAAACAATTGAAATCGCAAGTGGACGTATTGACGCTAACAGCAACGCCAATTCCACGCACACTCCATATGTCGATGCTTGGGGTGCGTGATTTATCCGTCATCGAAACGCCACCAGCAAACCGATATCCGGTCCAAACCTTTGTAATGGAACAAAACCCAATGACGATTCGAGACGGAATCGAACGCGAGATGGCTCGTGGCGGACAAGTTTTCTATTTATATAATCGAGTTGAGACGATCGAGAAGAAGGCCGATGAACTGAGAGTTTTGGTTCCAGGTTGTCGTGTCGGGGTGATTCATGGCCAGATGAGTGAGGCCACACTTGAAAATATTCTCTTCCAATTTATTGAAGGGGAATACGATGTCTTAGTAACAACGACGATTATTGAAACCGGAGTCGATATTCCAAACGTAAACACTCTTTTTATTGAAAATGCCGACTATATGGGGCTTTCGCAATTGTATCAATTGCGGGGACGTGTTGGTCGTACAAACCGTATTGCTTATGCATACCTTATGTATCAACCAGATAAAGTCTTAACCGAAGTTAGCGAGAAGCGACTCCAAGCGATGCGCGACTTTACAGAACTTGGCTCTGGATTCAAGATTGCCATGCGTGACTTATCGATTCGTGGGGCAGGGAATTTACTTGGAAAACAACAGCATGGATTTATCGATTCGGTCGGATTTGATTTATATTCTCAATTATTAAGTGAAGCCGTGTTGAAGAAACAAGGAAAAGAAGTGAAGTCGGACGAAGAAACCGTCGAAATCGACTTGCAGATTGATGCGTATATTCCTGCAAGTTATATTCAAGATGAACGCCAAAAAATCGAGATGTATAAACGTATTCGTTCGATTGATAGCGTGGAAGCTTATGAAGAATTGCTCGATGATTTTATCGACCGCTTCGGGGACTTCCCGGATGAAGTGAGTGCATTAGCGGAAGTTGGATTGATTAAACATTACGCGAATGAAATTAACGCTGTTTCGATTAAGCGTAAAGACAATTCGGTGACGATTACGATTGCCCAGCCAACTGCGACTCGTTTGCAAGGAGTGCCTGTCTTTGAGGCACTTGGTCCAGTGAAATTACCAGCACAAGTGGCCAACAAGGGCGAAAGTCTTCAGATTTTATTAAATATCACGCAAAAGCCTGTTGACTTATGGCTGGAGCAAGTTAAACTGTTTGTAAAAACATGCGGGGAAATTCTAGCCCGCGATGAGGAAAAACATGAAGAAGATAAATAGTAAAGGGATGATGCAAGGGGCGATTGCGCTCTCGATTGCCGCGTTTATTGCTAAGATTTTAAGTGCGGTGTACCGAGTTCCTTTCCAAAACATGGTAGGAAACACCGGATTTTATGTATATCAACAGGTGTATCCTATCTATGGAATCGGCATGACCTTTGCATTAACGGGCTTCCCGGTATTCGTGTCCAATGTAGTCGCGGAATACTTGGAGTCGACACATTTAAAGAAATTATTGAAGCAGCTATTCGTGATTGCAAGCCTCGTTGGAGTGGGGATTTTTGCCTTCCTCCATTTGGGTGCAGGAATGATTGCCCGCTGGATGGGAGACGTAGAACTCTTGCCAGTCGTCCAAAGTGTATCGTGGATGTTTCTATTGATGCCGTTTCTAGTCATCACAAGGGGGTATTTCCAAGGAAGCTTTCGAATGATGCCGACTGCCATCTCACAAGTGGTGGAGCAGGTCGTTCGTGTCGCGGTAATTCTCTTTGTAGCGAGTCTGTTTGGCAGCACCATTTCAGACTACTACACGATGGGGACATGGGCGATGTCGAGTGCGACGATTGCGGCAGTCTTCGCGATTCTTGTGATGCTGTATTATGCATATCAGGAAACGAAAGATCCGCTCGACGCCTTGACGATTTCACCAGTAGAAATGGAAGTTCCAACTTTTGGGCATCTCTTTAAACGCTTTGCCTTTGAAGGGGGGACCATCTGTCTCCTTAGTTCTATTTTAGTCTTGTTTCAATTGGTGGATTCTTTCTCTGTGTACAATATGTTAACAGACCAAGGAATACTTCCTGAAGTGGCGAAAGACCTGAAAGGAATTTACGACCGGGGACAACCGCTTGTTCAATTAGGAATGGTAGTTGGAGTAGGATTTTCATCGAGCTATATGCCGATGTTATCGCGTTCCTTCAAGAAAGGCCACGACTTAGAATTTAAGAGACTATCTGCGTCACTTCTTCGAATGACGATGACATTCTCACTTGTTGCGACGATGGGGATGATTGCCATCTTGCCGTGGTTAAATACCGCACTCTTTGGAGATGCGAAGGGGCAGTCAGTACTGCTTGTCTATGTTACAAGTATTTTCTTTGCGTCAGTCATTATGTCGCTGCACGGCATTTTCCAAAGCCAGCATCAATATCCAAAGACGCTTCTGGCACTCGTAGCAGGACTCGTAGTGAAAGCTGGTACGAATTATTTATTCGTAGCGATGTTTGGAACACTTGGTGCCAGCCTTGCGACGGCGCTTGGATTATGTGTCATGATGAGCGTGATGATGGCTTTTGCAAAAGACATTTTTATAAGTGTGTTGCATGAAGGAAATTTCATACAGCTTCTTACTGGAATTGCGATGGGAATGACCGTTATCGTGTCGATATTATCCTACGGTACGTGGTACTTTGCAGGACTTCAAGATTCTAGAACGATGGCTTTTGTATTTTCATTGTTCTATGCCTTCGTCGGTGTAGCCCTCTTCTTGGCTGGAACGATGAAATGGAATTTATTTACAAAACGCGAATGGGTGCTAATCCCTAAAGGAAAAACCTTGCTTAGAAAATTTAGTAGAAAAGAGGAAAATGATGAGACTCGATAAGTTTTTAAAAGTATCCCGATTAATTAAACGTCGTACAGTGGCTAAAGAAGTGGCTGACAAGGGACGTGTGTTTATTAATGATAAAGTGGCGAAATCTTCAACGGACGTAAAAGTTGGCGACAAAATCGCGATTCAATTCGGGAACAAACATGTCTTAGTACAAGTTGAAGCGTTGATGGATTCAACAAGAAAAGAAGACGCTAAAGAAATGTTTACGATTTTAGAAGAAAAGTTCATTAAAGAAGAAAACACAAATTTATAAAATGAATCTAAAACTAGGTTCTCTCATTTGAGGGAGCCTAGTTTTTTATCTAAAAATGTATGCGTTTTCTGTTGACTTCCATTGCAGAAAGGGGTATGATAAATAGTACTTTTTAAAAAGGATTAAAGGAGGAGAAACCATGGATTTACATGCCATAAATATATTGCAACCATTCAATGGATGGATGGAATTACGTCATTTTTTGGCTATTTTTATATCATGCGCATGTGGATTAGCGATTGGTTATGAGCGTACCTCTAGAAATAAACAAGCGGGTGTGAAAACGCACATGATTGTGGCGTTAACTTCTTGTTTGATGATGATTATTTCAAAAGAAGCTTTTTTAGATACTCCAAACTATGATACTGCTCGTGTAGCTGCGCAAGTGGTCAGCGGGATCAGCTTTATTGGAGGGGGAATCATTTTTATGCGTGATAAACGCGTAAGTGGTTTGACTACAGCCTCTGGAATTTGGGCAACTTCAGGGATTGGACTTGCAATTGGTGGGGGATTCTGGTTCTTTGGAGCACTATGCTCGGCCATTATCGTCATTGTGCAAAAGCTTGCATATGAGCCTTTATTACAAGGGAAAAGCCGTCAAGTAAATATTTATTGTGAAATTCCAAACCCAACGATTGTACAATCTATTTATAATTATTGTCATTTTGGAGATTATCAATCCATACAAGTTGAAGCTAGAGAATTAGACGACGAGAAGTATGAACTAGTGATTCGTATCCAAAATGATGAAGAGATTGTCATTGAAAACTTGAAAAATTATATTCGTGAAACGGAAAATCAAGTTGTGATTAAACGCGTGAAACTACGTACTGAGGATGTAAATTAAAATTTTTGATACCGCAGAGAGCTTATCTGCGGTATTTATTTTTAAAGAAATCGTTTTAAGAGATTTTAGAAGGATAGTCCATCCTTAAAAAACACGGATAATCATAAAAAAATAAAAAAATTCTTAGTGTAATCATAGACGATAAGGCTCATTCTTGTTATACTCATTGTGTATAAGTTAAAAAGGAGACAATTAAGGTGAAGCAACAAAATCAATCCACAAATTCGAATATCGTTTCTATCAACCAAAAAAGAAAACCGAAAACTTCTTCACCAGTTTGGAAAAGTCATTCACTAGTTACCAAACTGATTGTGATTGCATTAATTGCCATATCCGGAGTGATGATTGTCGGTATTGGGAATCAATTACAACAAGCGAATCAATTAGATCAAAAGATTGAAAAGGCAAAAGCTGAAAAAGAATTCGCTGAAAAACAAAAAGAATCTTTAACGCAGCAAGTTGAACTTCTTCAAAGTGATGAATACATTGCGAAGTTAGCGCGTAGTGAATACTATTTAAGCAAAAATGGTGAAATTATTTTTAGTACGCCTAACGACACTGCTGAAAACAAAGCGCAACAAGTCAAAGAAGAAGTGGAACAAGGGGAAACTGTTGTTAAAGTAACCACACAAAACCGATAAGGCAATGAACCCTTTTTATACGTGAGCGTGTATAAAAAGGATAAAAATGAAGGAGGAACGCTTTTTATATGTCAATCGAAGTAGGAAACGTAATCCCAGGTAAAGTGACTGGAATTACAAATTTTGGAGTTTTTGTCGATTTAGGAGATCGTAAAACAGGTCTTGTTCACATTAGTGAGGTTTCAGATTCGTATATCCAAGATATCAAAGAAGTTTTGAAGGTTGGAGACGAAGTTAAAGTGAAAGTCATGACAATTGCTGACGACGGCAAAATTAGTTTATCGATTCGTCGTGCCGTTGATAAACCAAAGGAAGATACTGAAGACAAATCTAAAAACAAAAAAACTTTCACACCGCGTAATCAAGATTCACAAGATTTCAAGAAAAATCGCTTTGCTGGGAAATCAGCTGCTCCATATGAAAAGAAATCTCCTTCGCAATCAAAAGCAACTGATTTTGATTCATTGATGAGTTCCTTCTTGAAAGACTCTGAAGATCGTTTAACTTCATTGAAACGTAACACTGAAGGGAAACGTGGAGGACGTGGCGGTCGCCGTTCATAATGACTATTCTAATCTCTTCTAGTAAATGCTAGAGGAGATTTTTTTGACAGAAAGGGGAGAGCTATGCAACATCAATTAGCCAGTTTTTTTAGAAAAAGAGTACCTGAGTATACTCATCAAAAATATGTTCTCGCTGTATCCGGCGGAGTCGATTCGATGGTTTTGTTGAATGCTATGGCTCTCTTGTTTGAAGACGACGCTAAAGAACATCTTGTAGTGGCGCATGTGAACTATGGACTTCGCGTCCAGTCGATGGATGAAGCACAATTAGTCCGTCGTTTTTGCAAATCTCATCAAATTCCATTTGAAATAAAGAATTGGAAGGAAACGAAGGAAGAAAAAGCCTCAGAAAGCATCTTAAGAAATTTTCGTTATGAATTCTTTGAGGAAGTATTGAAGAAACATCAAGCCCATTATTTAGTATTAGCACATCACCAAGATGATCAACTCGAAACTATTTTAATGAAGTGGTCTAGAGGAAGTACATTGGAAGGATTGTCTGGGATGAAGGAAATTCGTCAGGTGAAAGGAATGACGATTTTACGCCCGTTCCTGTCACTGGATAAGAAAGAATTGTACAAAGAAGCCGAAATACATCAAATTCCTTACTTAGAAGACGAATCGAATGAATCGGACAATTATACAAGAAATAGATATCGTCATCATGTGGTTCCTTTTCTAAAGGAGGAAAATCCAAATGCCGGAAGTCACTTCCAAAAGAGCGCGCAGATGATAGCGGACGCTGTGGCCTGCTTAATGCCGATTTTAGAAGAAAAACAGGAGCTATTATTCCAAAAAGGAAAGAAAAAAGTTTTATTCCACCGCGAAGCATTCCTGAAAGAACCTATAGAGATGCAACGATTACTCTTACAACAAGTACTCATCCAAATGGATACAACGATTTCAGTTGTCCAGATGGAACAGATCTTGGAAAAAATTGGCTCGAATAAAGCACAGCTCACTCTAGATTTGTCAAATGGATGGAAGTTTAAGAAACGTTATGAAGACTGTTCATTTGAAAAAGGAAGACCTAGAGTCGTTCCAAATATTGAGTACGTACTCTCCAAAGCAGAGGATACATTAATTCGTCCAAATGAAGATGAGCAAATTTTGCTCACAACAGGAAAGACATCTTCAGAATTTGCCTTTCCCGTGAATAAAGAGGATTTTCCACTAACCATTCGTCATGCAAAATCTGGAGATAAAATTGCACTGAATGCGGAAGGGACAAAACATCAAAAAATTTCCAGATGGTTTATCAATTCAAAGATTCCACTAGAAGAACGTAAACAAATTTGGGTTGTTGAGGATGCATCCAAAAAAATTCGTGCAATTTTAGGCTATCGCTATGCTCATCCGTTGTCCTTTGAGGAGGAAACTGGTAAAATGATTCTATCTTACGAAAACAAAACGAGGTGCACACATGTTAAAAAATGATATGTCAGAAATTTTAGTATCAGAAGAACAATTACAAGAAACAATCAAGAAATTAGGTGCTACTTTAGCGGAAGATTACCGTGGGAAAGATCCGTTAGTCATTTGTATTCTTAAGGGTGCTATTTTCTTTATGGCAGATTTAGTTCGTGCGATGGACTGTAACTTAGAAATTGATTTCATGGATGTATCTAGTTATGGAAATGAATTTGAGTCAAGTGGTGAGGTTCGTATTTTAAAAGACCTAGGTCAAAGCGTTAAAGATCGCCATGTGATTATCGTGGAAGATATTATCGACACGGGCCGTACTTTAAAACACGTGGTTGAATTATTAAAACATCGCCAAGCAGCAAGCGTAAAAGTGGTGACTTTATTAGATAAACCTGAACGTCGTGAAGAAGCCATCGAAGCAGATTATGTTGGAATTGAAGTTCCTAATAAGTTTGTTGTAGGTTATGGATTGGACTTCAAACAATTTTATCGTAATCTCCCTTGTATCGGCGTATTGAAATCAGAATTCTACGAAAATTAAGAATGAGTTAAACTATTCGTCAATAAAAGTCAAATATGTTATGATAGAGCGGTAGTTAAGAATACTATCGTTCTTCTTTTTTAAGAAGATGAGGAGGTCCAATGAATACAAATAAAAATCGATCAATTTTTAGATCAAGTTTACTATATATGCTTATTTTCGGTGCGATTGTCATTTTTGTAGGAATGTTCAATGGTAATTCGAAAGGCCCTGTAGCAGATATTTCTTATACAGAATTTATGCAAAGTTTGAAAAAAGGCGAAATTAAAGAATTAAAAATGCAATATTCAAACTCTGTCTATACGATTACTGGGGAATATACAGATCCTAAGGAGCAAACTACCGAAGAAGCTAAAAATCAAAAAGGATTATCGATTTTTGATAATCGTTCTACAAAGAGTACACAATTCAAAACAACAGTATTGCCAAATGACTCTACTATAAAAGAAATTAATGAAGCTGCTCAATCAAAAGATACAAAAGTGGAATCTTTACCAGAAAGTTCTACAGGAGTATGGATTGCAGCACTGATCCAAGTGGTTATTCCGCTGGGAATCTTGGGCTTCTTGCTGTATAGCATGTTTATGAGTCAAGGTGGCCAAGGCGGACGTAACAATCCGATGAACTTTGGTAAGAGTCGTGCAACCAATCAGAAGAAACAAAACGTAAAAGTGCGCTTCTCTGATGTAGCCGGTGCCGAAGAAGAAAAACAAGAGCTTGTAGAAGTGGTTGAATTCTTAAAAGACCCACGTAAATTTACAGCGCTTGGTGCTCGTATTCCTGCAGGGGTACTTCTTGAGGGCCCTCCAGGAACAGGGAAAACCCTTCTTGCCAAAGCCGTTGCCGGTGAAGCAAATGTACCGTTCTTCTCGATTTCAGGTTCTGAATTCGTAGAAATGTTTGTAGGGGTTGGAGCAAGCCGTGTTCGTGACTTATTCGAAAACGCGAAGAAAAATGCTCCAGCAATTATCTTTATCGATGAAATCGATGCCGTTGGTCGTCAACGTGGTGCCGGAATGGGTGGCGGACACGACGAACGTGAACAAACATTAAACCAATTGCTCGTTGAAATGGACGGGTTCGAAGGAACAGAGGGAATCATCGTGATTGCCGCAACAAACCGTTCAGACGTATTAGACCCAGCCTTACTTCGTCCAGGACGTTTTGACCGCCAAATTTTAGTAGGTCGTCCAGACGTGAAAGGCCGTGAAGCGATTCTGAAAGTACACGCACGCAATAAGAAGCTTGCAAAAGACGTGGACTTAAAAGTGATTGCGCAGCAAACTCCAGGATTCTCTGGGGCAGAACTTGAAAACTTATTAAACGAAGCAGCTTTAGTGGCCGCTCGTCGTGATAAAACAGCCATCGACGCATTAGACGTGGATGAAGCACATGACCGTGTGATTGCAGGTCCTGCGAAAAAAGATCGTGCGATCAGCAAGAAAGAGCGCGAAATGGTGGCTTACCATGAAGCAGGACATACCATTGTGGGTATGGTTTTAAGCGATGCTCGTGTGGTTCATAAAGTAACGATTGTCCCTCGTGGACGCGCTGGCGGGTATGCGATTATGCTTCCAAAAGAAGATCGTTTCTTAATGACAAAAGAAGAATTATTCGAACAAGTAGTTGGACTTCTTGGTGGTCGTGCTGCTGAAGAGTTTATCTTTGGTGTGAAGACTACCGGAGCAAGTAACGACTTTGAACAAGCAACAGCTATCGTTCGTAGCATGATTACAGAGTACGGAATGGTGGATGAATTAGGAACTGTTCAATACGAAGGAAATCATCAAGTATTTATCGGACGCGACTATGGTCAAACAAAAGCTTACTCAGATCAAGTGGCCTTTGAAATTGACAATGCGGTACGTCGTATCATGAAAGAAGCGCATGAAAAAGCTCTTCAAATTTTAGAAGAACATAAAGACCAATTAGAATTAATTGCTCAAAAACTTCTAGAATTAGAAACGTTAGACGAACGTACAATCAAATCACTTTTTGAAACAGGTGAAATGCCAGCTACCATCGTGGAAGATGAATATCCAAGCGAATCAGAAGCGGCAAGTTTTGAAGAAACAAAAAAAGCCTTAGCAAAACGTGATGCTGAACAAGCGGAAGGTAAAGAAAATCCCAAAGAGGACGAGGAAGTGGAAGTAGCAGATGTTACGCCAGCTCCAAGCAAACTTGAGAGTGAAAACAAAGACGAATAATAGAAAGAGAAAGAGAGCTGAGGCTGTTGTCACAGCTCTTTTCTTTTAAAAAAGGAGAAACAAATGGCAGATTCATTATTAAAAGTATTAGCATTCAATGATGAGGTTAAAGCCGTTGCTATGGTAGCAACAGATGCAATTGCAGAGGCCCAACGCAGACACGACACTTGGAGTTCTGCTACAGCAGCGCTTGGACGTACGATTATCGGAACGCAATTATTAGCAAGTAGCTTAAAAGGTGACGAACGCATCACGGTTCAAGTGAATGGGGATGGCCCCGGTGGAAAAATCATGGCTGATGCAAACGGTCGTGGGGAAATGCGTGGTTATATCACAAATCCTCATGTCAGCCTTGACTTAAACGACAAAGGAAAATTAGATGTCCGTGGTGTCGTTGGAACAAACGGAACGATTACCGTTATCAAAGACTTAAATATGAGAGAACCATTCTCAGGCCAAGTGCCCATCGTGGACGGGGAGCTCGGAATGGACTTTACGTATTACTTAGCAGTTTCAGAGCAAGTTAATGGAGCTGTTGGGGTATCGGTTCTTGTAAATCCAGATGAAACGGTACGTGCAGCAGGTGGCTTTATGATTCAATTATTGCCAGGAGCTAGCGAAGCGACGATTTCAGAAATCGAACGTCGTATTAACGAAATTCCAATGGTTTCAAAATTAATTGACCAACAAGAACAACCGCGCGATATTTTAAATCGATTATTAGGTTCGGAAAACATTCGTGAATTAGAAGAAATGCCTGTGAAGTTTCATTGCGGCTGTACGCGTGAACGTTTCAGTGCAGGATTGATGTCGATTGGGGTAGATGATTTACAACACTTGATTGACGAAGATCACGGTGCAGAAGTGGTATGTCATTTCTGTGGCGAGAAATATCATTTTGATGAAGCAGAATTACAAGGGTTAATCGATGAAATTAATGCCAAACGCGAAGCGGCAGACGCTTAATCGTTAAGGTGTAAGAAAGTGAGAAGGGGTGATTCCATTTCTTCTCACTCTTTTTGTGTTTTCAGCCGTTAAAGCTATACAAATAAAGAAAAACTCAGTATAATACATACATAATACGGACGAGGTATATAGATGATTAAACGAATTTTTGCTCGAATGAAAGGTTATTTATTGTTATTTGTGGGGAGTATCGCACTTTTGGCAGTGGCTCTAATGCTTGATTTTAAAACATTCGAACAATTTAATTTTTACCGAGATGTAGACGTTTGGAGTCATCCGATTCTCTTATTGCAACTAGTGATGCTCGCAATTGTGCTCCTGATGCTAGGTCAAGTCATTGGTTTATCTGTGAGATATTATTTCGCATTTAAGAAATTAGATGCACTCTTCCCGAATAACGAATGGGAACAAAAAGATTCTAAAGAAAAAGCAGACTATGTCGATGAAAAATTCGAAGCGATGATCGTAAAAGAAGTGCTCATCTTTTACGGAAGTCATTTTACAGTGATTCCGCTAAAAGAATTAAAAGAAATTCATCTATATCGTACGAGTACAGGTCGCCGTGTGTATTATGGAATCAAGTTTACGTTTAAGACAAGAAGACTTGCTTTTGTTCCAAATACGTATGGAAAGACACTAGAAGACAAGTATCGTCTTGTTCGAAAAGTGAATTACTTCGTCCCAGTTAAGATTAAGGACGATTGGAAAAATAACAATAGAAAGTAGGAAATAAAGGTGCATAAAGGATATGTACGAAGAACGATATTTCTTTGGGGCTCAGCTCTATTTTTGAGCCTGATAGGGATTTTCTTTCTTTTTGGAACCGTGAAAGGATACATGCAAGGAGAGGCGCTCTATAAGGCTGGAGATATTTATCATTTGAATGATGCGGGAACCTCCGTTGCGATTCGTGCGTTGGATATAGACTCAGAGCCCCTCACTTATGATGGAAACGATTATTATTTAGTAAAGCATGAAAATGGGGTTACGCCACTTCAAGCGTCTGCCAAAGACATTCAACAATTACTCGATTTGAAGAAAGAAAATCCGAATGGATGGGAGCCTTTAAAAGAGGCGAATATTTATTTAAATGTTCGAGTAACGCCAGCAGTAACAAAGGGGCGTAGAGGGAGTAAGACCGTCCATATACCGCGAGCATTGATGGAAGCTATTATAAACCAATATCAGAAGGGGACTCTCTTGGCTACCAGAGAATCTATACCGCTGGACTTCCTCCATTATTTAACGTTGACATCATTTACAAATCGATTGTTGGAGACGGGGGTTACACTCTTTGTATTTCTATTAGCGGTAGTCTTCTTTTACGTTGCGTATAGACGAGTGCGTACATTGAAGGTAGAATACGAAGCGTTTGATAAAGAGTTTCCACGATACGCACTAAATATGAAGGCTTTACCAATGGATGCAGATTTTCATAATCCTATTCTAAAAGTACTAGTGAAGGATCATAAATTAGTTTGCTATAATAACGATTTTAGAATAATTAGATTACGTGAAGTACGAAATGTTGAAGTTCGTCGCCAATTGGCAAAAAGCAGTGTTGCCTATGCCATCGATTTTGGATTTAGAGGGAATAAGAAAGTAACCATTCAATTGAAGAATCGTCTAGAAGATGTTCGCCAATTAGTGGAGTATTTGAATGAAAAAGAAGGAACCAAAATATCGATATTGTTTCAATAGTAGTGGATATGCGGTTCAAAGAAGATGAGTTAAAAATTTCAATAGAAAGTAAGAGGGGTCGAGATGCATAAAGGAATTTTAAGACGAACATGGGGAAGCTGGATTCTCACTGTCCTGTTAGGATTAATAGTGGCAATGGTGGGGATTGTTGTTTCGTTTGGCTTTATGAGTGGACGTGAATTATACGAACATGGAATCATTTATGAAATGGAAAAAGATTCATCGTCTAGTTCGATTAAAGTATTAGATATTGACCCAAGCCCGCTAAAGATAGACAATGAAGCATATTATTTAGTGAAACATAATTATGGAGTGTCGTTCTTAAAAACAGAGACTTCTGAAATTAAACAAATTCTAGAGTTTAAAGAGGCGCTTCCGGATAAAACGAACGCGCTCGCCACATCTGACTTCTACTTGAATATCCGTGTAGTTAATGAGAAAGAGAAAAAAGGGAGATCTAGCGTCAAAACAAATATTACGCAAGAAGTGAAGGAAAAATTTGAAGAAAAATTCAAACTGAGTCCACTTTCGGTGCAGGCGACTCTCGATAAATTGGACAAAACCCATTATTTAACCATTACGAATAATGCAGATAGATTTTTCGACATCGTGATATTAATGGTGGTAATCGTGATTTTTGTCATTGTATTGGTGTGGCAAATCGTTCGCGTTCGTCAAATAAAAAAACACTATGCTCGTTTTGATGAGCTGTTCCCTGACTATCAAGACGATATGAAACGTTTATTGGATGATGCGGAGTATCTTGATAATCAACTTGGGGTACTTGTCAAAGATGGAATTTTGGTTTCTTTTGGGACGGAGTTCAGGGTAGTAGACTTAGAAAAAGCGGTCAGTGCATCCGTAATTCGTCAAAAATCAAAATGGGGCGCGAAATATGAATTTTCGTTCTTCAATGAAGGCCGTAAGCCAGTAGAAAAAGTTCCTCTTGGTAATTTACAGGACAATGTCATTGATTTAGTCCATTATTTAAGAGAAATTTGCTCATATAATGTGTATATTCAATTTTAAAAAAATAAAATATTTTTTATGGTACACAAAACAGTCTACGATTTTTTCGTAGGCTGTTTTGTTGTGTAGAAATCTTTTGATACTGCGGGTTTAGATCTGCTATAGGAACATTAATTCGGCCACAAACAAGTTAAAAAGTTAACAAATGATAACCATAAAAAGAGTCGAATGTTCATTATTTAGTGATAGAATGAACATATCAAATCAAAGGACGTGATTTTATGGATTTCACAGGTAAAGTTGCCATTGTCACTGGTGGTGCAAATGGTATTGGTAAAGAAATCGTTCGTGGTATCGTTGACGGCGGTGGTTATGTTGTGATTGCAGATATTAATGAAGCTGCAGCAAACAAAACCGTTGAAGAATTCGGACCAGAACACACAAGCTTCAAATACATGGATTTAGGAAATCATGAATCTATCGTAAAAAGCATGAACGAAATTTTAGCAGAACGCAAAGTAGACATCTTAGTGAACTGCGCTGGAGTTATTAGTGCTAAACCATTCGACCAATTAACATACGAAGAATGGGAAAGAACAATCCGCATCAACCTTTCAGGATGCTTCTCAACAATCAGCACCATTTTCCCACACTTTATCGAAAACAAAGGTGGACGTATCGTAAACGTATCTTCAGTTGCTGCTAAACTTGGGGGTGGACTTTTAGGTACTGCTGCTTATGCTTCTTCTAAAGCTGGTTTAAATGGTTTAACAAAAGCCGTTGCTAAAGAAGGCGGTAAATACAATATTGCATGTAACGCTGTATGTCCTTCATTCACTCGTACAGATATGACAACCGTATTATCAGAAGATAAAGAAAAGAGCCAAAAAGTAATTAGCATGATTCCTCTTGGACGTCGTGCAGAACCTACTGAAATTGCGCAAATGATTCTCTTCTTTGCAAGCGACCTTGCAAGCTTCGTTACAGGGGAAATCGGTGACTGCGATGGCGGTATCACATTAGATGGTTGATTTTAGCTAGATTCTTATTCCAAATCAGAGAAGGATTGTGAACAGTATGAAAAAGATTAAAATTCCTGGGGATACAATCATTATTCCAATGTTTATTGGATGTGTGATAAATACATTTTTCCCTCAAATATTACAAATTGGTGGATTTACCACTCCAATCGTGAAAGGTGCTGGACCACTTGTTGGGGCATTCCTCTTCATTATCGGGGGTACCATTTCTCTTAAAAACACACCAAAAGCCGTTGGACGTGGAGCAGCGATTATTTTAGCGAAAATTGCGGTATCTGTAGTCTTAGGGTTATTGGTTGCAAAAGTATTCAACGACAACTTCCTCGGACTTAGTGCTGTTGCCGTTATCGGTGCTATTTCAGTAGCCAATAATGCCATGTATGCGGGGATTGTAGATGTATACGGGGACGAAATCGATGCTGGGGCTGTTGGGATTACAACATTAAGTGTTGGACCAATGGTAACAATGGCCGTATTAAGTAGTGCCGGCCTTGCAAACATCTCGATTTGGAACTTAGTCGGAACTGTTTTACCACTTGTGTTAGGGATTGCGTTAGGAAATGCTTTCCCATACATGAAGAAGGTTCTTTCAAACGGGATTACAGCCATTATTATCGTTGTTGGTTTCTGTTTAGGGGCTAACATGAGCTTTGGCCAAATCCTTGAAGGGGGTCTGCCTGGTATTTTACTAGGGGTGATTACTACACTTGTTGGGGGTATTGCGTCCATCTCAGCAGACCGCTTAACAGGTGGGAACGGGGTTGCTGGTGCTGCCATTTCAAGTACGGCAGCCAGCGCTATCGCTACGCCAGCTGCACTTTCAGCAGTAGATGCAACGTTCAAAGGAATCGAAGCAACTGCAACGACTCAAATTACAGCTTCAGTAATCGTAACAGCTATTTTAACTCCAATTTTAACGGCTTATATCGCTAAGAAATTTGGAAACAAAAAAGAAGCTGAAACACAAGAAGCTTAACCGAATTTAAAAGGGAAACCACCTCGGAAATCATTCCGAGGTGGTTTTTTGTCTTACCTTGGTGTAACAATAATGTTACGTAACAAAATGTGACATCGAAAAGTTGTGTTGTATCAAAAATGAACCGTATCAAAATTGATACAAAAAGAGTCTCAGATACGAAATGGAAATCTTTTGGATTCGTTTCTGAGACTCTTCTATTATTTAGAATGAATTACGCTTCGACGAAAATTCCTGTTGAAAGGTAACGTTCACCTGTATCTGGTAATAGAACCACAACAGATTTGCCTTTTCCTAAGCGTTTTGCCACACGTAGAGCGGCAGTTACAGCGGCTCCAGAAGAAATACCAGCAAGGATTCCTTCTTTGGAGGCTAAGTTTTTCGCAGTTTCGATGGCATCGTCACTTGTCACCAGTTCAAAGCTGTCGATGACTTCGCGGTCGATAATGCTTGGTTCAAAACCAGCAGAGATTCCTTGGATGCGGTGTTTTCCTTTTTGGCCTTTAGAAATAAATGGAGCTTCTTCAGGTTCAACTCCGATAATTTTGACGTCTTTGTTCACTTCTTTTAACGCACGACCAACTCCTGTAATCGTACCACCTGTACCGATACCACTGATGTAAGCGTCTGGTGTTTTACCGTCAAAAGCTTTAATAATTTCTTGACCAGTTGTTTGATAGTGGATAGCTGGATTTGCTTCGTTGTCGAATTGACGTGCCCAGAAGTAGCCAGGTTGTGCTGCTAATTCTTCTGCTTTAGCAACGGCAGCGCCGAATCCATCAGCTGCAGGTGTTAATAAGACTTCTGTGCCGTATGCTTTCATTAATTGACGGCGTTCGATAGACATAGATTCAGGCATAATTGTGATGACCTTGTATCCTTTGGCAGCTCCGATAAGTGAAAGTCCTACCCCTGTATTTCCACTTGTTGCTTCGATGATTGTGTCGCCAGGTTTTAGCGAGCCATCTTTCTCAGCTGTTTCGATGATGTTTAAAGCGATACGATCTTTCACAGATCCACCGGCGTTAAACGACTCGACTTTTACATATACATCTGCAGAATCATCTGAAACTAAACGGCTTAGTTTCACAAGGGGAGTGTTCCCGATTAATTCTGTGATAATTTCTACTGATTTGACCATAAATGATCCCTCCATAAAGTTAGACTGGGCAACTTTAAGGGTTGCTTGGTTCTAATTGTAACTGTGAATGAGTGGGTGTACAATAGTTTTTTATAAAAAAACAAAAAAAGTATAGAAAATTCACTTTAGTTATGATACACTACCCTCTAGCAAGGGTTTTTAAACTCATCCAGAGAGGTGAGAAAGGCTAACCATCAAGTTGAATTAGACTGGCCCTATGCATAAAAAAACATAGGGCTTTTTGTGTGCGCAGAAACGCCCGGAAAAGAGGGGAAAATGGAGTTACAAACTTCAAAAGTCGATCTGTTGTTGGATGTGGATCAAAAACCGGAGCTCGTGCCTGGACTGTTCTTGAGTTTGCAGCATGTGTTTGCGATGTTTGGTGCCACGGTTTTAGTGCCGTTAATATTGGGGATGCCAGTATCGGTTGCTTTATTTGCGTCAGGATTAGGAACGCTAATCTATATGGTAGCGACGCAATTTAAAGTACCTGTTTACTTGGGATCCTCTTTTGCTTTTATTACGGCCATGCAATTTGCGATGGCGCAAATGGACGGGAAACCAGATGCAGCTCAGACAGGGGTCGTTTTAGTCGGATTACTATATGTGGTAGTGGCAATTTTAGTAAAGTTATTAGGAACGGGATGGATTAACCGAATTTTACCACCGATTGTCATTGGACCTATGATTATCGTAATCGGTCTAGGGCTTGCAAATAGTGCGGTAACGAACGCAGGATTTGTAAAAGATGGAGACTGGAAACCAATGTTCGTTGCAGTAGTGACCTTCCTCATTACAGCATTTATTAATACAAAAGCAAAAGGTTTCTTGAAAATTATCCCATTCCTATTCGGGATTATCGGTGGGTATATTGTAGCTATCTGCTTTGGTCTAGTAGATTTCACAGAAGTAATAGAAGCTCAATGGATTGCTTTACCGGAGTTATACTTGCCGTTCGATACAAATGGCCTCTTCAATCAGTATCATTTATACTTCGGTCCGGAAACATGGGCGCTTCTACCAGTAGCTGTTGTGACGATTGCAGAACACATTGGAGACCATACCGTCCTCAGCCAAATTTGTGGGAAGCAATTCTTGAGTGATCCAGGTTTACACCGTACCTTAATCGGGGATGGCGTAGCAACTGCGGTATCTGCCTTTCTAGGAGGGCCAGCCAATACAACTTATGGTGAAAATACTGGGGTTGTGGGCCTAACACGTATTGCTTCTGTATCAGTCATTCGTAACGCAGCAATCATTGCAATTCTCCTTAGTTTCTTTGGTAAATTCACGGCCTTAGTTCGTACGATTCCAAATGCAGTACTTGGAGGAATGGCGATTCTCCTTTATGGGGTCATTGCTTCCAATGGGTTGAAAGTGTTAATTGAAAAACAAGTAGACTTCCGTCAAGTACGTAACTTAATTATTGCAAGTTCCATGTTAGTACTAGGATTGGGTTCTGCGGTATTACAATTAGGACCAGTAACGTTATCAGGTACAGCGCTTTGTGCCATTGCAGGAATTCTACTAAATCTCATTTTACCTCACGAAAAAGTAGAAGATAACGAATAATAATCATTAAAAACATATCAAGAAAAGCACTGAAGACATGAATTCGTGATGTCTTCAGTGTTTTTTTGACGGTTTAGTTCAAAAATATAGCATTTATATAAAAAAATTAATAATAAATCTGAGTAATCCAAAAAGATGTAAAGTTTTTCTTGGTAATTTTATTGACAAATAAGCTTAAATTACTTGCGCCAATGGGTATATACTTTTATATTATATAAGTAATGTAGTTAAAAATATTTACAAAAATATATAAAAATGATTGTTTTTGACCGTTTTAAACCGAAACAGTCAAGAAATTAGCAGATTGATACATTTAGGAGGAACTACATGCTTACTGAAAAGAGAAGAAGAATTATTTTAGATTTATTAGATAAGGATGATACAGTTCACCTAAAGGATTTAATGGAGGCGCTCCAGGCTTCTGAATCCACTATTCGACGAGATCTCTCTATATTAGAAGAAGAAGGAACTCTGATTCGTATCCATGGTGGTGCTAAAAGAGTGTATTCAAAAGAGTTTGAACCGACCACCAAAGAAAAAGAACGTTCAAATCGAAGAGAAAAAGAGTGTATTGGTCGCTATGCAGCCTCTTTAGTAACGAAGGGCGAAACGATTTATATGGATGCAGGGACAACGACTTTAAGAATGATTCCCCATTTAGAAGGAAAAGATGTCACGGTGATTACAAATGGGGTACAGCAAGCCCATCTTCTGGCAGACTATGGAATCAAAACGGTGTTGTTAGGTGGTCAAGTAAAGGTAGAAACGAGTGCGGTTATTGGCACTATTGCTCAAAACCAACTTCAAGAGTATTTCTTTAAGAAGGCGTTTCTTGGGATGAATGGAGTCGATCTCAGTTACGGGTATACAACGCCGGACGAAGAAGAAGCTCAAATTAAAAAAATTGCAATTAGTAAAAGTAATCATGCTTATGTTTTGGCGGACTCTAGTAAATTTGCTAAAGTAAGTTTATGTAAGGTTGCTGATTTTCATCAAGTAACGATGGTAACAAACACGACGAAAGAGCAAGCAGACTTACGTTATCGTATGGCTGGTAGCATTCGTCTTGTTGAAATGGACGCATAAAAGAGGAGAGATAGCATGATTTACACGATTACGTTTAATCCAGCAATTGACCTTGTTGTAAAAGTTCCTAATTGTGAACTAGGCACATTAAACCGTTCTGTGGAAGAAAATTACGTTGCAGGCGGTAAAGGAATTAATATGTCGGTAATCCTAAAACGATTAGGGTTTGACAATACATCCACTGGATTTTTAGCAGGTTTTTCAGGAAACTTCATCAAAGAAGCTCTCCAATCCGAAGGTATAGGGACCGATTTTATTCAAATCGATGGAGTCACTCGAATTAATCTAAAGTTGAAGAGCAATGAAGAAACGGAAATTAATGCAAATGGACCGGTTGTAACAAAAGAAGATTTTGGACGTTTAGTCACCTATTTTGAAGAACGACTTCAAGAAGGAGATGTTGTGTTTTTAGCAGGGAATGCAGGAAATGGAATGAACCATTCGGCTTATACGACTATTGCTAAATTATGTGACGAAAAAGGGGTCAAATTAGTCCTCGATACAACGAAGGATTTACTTACCAAATGTCTTCCATACCATCCATTTATCATTAAACCAAATCATCATGAATTAGGTGAGATTTTCGGGGTAACGATTGAGACAGAAGAACAAATTGTAAATTATGCAAAGCAATTACAGCAAATGGGCGCTAGAAATGTACTGATTTCTCGTGGTGGTGATGGGGCATTGCTCATTACAGAAGCTGGAGAAGTGTTCACATCGAATGTGCCAAAAGGGACACTTGTGAACTCAGTTGGCGCAGGGGACTCAATGCTTTCTGGTTTTATGGCGAAATTTATCGAAACAGGTGATTACGCAGCGAGCTTGAAACAAGGAGCAGCTACGGGAAGTGCGACAGCCTTTTCTGTTGGAATCGCTGAAAAAGCATTTATTGAAGAGCTATTACCACAAGTTGTGGTTACGAAACTGTGAGATTAAAGAAGAAAACAAAATAATTGAGTGAAATAAGGCTTCTAAGGATTTTCCTTAGGAGCTTTTTGTTTGTTCGTCAGATAAAGTCATCAGAAAAAATCTGTAAAAAACGAGCTTAAGGATTGCAAAAAGGGAAAGTAGAGGGTATATTTAAAACAGTTAAATAAATGGAAAATACAAAGGGGTGCCTCTATGGCTGAGATGTATGTACAAACCCTTGAACCTGTTACGTTAATGCGTGCGTAGGAATTGTATTCGATTTCGAAATTAGTTGGAGTCTCTTTGTGTTTTCAAGAAAACGAAGGAGGCTCTTTTTTTTATGAAGAGAAATGTTTTAATTTGGGTAGAGGTCGCAATTATCGCTGCACTCGCAATGGTACTATCATTTGTACCAAAACTAGCAGGGTGGTTTTCACCTTCATGGGGAGCAATTATTCTTGTTATTTTTTCACTCCGTAGAGGATTGACACCTGGTTTGGCTGCTGGACTTTTATGGGGATTGATTCACTTCCCTCTAGGAAAAGTATCATTCTTATCTGTAGAACAAGTATTGATTGAATATATCATTGCATTTACAGTTATGGGTCTTGCTGGTTTAGTATATGGACCTTTCCAAAAAGCATTGAAAAATGATAAATATTCTTCTGCAATTGTATGGTCAGGAATTGCAGCATTATTAGGAGTAGGTGTGCGCTACTTCGTTCATTATATCGCTGGAGTCTTATTCTGGGGGCAATATGCTCCAGAAGGAACAAGTCCATGGGTATACTCATTATCTGTTAACGGGACAGCAGGGGTTGGAACATTTTTAGTAGTTATGGTTGCATGCATCTTGTTGATTCGTCAAAAAAAAATATGGATAGCAAAATAGGGAAATTGTGCTTTCCGAGTCCTGGTTTAACCTGAAACCAGGGCTCTTTTTTGTTGGAAAAGAAAGAGAAAAAGAGTAAGACACTTCGTACCTTCAAATAACTCTATAGTAGTCATTAGTGCTGTACCGACCTGAGCCTAGGTCTCAGGTCTATCGAGATTTAAACTGACACTAGGAATGAATTCCAAGTGTCAGTAATTCACATCGATTACAACCGCTACAATGACCACTATAAAATTTGAACTCACTCGTTATTCTTACTCTTTTTCCATAAAAGAACCTGGTTTCGGTTAAAACATTTTATAGGATGGGTGAAGAGAGGGAGAGTTTGACAGGAGGTCATTTCAATAGTAAAGTTAATGAAGAAAGAGGTGTTGGTATGGTAACAGAATGTGAAAAAATGAATGTCTCTCATGAGATATGGATGATGATTATGAAAATCTACAATGAGAATTTACGGAAGTTTTCGATTTCATTAAAAGAACTAGGATTAAATCCAACACATTTTGAAGTTTTACATGTAATCTTTAGACAAGGAACAGTGGACCAAAAGACAATTGCCTCCACTTTAAACTTAACACAGGGGAATATTACCCACTGTATTCATCATTTAGAAAAATTAGAATTGATTACCATTGAGAAAAGTTGGAAAACAAAACATATTTCACTGACAGAAAAAGGGAAGCAACAGTTGGATGAATTAATTCCTGCTCAGCATGAAATGATGGAACATACATTAAGAGGATTAAACTGCACGCAAAAACAACAACTGCGGGATTTGTTGATTTCATTTGAAAATACATGTAAATCCTCAATTTAAGTTTAATTTAAGTTGAAATCGTATCCTTATATAGGAGGGTAAAACATGAGAATTCTAGTAGCTGAAGATGAAATCGATTTAGCACAAGCGCTGAAGATGATGTTGGAAATGCAAAAATATAGTGTAGAAATGGTTCATGACGGCAAAAAGTCAATTAGAGGACAAAGTGACCGGTCTTGAAGAAGGAGCGGATGATTATTTAACGAAACCTTTTGAAGGCGCTGAGTTATTAGCGCGCGTGAAATCTCTACTACGTCGTCCAAACGTATTTGTTGCATCTGTTATGACACTAGGAAATGTTGAATTAAACCGAGACACCTTCACGATGAGGACGTCTAAAGGGCAAGTATTATTAAATAATAAAGAATTTCAATTGATGGAATATTTTATGATGAATAGTAATCAAGTGCTTTCTACGGATTTAATTATGGAGAAAGTATGGGGGCTTGATTCTGAGGCTGAAATTAATGTCGTTTGGGTGAATATTTCATCGTTGCGGAAAAAGTTAGCAACGATTGAGGCTGATGTAACGATTAAATCTGCGCGAGGACTGGGCTATCAATTAGTCGTTGAATCAGCAAACAACTAAGTCCCCCCGTATATTGTTAGAAAAAAAGAAGGAGGAGCATATGTTTCAACAACTACAAAAAAGTTTTGTGAAGAGTGCCATGTTATCTTTTACAATCGTACTCTTTGTAGTCTTAGTGATTGTAAATGGGATAAACTACCGACAAACAATAGAACAAGTGGATCGTGTGGCAACGATGTTAGTTGAAAATAATGGAACATTCCCAGATGCTCCATCCAATGAAACTCCTAAAGAGCATCCCTCATATGGGAATCCAATTGGTCGTGAATTTAGAAAGGATGACCAATTATCCACTCGTTATGCGGTTGTTAAAGTTGAAAATAATGAAGTGACTTCTGTAGATCAATCCCATTTAATCTCTGTAGAAGAATCAAGTTTAAAAGAGTCAGCTCTGCGATTGGTGGAGTCCAAATCTTTGAGTGGATGGGAAGGCAGTTTACGTTACAAGATTTCTGGTGAAGAATCATCTTTTATGGTCGTTTTTGTAGATGCTAACCGTGAAGTCCAACAAGTGTGGCGCTTATTAATGGTAACCGGGGGAGTTTTTATCGCCTGTTTGATAATTGTTTATATTCTTGTCCGTGTCGTTTCTAAGAAAGCAATTCGACCATTTGTTGAGAATGTTGAACGTCAGCAACAATTTATTGCAAATGCGAGTCATGAGATTAAAACACCGCTAGCTGTCTTGTCAGCCAATACAGACGTTTTAGCGATGATGGGAACTCAGGAAAAATTTGTCGATAGCAATCGAAGACAAATTAAACGATTGAATGCCCTAGTCGAGCAAATGTTACTTCTTTCTAGATACGACGAAGGAGAAGCAAGCACAACTAAAGAAAAAGTGGATTTAGTGGATGTTACCAAAAATATCATTGAAGAGATTCAACCGGTATTAGATGAAAAAGGACTTCAAGTTGCATTTACCGGAAATAATTCCAGCATGATGACAACAAATAAGGAAGCTGTCACAGAGTTAATTCGGATTTTATTAGACAATGCCATCAAGTATACGGTAGGAAGTTCTACAATTACTGTTAATGCAAAAGAACATCAAATTTCGTTTAAAAATTACACTGAGCCGATTACAAAAGAACAAGTGAGTCAATTATTTGACCGATTTTACCGGGTAGACAGCTCAAGAAATCGTGCTACAGGAGGAAGTGGATTAGGACTTGCCATTGCAAAGAAGATTGCTGAAACCAATCAAGTCCGCTTGAGCGCCGAATTAATCAGCGACCATCAGATTCGCTTTGTCATTGATGGTGAAAAAAATGGATAAACGGGTTGTTTATGAAGTTTTAGAAGTGGTAGGTGAAATTCCTAGAGGGAAAGTGGCTACCTATGGACAAATTGCTAGTCTTGTAGGACGACCAAAAAATGCAAGACTTGTTGGGAAAATTTTAAGTCAGGTGGATCTCTTTGGGGACTATCCTTGCCACCGAGTCGTTAATGCCAGTGGAAGACTTGTGCCTGGATGGTTTGAGCAAAGGGAGTTATTAGAAAAAGAAGGAATTCTCTTTAAAAGCCAAACAAATATTTCGCTAAGAAAATATCAATGGAATCCTGAAGAGGACTAGCCCAATCTGAAGTAAAGATTGGGCTTTTATTTTTATAGTGATTTAAGATAGATAGAAAAACGAAAGATATTGGAACATCATTCCAACGTCTTTTTTTCGTACGAAATTATTATATATGGTAATTATCATATATGATAATTTTTAGTTTGAAAAAACTTTTTTCGAAAAACTTTTTTGTTTTAAGTTCATTTTAAGTAAGCTCGTTATGATTAAACCATCAACAAATAGTTGATAGGAAGCGAGGGGGACCAAAATGAAAAGAAACAAAATGATTGTTCTATTATCCACGATTACTATTGCAACAACTTTAGTTGCATGCCAAAACACACAAGCACAAACACAAGAGGTGGCGACTTCTCAAGTCCAAGCACAACAGAGTCCCCCAGCTAAACCTGGAGGAGAAGGGTTTGGCGGGAGCGACCAAGTGACACAAGGTGAGGCAGCAACTAACTTAACAACAGATACAACCGTAACAGGAGAAACTTATGAATCTACTGGTGATGATGAAAATGCGCTTCGTGTAACAGGAGCAACTGTCACATTAGACGGCGTAACGGTTAACAAAACAGCCGGAGCGACATCGAACACTGAAAATGGAGACTTCTACGGAATGAACGCAGGATTCTTAGCAACCGATGGAGCAACGGTAACAATCACAAACGCTACCGTAAATACAACAGCACAAAACGGGAACGGGGTTTTCAGTTATGGATCTGGAACGACCGTCAATGTATCCGATACAACCATCACCACAACGAAACTCAGGTGGTATCCAAACAACTGGTGGCGCTGCAATGAACGCTACAAACTTGACGGTGAATACCGCAGGAAATTCATCAGCAGCGATTCGTACTGACCGTGGCGGGGGTACAGTAGTTGTAGACAAAGGAACGTACACTTCTACAGGATACAACTCACCAGCCGTATACTCTACAGCGAATGTCACTGTTAAAAATGCAACTTTAAACGCTGAGAACTCAGAAGCACTTGTTATCGAGGGTCAGAACTCTATCACATTAGAAAACACCAACGTAACAGGGAATATGAGCTCAACCAAAGGCAGCTCTTCAGACAACAACGTGCACAACGTTATGATTTATCAATCAATGTCAGGAGATGCGGAAAGTGGAACGGCTACTTTCACAATGAAAGGCGGCACTTTAACAGGGCGTAATGGAGACCAAATCTACGTAACAAACACACACAGCGTTATTACTTTAGAAGACGTAACGATCACAAATCAAGATTCATCTGGCAGATTATTAGCCATCTTAGGAAATGATGCGACACGTGGCTGGGGGACAGCCGGAGCCAATGGTGGTCAAGTTGATTTAACAACGACGAACCAAACGCTTACAGGGGCTATTGAGGTTGATACCGTTTCTACTTTGAACTTTACAATGGGCAAAGGAACAAACTTTACAGGTACAATCAATATAGTAGAAAATGCTGAAGGAGGGACTGCCGTGGACAATAATGCAGTAATCACAGTAGAAGAGGGGGCGACATGGACGTTGACAGGAAACGTCAAAATTACATCTTTAGTTAACAAAGGAACCATTAACTTGAATGGATATACGATTACATTAGCCGATGGGACCGTCTTAAAATAAAACTTAACTGAAAGGAGCTAGGCTGCGGTCTAGCTTCTTTTTGTTCTCAATGTTTTGAAACGTTGTTGAGAAGGGGATTTATAGATTTTTATAAGTGGATGAAAGCGGAATATTGTGATAAAATTAGAAAATAATTAACTAAAAAAGAGGTGCTCTGATGGATCAAAACGAAAATAAAAATCTTGAATCAGTTGCTGAAAAAGCTATAGAAGTAAAAGACGAAGTAGTTGAAGCAGCAAAAGAAACAGCTGAAGAAGTGAAAGAAGTAGCAGAAACAGTTGTTGAAGAAGCGAAAGAAGCAAAAACTCCTGAAGCGGATGGAGACTTTAAAGAAGTTGTAGAAAACGTAAAAGAAAAAGCAGGGGAAGCAACTGAAAAAGCAAAAGAAGTTGCGGGTGTTGCTAAAGAAAAAATGGAAGAAGCAGCCAAAAAAGTATTCACTGAAGAAAATAAAGAAAAAATGAGTCAAGCAGTGGATACAGTAGCAAGCTATAATAAAAATTCTTTATTTGAAAAAATCTTCTTTGGTGTATCAATTGCTCTTGCAATCTTCACACTGTTAGTGTTGTTAAATGGACTAAGTTTTGCGTTTGGTTCAAATGGTGGGGTTAATACTACAAGTTTACAAGCAGCATATATGGAGCTTTCTAATAAAGTGAAGAACTTAAGCTTATACTTTGGTTTATCATTCTTCTTTGCGTTAGTAGGTGCCGTATTTACTGGATATTTCTTATACCAAGCTCATAAAGAAGGCAAAAACTTATGGACTAACGTGAATGTAGCTTCATTAGCAATGGTAGTATCTGTCTTCTTAGGAAACATCTTAGGTGGCGGATTCCTAGATGCACTTGGAAAATTATCTGATTTCTTTAGTGGAAAATCAAATTCTGCAGTAAATGCACTTGTTTCTGAAGCATTTACAAACCCATTGGCAGCAAGCCGCACTGCACAATCATTCGTAGATGGATTACAAACTGGATCAAAAATTGCAATCTTCTTCTATTTAGTAGCATTTGCAGCATCAGCTGCAACTGTGTACTTCTACTACCAAAAATTATTCCAAAAGAAAGCACAATAAGCGAGGGGGCCAATGAAAAAATTCTTTCAAATTATTTTAGGGATTAGCTTCCTATTTCTATTAGTAGGTTGTAGCTCACAAGAGACTGCGACTTTCACTCAAAATTCAAAAAATGCGGAATTTTTTATCACTTATACGTATGATAAAAAGAATGATACCGTGACAAAACTTAAAATTGAAACGACCGAATCAGATGCCATTAGTGAGGTTCGTAAGGAGAATGAAGAACTCTTTGCAACGCTTAAAGGAATCGATGGAGTTGTGACTTCTATTACAGAAAAAGATGGCAAACTCATCTCGTCAGTTGAAATCGACTTAACGAAGAATAAGTTTTCAACACTAAAGAATAGCGACAATGTATTCATTAGTGGCCTTATTCGAAACGGTTACTTATCAGGAGATGGAGAAAACGCATTGTTCTCTAAGAGTAAAGAAGCTCCAATAAAACAAGGATTCAAAGAACAAACGAAAAAATAAAACGAAAAGACTTGAACAGTGATTTGTTCAAGTCTTTTTTTGAGACTTTGAAAATTCGGTTATATAAAAAGTAAACGAGAAGTTATTTTTAGTATACAATTCCTTCATAAAATATTCTCAATCATTGAAGGCATTATGAAAAAAGGGAAATTACTATCAACAATTGCACTAGCAACGATATTACTTGCTGCATGTCAGTCGCAACAAAAGACAGAAGAGACTACAACAGTAGAAGAAACAACAACAACGACAACAGCTGTTTCGACTACAGAAGAAGTAAAACCAGATTACACACTTTATGATGCAGTGATTCAAAAGTACGCAAAAGTGCAACCTGGAAGCTCAACAGGTAGTGAAGACATTAACTATATGGCATCTCTTGCAAGACCGGGTGGAACTTTTACTGGGATTGAATATGCACAGGTGGATTTGGATAAAAATGGAATCGATGAATTACTGATTGCGTTCCGCACTAAAGACAATAAATGGAGTTTGATTAATTTATATACGCTTAATAAAGATCAATTAGTTAGAATGACGACGAAAGAAAATGGTTTAGACGCTATTGGAGAACGTACATCTATTGTTCCGCTTAAAGATGGTACTTTTGCATTTCATGCCTCAGGTGGAGCACGTAATTCTACATTAGGACAGTTCCAAATTGATAAATCAGGGCTCCGATTAGAAAAAAATAAAAGTGATTTGTCAGCAGAAGAATTCCAAAAATTAGGCGAAGCATTAGATTTATCAACAGTTGGATTTAAATCTGTAAAAGGAAACAATGCGCCTGTAGCAGAAAAGAAAGGTATTGATATTGAAGCTATTAAGAACGGAGATTATTCAAGCTTAGCCGGTACATGGAAAAATAACAAAGGCCAAACGTATACTTTTGATGCAAATGGTCTTGTTGGAGATTATGAAATTGTTGGCAATGCAAGAGAAGTAAATGGTTTTGTAATGGTTGGCGCCAAAGTAAAATCAGCGATGGCTGGTGGATTTAATATGATTTTTATTCAAGCTAACTCGCCATTCATATTTAATGGGATTCAAGATCCATCGGACTCCTCAAAAGACCGTATTATGGTAGGGCAGGCGTACCAAGGAGAGACGGATTGCTTCTTCTATAAAGTCAGTGAATAATTGCGAGATGAAAAACACAATAAATTGAATTAAGTATAAGCAGCAAAGCCTTTGAATAAAATCAAAGGCTTTTTTTTATATAATTTTTGCCTCGAATATGAATAAAAAATAACTTGTTTCTTTTTTTCTTTTATGTTAGATTTAGGTGAATTCTTTATTAAGAATGTGAATATTCTATTGGGAAGGTATGTGAAGTAATGAGTAATCGTGGAAAAAAACTAGCTTTCACAACCGCTACAATTGCTGCAATCGCAACAGTAGGTAGTAACGTGAATGCTGAAGAAGTTACAACACCTGTTGCGCCAAGTGAACCAGTTGCGGAGGCAACAACGGAAACAAAGATAACGACAGTTTCTGATGAACAAGTCTTGGATGCGCAAGATAAAGTGTCGGATGCTAAAGCTGATAAACAAGCGAAAGAAAATGCATTAACAGAAGCTGAGGCCAAACGTGATGCAAAAGCGGAAGAAAAAGCTGCAGCTCAAGCAGAAGAAAAAGCATTAGCTGAAAAAGTTGAAGCCGCTAAAGACGTAACACCTGAAAAGGTTGCCGAATTAGAACAAACAACTACAGAAAAGACAGCGGAAAAAGATACAAAAGCTCAAGCCGTTGAAACTGCAAAAGCTGACCAAACAGCAAAACAAGCAGACGCTGACAAGAAAGCTCAATCTTTGGAGTTAGCAAAAGCTGAACAAAAAGACGCTGAAAACAAAGTCAAAGAAGCTGAAGATGCAATCAGCGGAACAGCTGTTAAAGACGCACAAGATGCTAAAGATGCAGCTGACCAAAAAGTAAACGATGCAATCGTTACTAAGAATGTTGCTGAAAAAGAATTAGAGGCTTCTAAGAAAGCTGACGCTGAACGTGAAGCTAAGAAAACACAAATCGCTTCAGAAATCCCAGCGAAAGAAACAACAGCAAAAACTGCTGGTGAAGCAGTAAAATCAGCTGAGAAAGCGTTAGACGCTATCCCAACAATTACAAACATCACAGTTGACACTAAGTGGGCTAGTGATGCAAAAGCATATTTAGATGCAGAAGATGAAAACTGGAGAAGCGGTTTACAACGCGGAACTGCCGAATATAAGAAAGCTAAAGAAACGCATGATGCGAAAGTAGACACGGCCGCTGCTGCATTAAACAGGAGTGCTGAAGTGGCTAGACGTACAGCGATTGCCAAAATTGACGCAATGCCGTACGAAAGAACTTCAGAAGTGTTCGACGTCAACAACTTACCACAAGACGTGTTGAACGACGTGAATGACCAATTCATTACAACGTTGAACGAAATTCGTCGCGCAATAGGCTTGGGAGATGCGAAAATCAACACCAAGAACATTGAATTTGCTAAAGAAGTTGCAAAACGTTACGTTGCGAACAATATCACATTCATCAACCACTCAGGTAAGAGTATTGCTGAAGCGGCTAAAGCGTTGGGATACAGATATAACGAAAAAGCATTAACCACTGAAACAAGCAGCCAACCATATGAAAACTTAGCAACGTACTGGGATGGTCGATTCAAACTTCAAGACGGCAAATTACAATTGTCACGATTAGAACTTATGAAGTACGCTGCACAGTCTGCTGTTTCATTCATGATGGAGGGTGCTGGAGGTCACTTCACAGCACTATCACGTGACAGTATCCAAGGTGTGGCATTTGCAAAAGGGTCAGACAAATATGGAAATACAATCCTACAATTGCACGTGTTGAATGCAAATAGCTTCGGGCAAAAACAAATCACAGACGAAGCTACTACAAACCGCGCATTACCAGAAACTGACCGTACAACAGCTCAAGCGAAGTTAGACCAAGCAAAAGCTGATAAAGTGGCTGCTGATAAAGCTGTAGCTGATGCAAAAGCTGAATTAGCACGCTTAAATGCTGAAGTTTCAACTACACCAGCAAAACAAGTAGCAGCTGATAAGGCAGCAAAAGCGTTAGAGGATGCGAAAGCTACTCAAGCAGTAGCGAACAAACGTCTTCAAGATGTTACAGCTGATAATGCAACAAAACTAGCAGCTTTAAATCAAGCAAGAGCAGACAAAGCTACAGCTGATTCGAATGTAACAGCTAAAGAGCAAGATTTAGCAACAGCTACAACTGCGCTTGAAGCAGCTAAACAAACAACAGCAACTCGTGAGAAAGAATTAGAGAATGCTGTTCAAGCAGAAAAAGAAGCGAAAAAAGTAGTAGAAAACGCAAAAAAATTATTAGCAAATAAAACTAAATTAGAAGCAGATTTAGCAACTAAGAAAGCTGAAGTCCAAAAACATGTTGACGACTTAAAAGCGTTAGAAAATGATGTAACTGCTAAAACAGCTGCGAAAACAGCAGCAGAAACGGCTTTAGCAGACGCTGAAAAAGAATATAATCGTTTATTAGCTATCTATACTGCTGAACGTATGGTAGAACCATTAATCCAAGTTGAGTTGCCAGAATTTGTGGTTGGCGTTAATTATGGTGAAGACCTTGTGTTTGAGCTTCCTGAATTAATGATTTCAGAAGAAGTTCCAGCAGTTTCTAATGTGGTAGCAGCAGGAAATACTAATGCAACGTTAGGACAAGTTGTTCATAATGAAGGCCGAGGCACAGTAACGAATGAAGAACAATTACCAAATACTGGTACAGGTAGTGAATTTGCTATTTTTAGTACGGCAGCAATGAGTATTCTAGCTTCATTAGGACTCGTAGCAACAAAGCGTAAAGACGAACAAGAATAATTGAAATAATGAACGTTCCAAATAATACATTTTATTTGGGACGTTTTTCTTATTCACGTTGACAGTCTTTTTTCGCTACATATAATGAAATAAAAAAAGGTTAGGGGAAATGTATGAAAAAAATTATTCAACTCATTTTAAATTTTGTTATAGCGTTCATCCTTCTAGGATGTAGTTCAGAAGTAACGGTTCAATATGAATCAGCAAATTTCACAAAAATCACTTATACTTACGATAAAAAGACAGATGTGATTACGAAGTTTAAGATTGAGAATAGAACGGAAGTGCCCGATGAAGAAGAGGCTGAGAAGGTTAAACAATTTTTCAAAGAGCTAGAATTACTAGATGGGATAAAGACAACTGCTAGTGAAAAATATTTAATTGTGGATACTTCGTTAGAAATTGATTTAAAGGTATTGAAGTATTCGGATATGAAAAAGAGCTTTGTTCCAGCAATCAGAAATCTAGCTGAGTATTTTCTAGATGGTGACAAGGATAATGCAACGTATGGAAAAACGAGTCGGCTTATCATCGCTCGTAAGTTTGTTCAAAGAAAGAAATAATGAAAAGACTCATGGATAAAATTTCCATGAGTCATTTTTTGTTTTAAGTTCATTTTAAGTTAGCCTCGTATACTAAAACCATCAAGAAAAGGAATTGAGGGAAACGAGATGGAAAAGAAACAACAATGGCTATTAACAACAACGTTATTTATCTCTCTTGGGTTGGCAGCATGTGGATCACAAAGCGTATTAAGCCAAGCCGAAGCACAAACACAAACCACTACTAAGACAGCTACAACTTCAAATACTCAAGATGCTACTTATTTTGAAGCATCCGACTTAACAGTAACTTACGACGAAAGTAAGGCTTCGAAAATATCACTTCAAGGAACAACGGCTACAGCTTCAGGTGAAGGGGTAACAGTGAATGGAAGCACGGTAGAAATTACAAAAGCAGGAACGTATATCGTCGAAGGGACGGCTTCAAAAGTTCAATTGAAAGTGGCAGCAGGCAAGGAAGATGAAGTACAAATTGTCTTCAAGAATGCCACTTTAAAGAACACGGAAGCTCCATTACTCGCCGACTCGGCTAAAAAAGTGATTTTAACAGTAGCCGATGGAACAAAAAATGAAGTGTCTGACGAATCAACATCAACGGTGAAAGGAGCCATCTACTCCGATAGCGATTTGACGATTAACGGGAAAGGTTCCTTAACCGTCACAGGCGCAGCAAGTAACGCGGTTAAATCAAAAGACAGCATTCGCATTGTGGATGCAACCATCACTACAACAGCCAAAAAACACGGGATTGCAGCCAATGACTTCGTGAACGTAACGGGTGCGACATTGAACTTATCAGCCGATGAAGACGGTGTTCACTCAGACAATGAGGATGATGTATTGCTAGGGAATGTATACTTAACCAATACGAATATTACCGTCAATGCTGGAGATGATGGTATCAACGCTTCGAATACACTGCTGATTGATGAAGGCGCGGCGATTGACGTTCAAAAGAGTGAAGAAGGTCTTGAGGCACGATTGATTCATCAAGTAGGCGGTACGATTACCGTAAAATCTTCTGATGATGGCTTGAATGCAAAAGACTGGACGTTAGAATCCTCTGACGAGCAAGTTCCAGGTCAACAAACGAAGAAAGTAAAATCTGAAGCCGCAAATGCGAAAAACTTAGATCAAGCCGGTGACGTGAAAATTGTGATCGATGGCGGAACATTAACCGTGGATGCTGAAGGGGACGGACTGGATGCCAACGGATTCATTGAAATTAACGGCGGAACAGTCGTCGTCAATGGTCCAACAAGCGGCGCGAATGCAGCTCTTGACTATGACGACAATGCAAAATTAAACGGTGGTACAGTACTCTTTGTTGATAATGGAGAAATGACAATGGGATTTGGTAGCGACTCTAGTCAAGCTTTCCTGATGGCAAGTGTTCAAGGAACGGCTGGGGCAACCGTTGAAGTGGTCGATTCTTCTGATAAAACAGTCGCGAGTCTAAAAGCTTCTAAGTCATTCTCAACTGTATTGATTAGTAGTCCTGAGATTAAAGAGGGCGAAAAATATACGATAAAAGTTGGTTCAAACTCAACAACAGCAACAGCTTCTAAACAAGCAGCCAATATCAGTGGAGGGCCTGGGCAAGGTGGACCTGGTGGTAGACAACCAGGCCAAGGAGGTAGACCAGGAGGCAGATAAGGTAGATGAGAATTTCTAGGAATCGTGAAAGGGGTGAGTTCACCAAAATATGAAGGTTACGAATAATGGTAAAACCAATTTTCAAAGAAGAGAGCTGGATCGACAAAATCATGAAGACGAAAGAAGTATTGAACAGGTGTATGAACAAATGAGGTAAGTCCACCAAAGAATAAAATAGAGTAAGAAAATCATGGAAAATAAACAAAGGAGGGTGCGTGTTCTGTAAAGATTTATGGATAAAAACTAACAGCACATCTGACTTAAAACGGGGTATTATCTCAGCTACCGAAAGCTTAACTGAGACAATACCCCATTCTTCATGTTATATTATCTAACATAATAGGTAAGGCTGATTTTGACAATTACTAAAAATGTTTTTTAGAATATACTTACATAAAGGAGGAAGACAGATGGGTGAAAAGGAATTACGACGTTCACTAGCCGTCTTTCCAATCGGAACAGTGATGAAACTGACCGATTTGTCTGCACGACAAATTCGATACTATGAAGAACAGCGCTTAGTCATCCCAGAACGTTCTGAGACGAACCGTCGTATGTATTCTTTGAATGATGTCGATCGCTTATTAGAAATTAAAGACTATTTAGCCGATGGATTAACCATTATGGCTATTCAGAAGATTTTTAATAAAAACAATAATCCTGTTATAGCAGAAAACATTAAAGATGCACTGACGGACGAGGATGTCCGCAGAATTTTCTACGACGAGATTATGCATATTAGCCGCTACTCTGGCGGGGAAAAATGGAACTTATAGGAGGAAGCCAATGATTACACATGAAGAGATTAGAAGACAGGTAGAAGAGAAAGATGTTCGTTACTTACGTTTAATTTTTACAGATATCCTAGGAACGATTAAAAATGTGGAAGTGCCAATTACACAATTAGATAAAGTATTGGCCAATAAAATGATGTTTGATGGTTCATCTATTGAAGGATTTGTTCGTATCGAAGAAAGTGATATGTACCTATATCCAGACCTTTCAACTTGGGTGGTATTCCCATGGAGCAGTAAACATGGTACAATTGCACGCTTAATCTGTGATGTATACAAACCAGACGGAACACCATTTGCGGGGGACCCTCGTTCAAACTTAAAACGTGTGTTAAATGAAATGAAGGAATTAGGTTTCTCAAACTTCAACTTAGGACCAGAGCCAGAGTTCTTCTTATTCAAATTGGACGAAAACGGTGAACCAACGCTTGAAGGAAACGACCAAGGAAGTTACTTCGACTTAGCTCCAATCGACCTTGGGGAAGAATGCCGTCGCGAAATCGTTCTTGAATTAGAAAAGATTGGTTTCGATATTGAAGCGAGTCACCACGAGGTAGCGCCAGGGCAACACGAAATCGACTGGAAATACTCAGATGCGGTTGCGGCTTGTGATAACATCCAAACATTCAAATTGGTCGTGAAAACAATTGCGCGTAAACATGGATTACATGCAACATTTATGCCAAAACCAGTATTTGGAATTGCGGGTAGCGGAATGCACTTCAACTTATCTTTATTTGATAAAGACGGAAATAATGCGTTCTTCGACGAAAATGGCGACCAACGTTTAAGCGACACTTGCCGTCACTTTATCGCTGGGGTAATGAAACATGCCAAAGCACTAACAGCGGTATGTAACCCTACAGTAAACTCGTACAAACGTTTAGTTCCAGGCTACGAAGCACCTGTATATATCGCATGGTCAGCTCGTAACCGTTCACCACTGATTCGTATCCCAGAATCTCGTGGAATTTCAACTCGTATTGAATTACGTAGTGTGGACCCAGCAGCAAACCCATACTTAGCGATGGCAGCCATTTTAACGGCTGGGCTTGAAGGGGTTAAGGAAAAGTTAGAAGTTCCTGCTCCAGTGGATCGTAACATCTATTCAATGACCTCTCGTGAACGCAAGGAAGCAGGCATTGATGATTTACCAGGAACATTACAAGAAGCTGTAGACTACTTAAAAGCAGACGAAACAGTAAAATCTGCGTTAGGAAGCCATATCTTAGATAACTTCATCGAAGCCAAACGTTTTGAATGGGCTGCTTACCGTAGTCAAGTAACTCAATGGGAATTAGACCAATACTTAAAACTATTCTAAAAGATTAAATCCAAAGGCGTATCTTAGCGATACGCTCTTTTTTGTGTAAAAGGCAAAATGTAACATATAAGTTACGTAACTTATATGTTACATTTCGGTTTTTGATACAGATGCCGTTACCAAACATCCATTTCCATTGATACGTAAAGTTTTGACATATTTTTCTGAAAGTGTAATACTGATAAGGAAACATGAAAAGAAAGAGAGTGCACACATGTATATAAAAGAGATGTCGAATGCGTTAGAAGAGTATCATTCTTTTATGGAAACACAGGCCAACAGAACGGTTTTTCAAACGCCTGAATGGGGCGAAGTGAAGGCAGATGGCTCATGGACAAAAGATGTATTGCTGATCATGTCAGATGTTCATGAACCGGTTGCGGCTGCGATGATTCTTTATCGTAAATTACCAGGAGTGAACAAGTATTTAGCGTACGCGCCTCGTGGGATTGTAACGGATTATGCAAATGCAGAACAATTAAAATCGGTGTTTGCGACTTTAAAAGTGTATTTAAAAGCTAAAAATGCATTTGGATTAAAAATTGACCCAGAATTACAATGGCGTGAATGGACCAACAAGTTCGAAATGGTCGAAGGTGGATTCAACAATGAAGAGTTTCGCAATAACATTTTAGCGTCTGGTTTTGTCGAACGCCCAATGGATTTAGGTTTTGATGGCATTCAACCGCGTTTAACAATGATTTTATCATTGAAAGATGAAGGGAAAGGTATCGTTGAAACGTTCAATAAGAAAGAGCGTTATAAAGTGAATGTAGCCAAAAAACAAGGGGTTGTTTGCTACAAGGGAACTCTTGAAGATATGCCAATCTATGATGAGTTGAATAAAATCACGGCTGAACGTGATCAATATGTGGCGCGTAGTATCGAGTATTTAACAACAATGTACCAACACCTTCACCCTAAAGGTATGGTGGATTTATACTTTGCGAAAGTGGACTATAATGTTCAATTAGCGTTTGCGACAAACCGCTTAGAAACAGCGCAAAAAGAGTTCGATAAGTTAACAGGACAATTGGGAACGCTCAATAATCCTAAGCGAATTGAAACTGTTCAAAAACAAATCGACTCTCTAAAAGTGAATATTGAAAAATATGAAAAAGAAATTGAACGTGTGAAAGGCGACTTAGAAGAGTATCCGGAAGGGAAAGTGGTTAGTGGAGCTTTTGTAGTGACGTACCTAGATAAAGCGTACTACTTATACGGGGCTAATATTACTGACGATGGTGGATTGAATGCGAACAAAGCACTTGTATCATGGATTATGCAAACTCTCTATGATGAAAAAGGCATTCGTTCATTCGACTTCTTTGGAGTTTCGGAAGACCAAGAACATCATGGGGGTATTAACGGGTTTAAGCAATCATTTGATCCTGAGTTAGTCGAATATATCGGTGAATTCGATATGCCGATTTCAAGGTTCTGGTTTGAAGTGTTCCATACTTGGGCACCTAAAGCAGTCAACTTAAAGAATAAATTATTAGTAAGACGTAAAAAATAGTAAAAAGGCTGGAAGAAATTTTCCGGCCTTTTTTAAAAAAATGAAAGGAGAACGGAATGCAGAAAAGTAGTAATTTAAGAAAGCTTGTTTTTATCGCATTATTAACCGCTCAAGGAATTGTCTTAGGGTTGCTGGAACAAGCCATCCCGTTTCCTTTTGCATTTGCACCAGGGGCTAAGTTGGGGTTGGCTAATATAGTGACTTTAATTAGTTTATATACTTTATCGTTTAAAGAAGTCATCTTTGTTATTGTGATGAAAACGTTGCTAACAACTGTTCTTGGAGGGACTTTTTCTACTTTTCTATATAGTGGAATGGGGGCCCTTGTTAGCTTTATCGGAATGTATCTTGTAAAACAACTCGGTGAAAAGCGGGTCAGTATGATTGGAGTGAGTGCTACTGGTGGAATTTTGCACAATGTAGGGCAGTTGATGGTAGCGAGCTGGATGGCTAAATCGTGGACGGTGCTCTTATATTTACCCGCTATGTCAATCGTTGGAATCTTTGCAGGAATAGCCATTGGGGTAGTCGCAAACTATGCGTTGGCTCATATTAAAATTCTTCAATATTTTTCTAAAAAATAGAAGGGTTCCTTCGTGAAGAAAAAGACAATCCTATGGACAAAAGCGCAATAATAGCCTATACTACTAAAGTGATAAAGCTCAAGGGGGATTTACAATGACAAAAACAAACATTGTAGTTATCGGTGCCGGGTTTGCCGGAGTAGCCGCTACAAAAACATTGTCACATAAGTTGAAAAAGAATAAAGATGTTACGATTACATTGATTGATAAACATCCTTACTTAACTTATATGACGGAATTACATGAGGTTGCTGGGGGACGTGTTGAACCAGATGCGATTCAATACGACTTACAAAAGATTTTTGCTCGTTCAAAAAATGTAAATTTAGTAACAGATACAGTTACGAACTTAGATAAAGAAAACAAAGTGGTTCGCACAAAACATGGTGAATTCTCTTATGATTATTTAGTGCTTGGAATGGGTGGGGAAGCAAATGACTTCGGCGTTCCAGGGGTTAAAGAAAATGGATTTACGCTATGGTCAATGGAAGATGCTGTTAAAATGCGTAAACATATTCTTAACTGTGTTGAAAAAGCAGCTAAAGAACATGATCCTCAAAAACGTAAAGCGTTATTGACGTTTGCCGTTTGTGGTGCTGGATTTACTGGAGTTGAACTAGTCGGCGAATTAATGGACTGGATTCCAGTGTTAGCACATGAATACAATTTAGATAAAGAAGATTTTGACTTATATATTATTGAAGCTGTTCCAACTATCCTAAACATGTTAGATGCAAGCGATGCAGATAAAGCAGAAGCCTTTATGGTAAAACGCGGCATCAAAGTAATTAAAGGAAACGGAATTTCTGAAGTGAAGCAAAATAGCATTCGCTTAGCAGACGGTACGGTTATTCCAACTTACTCACTATTCTGGACCGCAGGCGTTAAAGCTAACACTGAAGCAGAAGTGTTTGGATTCAAAACCGCTCGTGCAGGTCGTTTAGTGGTTAACGAAAATATGTTAATCGATGGAGAAACAGATATTTTTGCTGTTGGAGACTTAGCGTACTATGAAGAACCAGATAAAGAAAACCGCCCACATCCACAAATTGTGCAAGCGGCTGAACAAACTGGTAAAACAGCAGCGAAAAACATTATTGCTTCTATCAACAATACTTCAAAAGTTGCTTACAAAGGGAAATACGATGGATTCATGGTTTCTATTGGATCTCACTACGGCGTAGCATTCTTAATGGGTAAATGGCACTTAAGTGGATTTTTCGCAATGTTGATGAAACATTTAGTGAATATTAAATATTTCCTAGAGATTTTCTCTTTATACTATGCAATTCAATATGTATTCCATGAATTCTTCCATATTAAACACCGTCGTAATATCTTCCGTGGACACCTATCTCGTTACGGTAATGTATTATGGTCAGTGCCACTTCGATTATTCTACGGTGGTATGTGGACAATTGAAGGATTGAAGAAAATCTTTGGTTTGTGGGGAGCACATAGCTGGATTGATGGAACTCATTTAGCATTCCCATTTCCTTGGTTGTTAGAGCCAACTTCTGCTGCAAGTGGTGCAACTGAAGCTGTTTCTGCTGCAAGTGGTGCGACAGAAGCGGCAGCACAAACAGCTACTCAAGTCGTTTCGTTCGGTTTCAACTATTCGTATGGAGAACAACCAGCGATGGTATTAGAAAAGATGCCAGATTGGTTTGCTTCAATCATGCAAATTATGATTCCTAATGTTGAAGTTGCGCATTTAATGCAAAAAATAATGTCATTTGTAGAGTTAGCAATCGGTCTTGCTATTATGGCTGGTTTCTTAACTTGGATCGTGAACGCTGTGACAATCGGTTTAGTTGCAACATTCTGTTTATCAGGAATGTTCTACTGGGTAAATATGTGGTTTGTTCCTGCTGCGATTGCATTAATGAACGGATCAGGTCGCGCGTTTGGTTTAGACTACTACTTCATTCCTTGGTTCCAAAGAACAGCTGGAAAATGGTGGTATGGTAAATCAAAAGCAATCTATGGCTTCGATAAGCAAGGAACCCAACTTGTAAAATAGGATATGGTATAATGAGGTCGACAATTTTTGTCGGCTTCTTTTTTTAAAAGTCGATTTGAAGGAGAAAATATATGACGGCTGTACATCCAATGTGGATGAATTATCCAGAACTTCACGAAGAACTAAAACAAGTAAAAAAATTAATGAAAGATTCCATTCAAATAGAGAATAAGACTATTAAGGATGCAATTTTATCAGTCCTTGATTCTGGGGGGAAAATGGTTCGTCCTGCATATTTGATTCTATTCTCTATGTGGAATGATAATAGAAATAAAGAAGAAGTTCATGCTGTCGCGGCTGCTCTGGAGTTATTACATGTGGCAACATTATTCCATGACGATGTGATAGATGAATCTAGCGTTCGAAGAGGTCAAGAGACGATTAGCGCAAAATTTGGGAATCGAGTAGCCATTTATGCAGGGGATTATTTATTGACGGTTTGTTATCAACTATTATCTTCCTATAGCAAAGATTTAGTGAATATCCAAATTCCCACACGTGGAATGATGCAAGTGATTCAAGGGGAACTGTCTCAAATGGAAGAACGTTATCGTTTAGATGTGACGGTTCAAGACTATCTGAAGAGAATTGAAGGGAAAACAGCGCAACTTTTTATGTTAAGTTGTATGATGGGAGAACGATTTTCACTCTTGAAAGAAGAAGCCCGAGCAAGGCAAATTGGCCATGCGATAGGAATGTCTTTCCAAATTTTAGATGATATCTTAGATTATGAAATTGATGCTTATCAATTTGGGAAACCGGTATTAGAGGATGTAGCTCAAGGGGTGTATACTTTACCGCTCATTATGGCTTTGTCCAAAAAAGAGAAGGAATTGCTCCCGCTTCTAGAAAAAAAGGAGCTTATTTCTGAAGCGGAAAGAAAAAAAGTGCAACAACTGGTATTAAAATCTGGTGGAGTAGAGTCTGCTAAAGTATTAGCTAAAAAATATACGGATCGCGCTTTGCAACAAATTGAACGACTGCCAGAAAAGAATGTAAAATCGATGTTGTATGATATCACAAGCCGGTTATTGCAACGAGAATATTAATAACTATTCATTCACAAGAAAGGTGTTTTCGTTTCAGAAAACACCTTTTTCACTTTATTCTTTCAAGTGAAAAGAAGAACAAAATTCCAGAGAAAACTAGACTTTTGCCCGTGATATGCTATAATAAATGTTACGAAATATAAAATATAGAGAAGGATGGTAAAAACCATGACTATCAAAAAATCTTTATCTGCAACAGCAGTATTATTATCATCTGTGTTTGTTTTAGCAGCATGTGGCGGAAACAGCAAAACAGATTCAAGCAAAACAACAACACAATCTGCTACAACACAAACTGCAACAACACAAGCAGCTCAACAATCAAATGCAGCTTTAAAAGATGGTACTTATAAATTAGTATCAGCAGCTGACAAACGTGGTTGGCATGTTGAATTTACGATTACTGTTGAAGGTGGAAAAATCACTAAATCTGATTATGACAACTTAAACGATAAAGGTGAACGTAAATCAGCAGATGCTGCATACGAAAAATCAATGAAAGATAAACTGGGTACTGGACCAGCTGAATACTTTAAAGCGTACAATGAAGGTCTTGTTTCTAAACAAAATCCTAAAGATGTTGAAGTAGTAGCAGGAGCAACAAACGCACATACTTCATTTGTGGAATATGCAAACAAATTAATTGAAGCTGCTAAAAAAGGCGACACTACTGAAATTAAAGTAGAAGCACCAAAAAACTAATGGATTACAAGTGAAGACTCTGAACTCCTGTACTTTTCGTGCAGGAGTTTTTAGTTTATTGATTGGAAATCTTTTGAGGATTTACTGGCGTAAAGTTTAGTTTTTATGAAAAATGCGATACAATACATAGGATGAATAAGAAGGAGAGCGTTATGAGAAAAAAGTGGATGACATGGGGGCTAATGGCAGTGATGGGGACAGCTGTCTTAGCTGCTTGCCAGAATCAATCGAATAATGAAGCCGACACAGTTTCGGGGGCATCAATTAAAACTCCAAGAGAAATCATTAAATCTCCGGTGAAAAAGACAGATTTCTTACTAGGAACAGCTGTTTCATTGTCCGTCTATCATCCTAATTCAGAGGCTTTAATCGAGAGTGCTTTGGAGATGATTAAAGATTTAGAAAAGAGAATTACCGTGAACGCTTCTGGCTCTGAAGTGGATGAAGTAAATATCGCTGCCGGTGAAAAGCCTGTAAAGGTCAGTTCAGATGTTTATGAGCTCATTAAATTAGGATTGGAATATAGTGCGGAATTTAATGGGGCGTTTGATATTACTGTGGGACCATTAACGGCGCTTTGGCATATCGGATTTGATGATGCAAAAAAACCTACCCAAGAAGAAATTGATGCAGTCCTTCCTCTTGTCGATTATAAGGAAGTAGAGCTAAATGATGCTGAACAAACGGTGTTCTTGAAGAAAAAAGGAATGAAGTTGGATTTAGGCGGGATTGCAAAAGGATACATTGCCGATAAGGTTTGGGATTATTTTGCTAAAGAAGGTGTAACGACGGCCGTTATCGATTTAGGTGGAAATATTGTTGTTATGGGAGGTTCCCCTGCAAGAAATGGTGTTGCTTGGAATGTAGGAATTCAAGATCCGGTAGAATCTCGTGGGACAACTTTAGGGACGATTTTAGAAAAAGATAAAACGATTGTCACTTCAGGAATCTATGAACGATACTTAAAAGTGGACAATCAAGTTTATCATCATATTCTAAATCCAAAAACAGGTTATCCTTATGAGAATAATATTGAAGGCGTATCGGTGATTGTAAATCGTTCGACTAAAGGAGACGCTTTATCGACTTCGATGTTCTCTATAGGTGTCAAAGAGGGTCTGAAATATGCAAATAGCCATAAAGATGTGGATGTCATTTTTGTTACGAAGGATAAAAAGGTCTACGTATCCGATTCGATTAAAGAAACTTTCAAATTAACAAACTCATCGCTTGAGTTGAAGGAGTCTATAGAATGATGTCAAAAAAAGAGTTTGTTGAATTAGTAGAATTGCGAACGAAGCTGGCTAGCGTTTTTCCATTTTTAACTGCTCTATGCTATTCCTTTATATTATTCAAAGAAATTAACGTTCTTAATATGTGCCTCTTCTTTGTAGGAATGTTGTCATTTGATATGGCGACGACCGTTATGAATAATTTGATGGACTATGTGAAAGCAAAAAATTCTGATTACCGTGATCATCATAATGTGATTGGAACAAGTAGTATAACGGTGAAAAAAGCGTGGGAAGTATTTGGAATTCTGTTTACAGTAGCAGCAGTTTTTGGAGTCGTTCTTGTAGCGCGCACGAACATCCTTCTCTTAATGGTCGGGGCACTATGTTTCTTTATCGGTGTATTCTATACATTTGGACCAATCCCGATTTCTCGAATGCCTCTTGGTGAAGTGTTATCAGGTTTCACGATGGGATTTGGGATTTTTTGGATAACTGTATTTTTAAATGTACCAGAAGGGACTATTTTTGCAGGCGTGCAGTTAGACGGAAGTATTTTAACGATGCAACTGGATATTGTTGCTCAATTAAAGGTGCTTTTATTATCATTGCCACTTGTTTGTACGATTGCCAATATCATGTTAAGCAATAACATCTGTGATTTAGAAACGGATATTACAAACCATCGTTATACATTGGTTTACTATATCGGAAAGAAAAAAGCATTAGTGGTCTATCAAGTGCTTTACGGCGTTGCGCTTGGGGCGATATTACTAGCAGTATTATTAGGGATTGCGCCATGGATTCTACTTGGGGTTCTTGTAGTAGGGATTCCTATTTATAAACATATTCAGCAGTTCAAAGCTGTTCAAGATAAGAAAACAACATTTGCTTTAGCTATTAAAAATATGGTAATGATTCATTCTTTACAAATTATTCTACTACTTTTGGCGATATTTCTAGGCTACTAGTGTTGACTTGACAAAATTTCGCTGTTTCCTTATGATTAAATAGATATGGATTTATAGAAAGTAGTGAAAGAATGGCACAGAAAAAAGCAGCTTTAGCTTGTAGCGTATGTGGATCAAGAAATTATACAATTACACTTGGTCAAAATCGTCGAGTTGAGCGTTTAGAAATCAAAAAATTCTGCAAATATTGTAATAAACAAACACTACATCGTGAAACAAAATAAAGAGGGAAGGGAGACCCAGCATGCGTTTTTTATCAAATGTTTTTAAAGAGATGAAAAAAGTAACATGGCCAACAGGTAAAGAAGTAAACAAATATACTATTACAGTAATCATTACAGTAGTAGTAGCATTAGGCTTTTTTGCTGTAGTGGACTATGGGATTCATCAACTCATTACATTCCTTTTAAAATAATAGTACTTTATAGTGATTAGTGATATACTAAAAGCAGTTGAAAAAACCTTCATCTTGAAGGTTTTTTTGTATGGAAAAATGTGGTCGATTCTTTAAGGAGGAGTATTAATGGAAAAAGAATGGTATGTATTACACACTTATTCAGGATATGAAAACAAAGTAAAATCAAATCTTTTATCACGTATCCAAAGCATGGGGATGGAAGAAAATATTTTTCGTGTCATCGTTCCTGAAGAAGAGGAAGTTGAAGTAAAAGATGGTAAAACAAAAACAACAGTGGAAAAAACTTTCCCTGGTTATGTATTAGTTGAAATGGTGATGTCTGACCAAGCTTGGTACGTAGTTCGTAACACTCCTGGAGTAACAGGTTTCGTTGGTTCGCACGGTGCGGGGTCAAAACCTTCTCCATTATTACCAGAAGAAGTAGAAGCAATCTTAGGACGTATCGGTGAAAAAGTACATGCTCCAGTTGATTTACATGTATCTGTTGGAGACTACGTAATTATCACTGAAGGTGCCTTCAACGGTATGAGCGGTAAAGTAGTAGAACTTGACCATGAAAAACAAAAAATTAAAGTAGCGATTGAAATGTTCGGTCGTGAAACCATTGCAGACTTAGAGTTCCACCAAGTGAAAGAAGATGACTCTTATTAACATGTATCCTACAATGTTAGAACGTTTTATTCGATATGCGAAAATCAATACGCGTAGTGACTTGAAATCAGCTAGCATCCCTACGACAAAGAGTCAATGGGAATTTTTAGAAATGCTTCGTGATGAATTAGTGGGATATGGCTTTACAAAAGTAGAACTCGATCCAGAGGATAGCTACTTAGTGGCGCTACTCCCAAGTAACTTAACAGAAGAAAGTGCGGCTCCAGCGATTGGGTTTATTGCCCACGTCGACACCGCGGATTTCAACGCTGAAAATATCAATCCACAAATTCACGAGAATTATAATGGTAAAGACGTGGTTCTAAACGCTGAGAAAAAATTGGTGATGACGGTTAGCGAGTTTCCAAACCTAAAAAATTATATCGGTGAAACATTAATTACCACAGACGGAACAACACTGCTGGGAGCCGATGATAAGGCGGGGCTCGTTTCGGTATTAGAAGCGTGCTTGTACTTAATGGCGCATCCAGAGATTCCGCATGGAGATATTTGGTTAGCGTTTGGGCCTGACGAAGAAATCGGGAAGGGCGCGCACCGTTTCAAAGCGGAAAGAATGCCTGCAAAATTTGCCTACACTTTAGATAGTGGAGTAGTAGGGAAGTTAGAATATGAAACGTTTAATGCAGCGCGTGCAGTGGTGACGATTCACGGGACTAGTGTTCACCCCGGGCAAGCCAAAGATGTCATGGTGAATGCTTTGGCGGAAGCGGCAAAACTATTTACACGCATGCCAGTAGATGAAGTTCCGGAATGTACAAGTGGGTACGAAGGGTACTTTATGCTATCGAAACAATCGGGCGACATCGGTAAGGTTGAATTGGAATATATTATCCGTGATCACTCGATGGAGAAATTCGAAGAGAGAAAAGCGCAGTTCCAAGCAATCGTCGATGCACAAAATGCAACATATGATGTACCTCGTATCGAATGCACGATTTACGATGAGTACTATAATATGTATGAAATCCTAAAAGACGATATGACTTCAGTTGAAGTCGCACTTGAGGCTTATAAAGAATGTGGCATCACGCCAGACATTCAACCATTCCGTGGAGGAACAGATGGATGTATTATTACCTATAAAGGAATCCCAACTCCGAATTTGTTTACTGGAGCTGAGAACCTTCATGGACAATACGAATTCGTAACCCTCGAAAGTATGCAAAAAGCTAGCGACGTTGTGTTAAAGATTATTGAATTAGTACAAAATAAAAAGGTCGGGTAATTACTCGGCCTTATTTTTATGGAGCTTGATTATCATGGATGCAAGATAAAAAAGACAAGAAATAGATAGTCATATGTTATAATGCGGTACAAATACTTAGAATATTGGTAAGGAAAGCTATTCAAAAGTAGGTTTAAAATGATTTTGAACAACAGAATAGGGAGATGTTTAGGATGAAAAAAGTAATGATTATTATTAATCCAACTTCTGGTGGAGAAAAAGCTTTAGATTATAAAGAGAAAATCGAAAATAAAGCGAAAGAATATTTTGATGTTGTTGAAACTAGAATAACCGAGAAAGCAAAAGACGCAACTATTTTTGCTGAAGAAGCTGTTAAAGAAAAAGCTGAAGCTGTAGTAGTGTTTGGCGGTGACGGCACCGTTAATGAAGTGGTTTCAGGAATAGCTGAAAAAGAATATATTCCTAAGCTAGGAATTATCCCAGGTGGGACAGGTAATTTAATTACAAAATTACTAGAAATCAGTCAAGTTATTGATCAAGCAATAGAAGAACTAGATTTCGACAATACTAACGCTATTGATATTGGGAAAGCAAACAACCAATACTTTGGATATATTTTTAGTGTAGGATCCCTGCCAGAAGCCATTCACAATGTTGAGATTGAAGATAAGACAAAATATGGTGTTTTAGCCTATGCAATTAATACGATGAAATCAGTGATAAAAGATGAAGTATTTACAATTCATGTTGAAACTGAGAATGGAACCTATCATGGTGAAGCTAGTCAAGTCCTTGTTCTATTGTCCAACTATTATGCAGACAAGAAAATGTTTGATGAAAACAAAGATGGCTATGCGAATATATTGATTCTTAAAGATGCTTCTATCTTCTCAAAATTATCACTCATTCCTAATTTGCTGAAAGGCGATGTGGTTGAAAATGAGCATATTGAATATATTAAAGCAAAAGATATAAAAATTTCATCGGATTCCAAACTAGAGTCTGACGTTGATGGCGATCAATCAGACGATCTTCCGGTTCAGATTAAAATTTTGAAAAATCACGTTTCAGTTTACTCAACTCCAAAAGAGTAGAGTGAATACTCGAACAAAAATAAATAATAAAAAGCGTTCAAAAAGATTTATTCAAACACTTCTTGAACGCTTTTTTTAGTAGATGCCGAAAACAGGGGTCGAACCTGCGACCTACGCGTTACGAGTGCGTTGCTCTGCCAACTGAGCTATTTCGGCTGATGTACTTTATATTATACGAGCCACCAAAAAGAAAGTAAAGACTTTATCGAATAATCCACGAAAAAGGAATTGAAATTTTTCATAAAAAAATAAATCATTTCGTTTGCAAACAGTCTTTGGTTATGATAAATTAATATCACTGTTGAGCGAACGTTCGCTTATAAAACAGTTTCAAAAAACTCTGAAAAAGTTAAATAAAAACTGTTGACAGTAAAAATGTCCTATGATAGGATATAGGAGTTGTTGTAAAACAACGATTGACCTTTGAAAACTGAACAAAGAAGACGAACCAAATGTGTAGGGACTTCATTATTTATAATGAAGAAACAACAATTTCTTATCTCTTAAAGAGATACAATAAGTCAGTAATTAAAATGAGCTTTTCAAAGCTTATGAAAATCCAAATTTTTCATGAGAGTTTGATCCTGGCTCAGGACGAACGCTGGCGGCGTGCCTAATACATGCAAGTCGAACGAGAGCGACCGGTGCTTGCACTGGTCAATCTAGTGGCGAACGGGTGAGTAACACGTGGGTAACCTGCCCATCAGAGGGGGATAACATTCGGAAACGGATGCTAAAACCGCATAGGTCCTTTAACCGCATGGTTGAAGGAGGAAAAGAGGCGCAAGCTTCTGCTGATGGATGGACCCGCGGTGCATTAGCTAGTTGGTGAGGTAACGGCTCACCAAGGCCGTGATGCATAGCCGACCTGAGAGGGTGATCGGCCACATTGGGACTGAGACACGGCCCAAACTCCTACGGGAGGCAGCAGTAGGGAATCTTCCGCAATGGACGCAAGTCTGACGGAGCAACGCCGCGTGAGTGAAGAAGGTTTTCGGATCGTAAAACTCTGTTGTTAGAGAAGAACAAGTGCTAGAGTAACTGTTAGCGCCTTGACGGTATCTAACCAGAAAGCCACGGCTAACTACGTGCCAGCAGCCGCGGTAATACGTAGGTG